>NZ_DATBQF010000083.1:0-13526 GCF_036560965.1 Methylosinus sp. | reverse complement strand
GCCTGGCGGCGATCCCGGACACGTCGATCTCCGGCAAGCGGGTGGCGCGCGAGCTGTCGGCGCTGATCGAAAGGCGCGGCAAGCCCGGCATGATCGTTTCCGACAATGGGACGGAGTTCACCTCGAACGCCGTCCTGTCCTGGTCGGAGGCGAACAAAATCGAATGGCATTTCATCATGCCGGGGAAGCCGATGCAGAACGGCTTCTGCGAGAGCTTCAACGGCCGCATGCGGGACGAGCTGCTCAACGAGACGCTGTTCTTCGGGCTCGACCATGCGAGAGAGAAAGTTCGCTCTTGGGTTCACGATTATAACCACCGGCGCCCGCACTCTTCCCTCGGCTATGCGACGCCGGCGGACTATGCGGCCGCGCTCACCGCAACAGGCGATCGGCTGCGCAACCCCGACCAGCTCCGCCGATCGCCTGTTGCTCACCCCACGCCCGCGGGCGTATCAACCGCCGGGACTCAACTCGCCGCTGGATGAAATTTCGGGGGCACGTCAGGTTCAATTTTCGGGAGCTCGAAATCGGGCGTCGCTGCCAGCCAGCATCTGCGATCGATTTGGCCACGGGTAGCCAGACCGCGCAGGTCATAGGAGACCAGACCGCCGCCCGATCCTGTTCTTGACCTCGTCCGCCTCGACTCCCAATTCGTCCGTCACGAGCTGCCATGCCGCGAGCAGCCGCGCGAGGCCCAATTCTACAGCGGGGCGCAGCGATCGTTCAATGTCTCGGACGTCGGCGTCGTTCACCGCGTCCGTCAAGGACACGCGATACCGTTCTCCTCGATCCACCGGGACGAGAGTGATCCGTCCGTCGAGCCAGGCGAGCATGCCGAGCTGGAAAGACTCGACGAGCCTTTTGCCGGCTTTCGTCAATTTTTTTGCGGCGGCCGTCTCTAGCGCTAATCGCCGCTGCTCGAGCGCTGCCTCGGTCGCTGCGCATCGCCGCTCGCGTTCGGCCACTGCCTGCTCGGCGGCAATGCGTGCATTGTCCGCGATCATCAGCTCCGATCGCAGCCGATCCAGTTCGTCGCTCTCCGAGCGGATGAACTCGCGGGCCTTTTCGGTCTCTGCCTTGGCGGCGTAGGCTTCCGGCGACAAACGGTCGGGGCCACGCGCCTCCTTTTCGCGGCCGCGCTCGATAGTCGGGTCGAGGTTCGCTCGGACGAATTCCGTCCAACTATCCTGTAGAGCAGCGAATGTATTTCTTGTCTTGTATTGCGCCTGTAATTTCGTCAGGGTAGGACTGACAGACAAGAATTTCTTTCCGGTCTTGCTCGTCGTCATCGGCGCCACCAATACGTCGACCACCCCGGCGCCTTTTTCATCGAGATCCATTCTGGCGCTCAATAGCGACGTCTCTCCGAAAGTCTTCTGCGCCCATGCGATAGCGGCGTCGAATAGCAGGCGATTGCGCGGATTCTGCGGATCGTGCTGGTCGCCGGTTTCCATCAGCCATCCAACACTTACGACGCAAATCAGATGCCCGACCGGCGCCGTGTTCCCGCGTTGGATGGCGCCTGTGGCGGCCTGCATGCATCTCAGGTCCGCCAAGTAGTCGAATCGCAGGCCGCCACAGGCGCCATCCTCGCGCCAAGGATGCGACGCAAAATTTCGGTCGCTGTCCGCGTCAGGCCGGACCCTAAGTCTGGAGGTCTCGTCGAGGCGATTGGCATGGTCGCTCGCCGCTTGGACCTGCCTGCCATTCTTGAGACGCAAGAGACGGACGGACGCGAAGTGCACTGCCTAGCTCCGAGTTACGGTGATCGGGTCCTCACTCCCGCCGAGATTTGCGATCTCGTCGGATTTTGAACGACTTTCATCCATCGCGCAGGAACTCGGGGATTTTGGCATCGCTGCTCTGTGTCGGGCTCTCGATCGCGGGCGCCGCGCTGTTCATTCGCATCGCGAACGGCGGCTCGGTGTGCTCCTCGAGGGCCGGGGCCAGCGAGGGCGCCAATTCACCGTCGATCTCGACATTGTCATCCGCGATGATCGGCGGGGCGTCGTCCTGCTGGAGCCGCTCGCCTTCCGGGGTATCCGCGGAGGTGGAAGTCACCGGAGCGGACGTGGCCGCGTCGTTCTGCGCAGCGGATTTCTGCTCGGCCTTGGGCCGCCCACGTCGCCGGGCGACCGTGACGCTCGGGGCGGGCTCGCCCTCGCCCTCGCCCTCGACCTCGGGCTCGCGCCGATCAGAATCGTCGTCCGAGGCTTCGCCACTGGAGGTGTCGCTCTCCGCGCCATTCGGCGACGGCGGCAGGCTGATGGCGATCACCTGCCCGCGGACCGCCTCCACGAGCGGGATCACGATCGACGGCGCGGCCCGCCCCTGCCACAGGCAGCAGGCAATTCCATGCGTGCGTCTCGCGTCCGTGTGGCAGGTGAGGCCGAGCTCGATGAGCCTTTGCGCGAGGGCTGGAGAGGGCTTCTGCGGCAGGACGAGCACGAGATCGCAGGGAGTCGTATCGATCGCCGGAGGATCGACCGTCGGCATAGCGTCGCCGCGAGCCTCGAGCGCTGCGCGTTGGGATGGATCGTTCAGCATTTCCGCGGCGATTCCAATCGCCCCGTAGATCATCTTAGCGGTGACGCCGCCGATCGGTCGATCGAGATGAGCTTTGAGCGCCTCACGGCCGGTCCGTCTCCACATGGCATTGATGGCTTTGGAGGACGCAGAATGCAACGAATGGAGCGCCTCGGCCTCGGCGGCGAAAGTGGCTGGATCTGGCATGATCATTGGCGGCACCGAAGGGTTAATGGAGATCGATGTGTAAGCGTCACTCGAGATTTTGGCTCTGTCAATAGCGTATATTATTTTTCTGCGATGAAACTAACCTTTGTAGCCTCGAAGCTATTCCCGGGCTCAGAGTTCACATGTCGTTCTCTACGGACTAATTGATCGTCTCATCGGTCAACTTTCGTTAGAAACCTTGCAAAGATAGGCGGTCCTCGCCCGAAACGGCCGTTGTCTGGAGGGGTACCATTAAGCTTCCGCCAATCCGTTGCCTCTTGCCGAATGGCGCCGGCTCAGGCGCGACGGAGCCGTCCAAGGCCTCGCTATCATCGCGTCCGATCGCCGCGTAAGATAGACGACTGAAAGAGGTCGCATGGTCGTCGCGAATCGACCATCGGCGCGAACGTTGGGAAATGGGTAAAGGAGTGATCGGCGACGCCGAAAAAAGCGCGGACAGCTGGTAACTCGTAAAACTGGTAACACGCTATGCATTTTTCTCGCGGGTTACGGCGCCTCGCCCACGAGTTGCCGTGACGTCATCGTAACTCTTCGTTTCAAAAATAGGCTTAAAATCAATAGCTTGAAGAGAGAGCTCGCGACGCATTCTCGGGTTGAGCCGAAAAGGCGTCGAATGGCGCGCGCATCACCTCGCTCTAGATGTGATCGCCAATCAAGCGGCAGCATGCTCCTGGGAATGTAGGCCCTCATGAGCGCACGTGGCGTGGCGCGGCGCAAACGCATCACCTCGGTTTCGACCTCGAAACGCAGTTACGCCCGCTCGTCCTCCGATCGGAGCGAACGCCGGTAAAGGAGTGGCCGGCGACGCCGAAAAAAACGCTGACGGCTGGAAACTGGTAAAACCGGTAAACACGCTATGAGTTTTTCTCGCAGGCTGGCTTGGCTGATCGCGTTTTGCCGAATATCGTCACCAGCCATAGCGCAGCGGCCTGCCCGGTCATTGCGAGGGCGGTCGGAGCTCGATCGAGCTCTGAATAGAATTCATTTCATCCTGAATGAGGGACGTGTATTTCGATGGACGCCATTGTTCATCCCGAAGACCAAAATGTCTCAGTATTTCAAAGCAATCTCCCGATCGCCGAAAAGCTCGATCGCGCGCGCATGGAACTGCTGGACCTCTCGGCGCGAAATCGGCTGCTCAACATGCCGCGGTCCGCCAAGGCGGGACGATCGCTCGAAATCGTGGATGAGAAGAGCGCCGAAGTCTTTCGCCTGCTGATACGAGAAGGCAAGGTCTTCACCTTCGTCGCCGGAAAGGCGGCGCGCGCGAGCGACGGCGAGCCGGAGGGGGAAAGCGACGAAATATCGGACCTCGCCCAGCCCGAAGACGATGTCGCGGATGAGCGCGGCGTGTTCACCAGACATTCCGACACGCGGCTCCAGACCCGGCTGACGCCGAAAGGGCTTCAGAAGCGACTGCTCGAGCTCTATTACGACGCGCGCACGCTCGAGGAGGAGCAGGGCGTCAACATCCTCTATCTCACGCTCGGCGCGCTGAAGTGGATTGATCCGGGGAACGCGGCCAATATTCGATTCGCGCCGCTGCTGCTCGTTCCGGTCGCCCTCGAGCGCGGCAATGCGGGCGAGAAGTTCAAGCTTCGTTCGCGGCCGGAGGAATTCGCGTCGAATCTGTCGCTCGAAGCCTATCTCGAACGCATCCACGGCATACGGCTGCCGGATTTTGAAGCGTCCGAGAGCTTCGACCCGATCGCCTATATGGACGGTGTGGCGGAGGCGGTCGCCGAAAAGGCGGGCTGGGCCGTCCAACATGACGACATGGCTCTCGGCTTCTTCTCCTTCGCCAAATTCCTCATGTATCGCGACCTCGACCCCGAGACTTGGCCGGACCATGCGCGGATCAGCGATCGGCCGCTGATCCGCAGCCTGCTCACCGACGGATTCGACGGCTCGGAAGGCATGATCCACGAGGACGCCAAGATCGATCCGTTCATTCCGCCCGCCGAGATGGTGCACATCGTCGACAGCGACAGCAGCCAGGCGCTCGCCATTCACGAGGTGCGGCGCGGACGCGACATGGTGATCCAAGGGCCGCCCGGAACCGGCAAGAGCCAGACGATCGCCAACATCATCGCTTCTGCCGTGGCGGACGGAAAAGCGGTGCTGTTCGTTGCGGAGAAAATGGCGGCTCTGGATGTGGTGAAGCGCCGGCTCGACGCCACCGGCGTGGGCGACGCCTGTCTGGAGCTGCATAGCAACAAGGCCAATAAGCGCGCCCTGCTCGAAGAATTACGCCGCACCTGGGAGCTCGGGGCGCCGAGGGGGCCGGACTCAGGCTCATTGTGCGCACGTTTGACGGAAGCGCGAGACGGGTTGAACGCGCACGCCGTGAGGATGCACCAGCTCCATGCCGCGGCCGGGTTGACGCCCTATCAGGTGATCGGACAGCTCGTCCGCCTGCGGCTCGCAGGTGAAAGGCCGAATGATATCGCGCTGCAAGCTCCCGCGGAATGGACGGCCGATGGATTCTCGGAACGCCATGCGGCGCTTTCCGAGCTGGTCGAGCGCGTCGAGGCGATCGGCACGCCTGACGATCACATCTGGCGCGGCGTCGGGCTCGCCGCCGTCACGCCATTGGAAGTGGATCGCCTGACCACGCGTTTCGCGGCGCTCAGTGAACGGCTCCATGCGCTCGAGGCATCGCAGGTCGACCTCGCATCGATTCTCGAGCGCGCGCCGGCGACGACGCTCGACGAGCTTTCCCCGGTCATCGCGCTCGCTCGACGCATCGCCGCCGCGCCTGACCTTTCCGGCGCGGCGCTCGGCGCGACCGCCTGGATCGACAATCGCGAGGCGATCCAAACGCTGCTGGTGAATGGCGCTCGTTATGCGAGCCTCCGAACCGATTTGGCGAGCGTCTTCAATGACGAGGCGTGGGAAACGGAGACCGAGCCACTTCGCGAGATTCTGGCGCTGTTGCCGCCCGCCTTCTCTTCGGCGGCTTTCGAGCGCCTTGGGACTCTGGTCGCCCTTCTCCCGCGGCTCGTCGTCGAGGCGAAGGCGCTGGCGGACACGATGGCCTTTGCGCCGCCTCTCACGCTCGCCGATGTCCGACGTCTCATGCAGATCGGCGAGCGTGTCGTAGCGGCGCCGGTCGCGAGCGCCGAAGCCTTTGCGAATGATCTTTGGACCGATGGTGTCGAGCGCGCGGCCGATCTCGCCAACGCCATTCGCTCGCTCGAGCAGGCGCGAGCGGAGATCGGCGCCAGCCTGTCGGATGCGGCTTGGACGATGGATTTGTCGGGCGCGCGGACGACGCTCGCTTATCACGGCGACGGATTCTTCAAAATTCTGAGCGGCGAGTGGCGACACGCCAACGCCTTGGCTCGCTCCGTCCTCCGTAGCCCGGATCAGCCATTGGCGGATACGCTCGCGCAGCTCGATGCGCTCATCAGGGGGCAAGCCGCCAAGCGACTGATCGAGAGCGACGACGATTTCGGACGAAAAGTCTTCGCCTCGGACTGGAGGAGCGACCGTTCCGCTTCGGCGCCATTGTCGGCGCTCGTCGAATGGATGCGGTCACTGAAGGGGCTGGGCGATGAGCCGCGACGTGTCGCGGCGAATAATCCAGACCGCGAGATGATCGCATCCTGCATGGAGCGGACCGCGAAGCTTCTCGTCGAGGCGGCGCCGGTCGTCAAAGCGCTCTGGAACGAGCTGCCGGAGCGCGCCCTATTGTTCGGCGCCGCGCCGACGGCGGACAGGGCCGAGCTCGCTCCCATGCTCGATGCAGCGAGAGGATTCCACTCCGCCGACCGAGCCGTGGCGGCGCTCGAGAAGGCCTCGTTCACCATTCTAGCTGTTCGGCTGGATATGCTCGCTCTCATCGCAGAAGGGCGCGCATGCGCCGAGGCGCTGGCGTCGGGTGAGACGCTCGGCTGCTCCGCCTTCGGCGTGGCTTGGCGCGGCAATACATCCGAGTGGAACATGCTGAAGAGCGCCGCCGACTGGATCGACGGCAACGGCGACATTCGGCTCTTGGCGAGTCGGATCGAGGACCGACGAGCGCTCGCCGATCGGGCCGATGCGATCGAAGGAGACCGGTCGTCGCTCGTCGCCGATCTCGACGCCGCATTCACGGCGATGTCCTTCGACCTCCCAAGAGGTTTCGGGTCGGCGACCATCGGCCTCGTGTCGCTCGAAAATCTGCGACAGCGACTCGGCGATTGGGCTGCCGGCGGTGAGCAATTGTCCAAATGGGTCGCCTATCGAGATCGCGCGGACCGAGGGCGGACGCTCGGCTGCGCAGAGGTCGTCGGCCGTCTGGAGGATGGCAGGTTGAAGGCCGGCGAGGTCATCCCAGCGTTCGAGACGGCCTATTACGAAGCCGTCCACGCGGATCAGGTGCGTCTGGCGCCGGAACTCGGTCGGTTCGACGGAACTCTGCATGGCCGCAAGGTGCGCGAGTTCGTCGATCTCGACCGTCAGCGGATGGCGATGGCCGGCCTCGAGGTCGTGCGCGCGCATCACAAGCAGATTCCCCCTCGGGACGGCGGCTCCGTCGGTCCTTTGGGCGCGCTTCGCGCTGAAATTCAGAAGAAGCGCGGTCACATGCCGATCCGCAAGCTCATGGAGAAGGCTGGGCCGGCGGTGCAGGCGCTCAAGCCGGTCTTCATGATGAGCCCCCTCTCCGTGGCCCAGTTTCTCGTTCCGGGCGTGTTCGATTTCGACCTATTGGTGATGGACGAGGCGAGCCAGATCCAACCTGTCGACGCGCTCGGCGCCATCGCGCGCGCGAAGCAAGTCGTCGTGGTCGGCGATCCGAAACAGCTGCCCCCGACAGCCTTTTTCTCGAAAATGACCGGTGCCGTCGACGATGACGATGAGGATGACGGCGGCCGGGTCGCAGACATAGAGAGCATCCTCGGTCTATTCACGGCCCGTGGCCTGCCGACGCGAATGCTCCGATGGCATTATCGCAGCCGGCATCAGTCACTGATCGCGGTCAGCAACCGCCAGTTCTACGAGGGCAAGCTCTTCATCGTTCCGAGCCCCTATACATCCGAAGCCGGCATGGGATTGCGCTTCCATCACATAGAGCAAGGATTGTTCGAGGCCGGCGGCTCCCGCACCAATCAGATCGAAGCCAAGATCGTCGCGCAGGCGATAGCCGCTCACGCGCGCGAGCATTCGAATCTATCACTCGGCGTCGTCGCGTTTTCGGTCGCTCAGCGACGCGCGATCCTCGACCAGTTGGAGCTCATCCGCCGCACATTGCCGCCGGAGACGGAGGCGTTTTTTCAGGCGCATCATGCGGAACCGTTTTTCGTCAAGAACCTGGAAAACGTGCAAGGCGACGAGCGCGACGTGATCTTCATCTCGGTCGGATACGGGCCCACGACGCCAGGAGGCCGTGTTCCGATGCGCTTTGGACCGCTCGGCGCGGAAGGCGGCGAACGGCGCCTGAATGTGCTGATTTCTCGCGCCAAGCAGCGCTGCGAAGTCTTCGCCTCATTGACCGACGAGGATATCGAGCCCGATTTCGCGTCGACCCGCAAGGGCGTCTTCGCCTTTCGCCTGTTCCTGCATTATGCCCGGACAGGGAGGCTGACCTTGGCGGAGAGCACCGGTCGCGACCATGACAGCGTGTTCGAGGAGCAAGTCGCCAAGGCTCTCCAGGCTCGCGGCTATCAGGTTCACCGTCAGGTCGGACTCGCAGGCTTCTTCATCGATCTCGCCGTCGCCGACGAGGATCGGCCCGGCCGTTATCTGCTAGGGATCGAGTGCGATGGCGTCGCTTATCACGATTCCCGCTCGGCGCGTGACCGCGACCGGCTGCGGCAATCGGTGCTCGAAAGTCATGGCTGGACCATTCATCGAGTCTGGAGCGCAGATTGGTTCCAACGTCCGGCCGAGCAGCTCGACCTCATCATCGCCAAAATACAAACGGCCAAGGAGGAGCACGACGCTACGACCACGAGAGCGACTCGCGCGGCGCCGGTTGACATTGTCACGATCGAGCGGGAGGACTTCACAGAGATCGGCCTAGTTCCCGTTGGCGAAGAGTCTCAGAGTTCGAGCGACGCCTATATCGAAGCGGTGTTGAGCCGGCCCTCGGCTTGGGCCGGTGAATTGCACGAAGCGCCGATCGGTATCCTGATTGCGCTCGTCGAAGAGGCGGTGCGGATCGAAGGTCCCGTTCATTCTGACGAAGTCGTCAGTCGTATTCGCGACGCTTTCGGTCTCAAAAGAGCGGGAAATCGTATTCAGCAAGCAGTCGAAGCGGCGATTGGCGTCGCGGTTACGACCGGTCGGATCGAAAAGTTAATCGATTTCCTGTCGGCTCCGAATTCGCCCATCCGCGTTCGAGATCGAAGCGCCGCGATCTCTCAGACACTACGACGCGCGGACATGCTGCCGCCCTCCGAAATCCGCGCGGCCGTCATCGATGTCGTGCGCAACAATTTCGGCGCGACATCGGATCAGGTCGTGCAAGCGGTCTCCCGGATGCTCGGTATCAAATCGACCAGCGCCGCCGTGCGAGACGTCATCCAAAAGCAGATCGACGAGGCGCTCGAAGGAGGAGTGCTGACGATGCAGGCCGGCGTTCTCATGTGTGTCGTGGGCGATGAAACGTCGAATGAGGAATTGGTTCGAGAAACATAGTGCATGTCTGGCTTCACGCCTCCTGTATGCTTCCAACGAGAAAGCGATCACTCCTGGTTGCAATGTGGAGACGCCAACAATACGGCATAGAGTCTAGGTGACTAGGCTGCTGGCGACACCGGTGGGACGCATTCGACCGTGCTGTCTATTTCATTGTTTTGTCGGGCTCGATGATCGGCCTCGTCGAGGACAGCGCTCTCGATCGCACGGAGCGGCGAACTCGGCGGCGCGGTAGACGTGGGCGCCGAGCCGCCCGCGCACCGTCCATAGGCACGCGGCGGCGGCGGCGAGGAGGTCGCCGCACGGAGATGCGGCTTGCGAGAGTCGGGACGCCGAGACGACCTCCGAGGTGGAGTTGCCGGATTCGATAGATTGGACCAAGATATAGCGTCGAAAATTGCGAACTCCGAAACACCAGTGCCGCCGCATTCCCGAAATTTCCTATTCCTGACGGAGTGCGATCCCGAGCTCGCGCGGCTTGGCGCCCTCGCGGAATGGGCGTTCCATCAGGACGCGCCGACCGCGCTCGGAAAACTGCGGCAATTCGCGGAGCACTTGGCCAAATCCCTGGCCGCGAGAAGCGGCCTCGCTCTCGATCGGCGCGCGAATCTCGATGAAACTCTGCGGACTTTGCAGCAGGAGGGCCGGCTTCCCCGGCAGGCCGGCGACGTGCTGCATTTCCTCCGGCGGGCCGGCAACGCGGCCTTGCACGAGAACGTCGGCACGCCGCAACAGGCGCTGACCGGCCTGAAATTGGCTCATCAGCTCGGCGTTTGGCTCGTCCGCGTTCATGGCGCCGAGCAGAAAACGACCATTGCGCCCTTCAGCCCTCCGGAGCCGCCGAGGAACGCGGCCGCGGAGCTCGCGGGCGAGATCGAGCGCCTACGCGCTCGTCTCGCCGCGTCGGAAAGCGAGGCGGAACGAGCCCGGCGAGAGGCCGCGGAGGCCGCTCGCGCCCGGCTCGACGCCGAGTCGCTCGCCCGACGCGAGGCCGAGGAGCGGGCCGAATGGGAACGGCTGGCGACCGAGGAGGCTTCGGCGCGCGAGGATGCGCAACGCGCGCTCGACCTGCTCCGAACGGAAGCGCAGACCCATGCACCGGCACAGCTCGCCTCGCTCCAGCAGGCGGCCGAGACCGCCGACGCCAATATCGAAATGGACGAGGCCGACACGCGGGTCTTGATCGATTCGAAGTTGGCGGCCGCGGGATGGACTGTCGATTCCGCGACGCTCCGATACGCGCGGGGCGCCCGCCCCGGCGACGCCGCCGCCATTGCCATCGCCGAATGGCCGACTGCGACCGGCCCCGTCGATTACGCCCTTTTCATCGACGGCCGTTGCGTCGGCCTGATCGAAGCCAAGCGCGCGAGCAGGAATGTCCCGGCCGTCCTCGCTCAGACGGCGCGCTACGCCGCGGGCGTCGAGCTCTCGGACGCGCAGCGGCTCCCGCCGGAGATCGCCGGGGAGGCGCCGGGCGCAATCCCGTTCCTCTTCGCCGCCAATGGCCGTCCCTATGTCAAGCAGATGCCGACATTGTCGGGCGTCTGGTTCCGGGACGCGCGCCGGGAGTTTAACCCCCCAGCGCCGCTGAGCGACTGGTTCAGCCCGCAGGATCTGAAGGAAAAGCTAGCCCAGGTCACCGATGCGGCCAGCCTCGCCGCGGAGCCCTTCGATTACGCGGGCCTCTATCCCTTTCAGCAGGAGGCCGTTGTCGCGATCGAGGAGGCGATCGGTCGCGGCCAGCGCGACATTCTCGTCGCCATGGCGACCGGCACTGGCAAGACGCGCACCTGCATCGCCCTGATGTATCGTCTGCTCAAGCACAAGCGGTTCAGACGGATCCTCTTTCTGGTGGATCGCAACGCGCTCGGCGAGCAGACGCTTCGAGCGCTCGCCAACACAGAGCTCGAGGGGCTGCTGAAATTCTCCGAGAGCTACAATGTCGCCGGGCTCGAGAAGCGGCTGCCGGAAAAGGAAGACCGCGTTCATGTCGCCACGGTGCAGGCGATGGTGAAGCGCGTTCTGTCGCCGGACGGCGAGGAGGACCGGCCGACGCCCGGCGTCTATGACTGCATCGTCGTGGACGAGGCCCATCGCGGCTACACGCTCGACGCGGAGCTGCGCGAGGAGGATCTCGAGTTCCGCTCGCTCGACGATTATCTTTCTAAATATCGCCGGGTGCTGGACTATTTCGACGCGACGAAGATCGCGCTCACCGCGACGCCGGCCCTGCATACGGCGGAAATCTTCGGCGCGCCCGTCTATCGCTACGGCTATCGTCAGGCGGTGGTGGACGGCTATTTGATCGACCACGCCCCGCCGCGCCGCATCAAGACGGCTCTCGCCTTGGCGGGCATTACCTTCGCGGCGGGCGAGGACGTCGAGATCATCGATCCGCGCACGGGTCAGATCGACCTGTTCCAGACGCCCGATCAGGTCGCGTTCGAGGTCCAGGAATTCAACAAGAAGGTCTATTCGATCGAATTCAATCGCGTCGTCGCAGAGGCCGTCGCCGCGGAAATTCCGCCGACGGCGCCAGGCAAGACGCTGCTATTCGCGGCCCGCGACGATCACGCCGACACGCTGGTCGAGGAGCTGCGCGCCGCGCTCGAGGCGGAATATGGCCCGCAGCCGCACGATCTCGTGCAGAAGATCACCGGCAAGGTCGACCGGCCGGGAGACCATATCCGCGCCTTCCGCAATGATCCCCGCCCGAAATATGTGGTGACGGTCGATCTGCTGACGACCGGCGTCGATGTGCCGGACATCTGCAATCTCGTCTTCGTGCGCCGCGTCAACAGCCGCATTCTCTATGACCAGATGATCGGGCGCGCGACTCGTCTCTCGCCGGCGATCGGCAAGGAAATCTTCCGCATCTTCGACGCGGTGGACATATACGCCAATCTCCAGACCGTCACCGACATGCGCCCCGTCGTGGTCGATCCGAATATCCCGCTGGAGACGCTGCTCACCGATCTCCAGCGCGCGCCGACCGACGAGGATCGCAGCTTCGTCCGGGACGAGATCCTCGTGCGGCTCCGGCGCGCCTTCAAGCATCTGACCGAAGCGCAGACGCAAGCCTTCGAGCGTGCGGCCGGCATGCCGCCCCGCGATTTCCTCGCGCGCCTGCGCGCCGCGCCGCCGCATGAGGCTCCGGCCTGGCTCCAGGCCCAGGCGGGCGCCTTGGCGATCGCCGCCGGCGCGCGGCCTGCCGCCCGTGATCACGGCGTCTTCATCTCCACCCATGCGGACGAGCTCGTCGCCGTAGAGGACGTCTTCGCCGGCGCGGCGAGTCCGGAGGATTTCATCTCCGCCTTCGAGCGCTTCGTGCGCGAGAATATGAACGCCTCCGCGGCCATGATCGCGGCGACCCAGCGCCCGCGCGAGCTCACCCGCAAGGAGCTGAAGTCGCTCGCCGCCGAGCTGGACGAGCACGGCTTTTCGGAAGCGAGCCTGCGCCGCGCCTATGGGCGAGCCCGCAATGCGGATATCGCCGCCCATATCATCGGCTTTGTCCGCCAGGCGGCGCTCGGCGACCCGCTCGTCCCCTATGCCGCCCGCGTCGACTCGGCGCTCGCCAAGATCGAAGCCTCGAAGTCCTGGACGCAGAAGCAGAAACAATGGCTGCGCCGGATCGGCCGCGTCCTCGAGGAGCAGCCCGTCGGCGACCGCGCCATTCTGGCGGAGCCGGCCTTCGCCGCCCAGGGCGGCTATGAGACCGTAAACGCCGAATTCGACCACCGCTTGCAGGATGTCCTCGCGGACCTTAACGAAGCCATTTGGGGCCGTGCGAGCTGACCGGCCGATTTGGAGCTGAGATGAATCCCTCGTCCGACCTCGTCAACAAGCTCTGGCGCCTCTGCGCGGTCCTGCGCAAGGACGGCATCACCTATCAGCAATATGTCACCGAGCTGACCTATCTGCTGTTCCTGAAGATGCTGGCCGAGCGCAAGCTCGAGGAGAACAAGCTGCCGGAGGGCGCGCGCTGGCGCGATATCGTCGCACAAGAAGGCGTCACGAGGCTCGCGCTCTATCGCCGCATATTGGCCGATCTCGGCGATCCGCAGAAGAAGCGCGACCGCACCGTGCAGGCGATCTTCGCCAATGCCGCGACCTTCATCCGCGAGCCGGTCAATCTCGACAAGCTC
>NZ_DATBQF010000082.1:0-30395 GCF_036560965.1 Methylosinus sp. | reverse complement strand
GAACAGATCGGCGCCGCCGACGATGCCTTGGATGGGCAATCCGTTGATGGTTCGCGCCAGAAAGAAATCGGAGACGCCGCGCACGGTGATGCTGCGGTTGAAGGAGAGGCCGTAGGGGTCTCCCGAGTCCTCGATCACGCTCGGCAGGAGATCGAGCGCCTTGTATGAGCTCGCCTGCGCAGGACCGCCGAGTATCTGTATGCCCGCCCGCGTCACCGAGCTCTTGGGCGTCGGCGCGTCGTCGGTCGCAGGATCGCTCAGCGCGTCGCCGGGGCGCGCGGAACGAAACGGATCATCGGAGGCTTTCGCCCGATCGGTTCGCGGAGCGCTCTCGGAGCCGATGTCGATCGTCGGCAGGGCTTCGACGCCCAGAGCGGGGGAGGCGACGCAGAGAAGAGCCAGGAAGGATACGCCCAATACATGACGTTCTGTGATACAGAACGCTTCGAGATTGCGATTCATTTAGGCCCCCTCAGCCTCCCCGACGGAAATCCGCCATATAGTATCGCTATATAAATGGGATCGACGTCGGTCCGCCACCTAGCTCCGGTTGTCGGTTGCGTAAAAAGCACGTAAATTTCAATAAGATGCCCAAATTCATAGCGCATCGACCGTAAAGGTCTCAGTTTGCTGAACGGATAGACGGATGTCGAGCCAGGCGCCCAACGCGTGTGATACTCCCGGTCGACAGGAGGCAAATCGCAATAAAGCGCCCCGATCCGGAGAGTAGTGCGTGCGCCGCGCCGATTGCTGAAGAGGGTCGCGATGAGTTCATAGTGGCGATGCTTCGCGTCGCGCGCGCCTCGACGAGGCGACGCATGCGCACCGTCACTCGGTGGTCAGCGCCTCCAACGATGCGTCGGAAGACGCGCCACGCGCCTTGTGAAAGCGCCGCGCTTTCCTTTTTTTCCACCAGATGTAGACGCCGGTGACGGACAGCATGGCGATGACGAGGCCGAGGATGCAGACGAAGATTTTGTAGGGCAGGCCGAACACTTCCGCCTTGTGCAGCGCCTTGAGCCAGGCTTCGACCGTATTGCCCGCATGCTCGCCGGTCGGCGCGCGGAAATCGAACATTTCGCCCGTGGCGCCGTCGAAGCGGACCGTCGCGCCTGGACGGTGGAGCGCGACGGCGAGATCGCTCTCGACGGCATAAGTATAGAGACCCAATTTTTGGTCGTAGAGCAGCAACATCGGCTCTCCGATCGCGAAGCCGCGCGTCCTCGCCTCCACAGCCATCAGCTGCTCGCCGGCAGCCAGCGCGCCGCGCCAGCCGAGCGAAGGATGCGGATTGCTCGAACGCGACTTCGCGATCTCGCGCGCTTCGATGCGGTAGTCCGCCGAGGAGCGGAAGTCGAAGAGTGTCTTCATCACCGGCTCATAGACCGACTTCATGTTGAACATCACGCTCGACCAGGCGAAGACGAGCAGCATGGCCCAGAGCCATAGCCCGCTCGCTCGATGCAGATCGAAATTGAGCCGATAGGCGCCGGCGCCGCGCTTGATCGCGAAGGCAGGCCTCCATTTGCGCCAGAATCCCGCGCGCGATGGCGGCAGCGTGAGATAGAAGCCGACGAAGCAGTCGATCGTCCAGAGGACCGCGACGATTCCGAGAATCGTGCCGCCGAAGAAAGGGACGATCGGCGTCAAATGGATGTGTAGCCAATAGATGAAGGAGATGATGTTGCCGAGCCCTTCGGACAGCTCGCCCCTCATCTTGCGGCGGGGAAGCTCGGTTCCGGTCCAAGGGTCGACGAACATCCACATGTCGGCGGGCGACATTTTTTCCATGAGCGCCGCCATCGCGCCCATGTCGATCTTGCCGGTCTTCTGGTCGAGCGGAAGCTTGGGCTTCTCGCCGGTCTCCAGCCCCAGCAGCATCTTCGGCATCAACACGATCCGGGCGCTGTCGGCGCCCATCCCCACGCCCATCAAGAGGCCGCCCGGCGGGACGAGCGCCTCGCCCCGCTCCGCGAGCGTCGCGAGGTCGAGCTTTGGTTCGCCGGGCCGCGGCGTCGCATGGAATTGCGGCGCCAAGACATGGTCCAGCTCGTCACGGAAGGCGAGAATGCTGCCGGTGAGTCCGACGAGCAGCAGAAAGATCGTCATCGCCAGGCCTATCCAGCGATGCAGGAAAACAAAAATGCCGCGGATCATGGGCGTCAGTCCCTCGCAATACCGAATGAAACCGATTTGCGCGTCATTGCGCGGTCAAAATTCGAAGCGCAGCGAGCCACGCACGGCGAAGGGCGGGCCGTAGGAACGGGCGCCGACGAGAGCGAAGCCGGAAGGCGTTTTGGAATACACGCTGGCGTCCGCGTAATAGGTCCTGTCGAAGAGATTGGTGACATTGACCTGCGCCTTGGTTTTCACGCCGTCGAAATCGAAACTGTAGCCGGTCATCAGATCGACTGTTCCCCAGGATGCGACCAGTGGGGCGACGCCGGGAAGAGCGCCGGAACGGTCATTGATCGGCTGCGAGCCGTGATAGGTGTATGAAGCTCCGACTTGCAGTCCCTTGAAGGTCGCGTCCTGGAATTCATAGGTGGTCGAAAGGCTCGCCATATTGCGCGGCACATGCGGAAAGCGCTGACCGGGCTGGAGGCCGTTGAGCGCGCCGCCGGTCGAGGGCGTGCCATTGGTGATGCGCACATCCTGGTTCGTATAGGTGACGATCACGTTCCATCCGGGCAGCAGCTCGCCCTGAATGTCGACCTCCGTCCCCTTGCTGCGCGCTGCCCCGACGACAGTGACGCAGCCGCCGGCGAGGCCGGCGCAAACATGCGTGAGATCGGGATCTGCGATCGGAATATTCGATTTGACCAGATCGTAATAATCCGCTGTGGCGCGCAGCCTTCCATCGAAGAATTCGAATTTTGCGCTGGCCTCCCAGCTCTTGGCGTTCGACGGCGGCGCGAGCGTGCTGTCGGGATAGACGAGTCCCGAGTTTTTGCCGAATCCTTCGGTGTAATTGCCATAGAGGCTCACCCATTGCTGCGGGCGCCAGAGCAGGCCGAAGCGCGGCGTCAGACGATCCGCGTCCGTCGACGGGGTGACGGAGTTGCTCGCCAATCCCAGGGTCGACAAGACACGGTTGGTATTCTCTTGGCGAATTTTCTGGTATCGCGCTCCGGCCATGACCTGGAACCCGTAGGGGAGCTCGATCTGGTCCTGCAGATAGACGCCGGCCGTGTCTTGCCTGGCAAAAAGCGACGACGCGCCGCCGCTGACCGCTGACCCGGAGCTGATCGCGCCCGGATGAATCGGATAGGCGAGGCTGATGAGCGTCGCATAGCTGCGCGTGAGCTGGGGATCGGTTTTCGCGAGAACGCTGAATCGGTCGAAATCGCCGCCGATCAACATCGTGTTGCGCGCGCCGAGCAGATCGAAATGGCCGACGATGTCGAAATTCGTCGAAAAAGTCGTCGCCTCCGTCGAAGGCGCTTCGCCGGACCGGACGGTGAGCGACCGAGAGACGGTCGGATTGGCGCCGCCTGCGACCGACGTGCCAGCGTTCACGAAATTCGAGAAATAATCCATTGTGTCGAAGGCGACGCGCTGCTTGATCGACCAGTCATTGTCGAAGCGATGCGACAGCGACAAGGCGGCGAAGATCGATTGCGTGTGGGAGGGGGAGCCCTCCCAATAATTGACATTGCGCGGAATCGTCACGAAGGACCCGTTGAAGAGCACGGCGTTGGGTCTGTAGATGGTGGTCAGGTCATTATTGTATTCGAACTCCCCCTTCACGGAGGTCGTCTCGCTGAGATTCCATTTGACGACCGGGGCGACGAAGACGTTCTGGCTGTGGGTCAGGTCGACGAAGGAGCCAAAGGGCGCGCCATTGTTCTCATAGGAGGCGCTCAGCCGGTAGAGCACGGATTTGTCGTCGGTGAGCGGACCGGTGGCGCCGACGCTGGTGCGATAGAGCGCGAGCGAGCCGATCTGCTGGGTGATCGAATAATGGGGCTTTTCCTGCGGGTCGTTGCTGGTGATGTTGATGATGCCGCCCGGCTCGGAAACGCCATAGAGTATGGCGGCGGGGCCTTTGAGCACTTCTATGCTCGACACATTGTCGAGCTGCCGCGAGCCGGTGGTGTCGATATTGCTATATCTGTTGATGCGAAACCCGTCGCGATAGAACTCTCCGGCCTGGAAGCCGCGCAGGAATATTCCGCCGGTGCGCGCGAAGCCGCCGGACGTGGTGGCGTTGGTGACATAGACGCCGCTGACATTGCGCAGCGCCTCGGTGAAATTGATCGCCTGCTGATCCTCGATCGCCTTGCGCGTGATCGCCTGCACATTGACGGGGGTGTTCATGACCGTGGTGTCGGTCTTGGTTCCGACCGACACGACCGGCGTGACATAGGAGTTCTCTGGCGTGAGGGTCGGCTTGCCGGAGCCGGGCCCGCCTGTCGCAGGCCGCGGCGCGCCAATGTCGATCGTCGGCAGCGCCTCCGCCCCGGCGTCGCTGCGCACCGTGTCGTTCTGCGCCAGCACGATCGAAACCGCCCGACCATTGTTGGTGAAACGATAGCCGAGGCCGGTTCCCGCGAGAACGCGATCCAGCGCCTCCGGCAATGTGTAGTCGCCGGACAGGCCCGGCGTCGTCCTTCCGCGGGTGATCGCGGCGTTGTAGAGGATATGCAGCTCGTTGTCGTCGGCGATGCTGTTCAGCGCCTCCGTCACCGAGCCCAAGGGAATGCGATAGGGACGCGCCGCGCCGACGCCGTCCTGCGGCGGGATCGCCGCCTGAGCGGGCGAAGCGGCTGGACCCGCCCCCGTCATGAATGCGCCGAGCGCCGCCGCCGCGATCGCCGAACCCATTTGGCTATCCTTCTTCGCCTCGACTCGACGAAACCGTCTTTTCGCCATTTGCCCGACTCCTCGATCTCATTGCGGCGCCGCGGCTGGAGAGCGGCCCCTGAATCGATCGACGTAGCCGGGGTGAGAAACGAAACGTCCTCCATGCAAAAAAAATTTCAGCGAACGCGCAGAATTGCGCGCGATGCGCAGAAACCCTCGCTATTCGTGCAAGAAAATCAGATAATTGGACAAATAGGTGGGGCGCAGGCCGAGATTGGCCTCGATCTCGGCGAGGGTCTGCGACGGATCGTCGACGCCGAACACGCCGCTCACCCTGCGCTCGCAGGCGGAGGTCGGAACGCAAAAGACGAGGCCGCGCCGATAGCGCCCGAGCGCCGTCAAGACATCCCGGAGCCTCTGATCGTTCACGATCAGCTTGCCGCGTCGCCAAGCCGTCACGCGCGCGACATTGGCCGGCTCCGGGGGCCGAGCGGCGCGGTCCCGCTCGAAGGCGCTCTCCTGCCCCTCTCCGACGAGCGTTCTGGCGCCGCCGCTCGCCACCTCGACGCCGTGCTCGGTGACGGCGACTTCGGCTTCGTCATCGTCCACAGCGACGTCGAACGCCGTCCCGCGCGCGGTGACCGTCCCGCCCGCGGCTTCGACGACAAAGGGCCGGGCGGCGTCGGGCGCGACCTGGAACCAGGCCTCGCCGGCGAGAAGCGCGACGCGTCTTTCCGACGCCGAGCGGCGGATGGCGAGCGCGGATTTCGGCGCGAGATGGACGACGGAGCCGTCCTCGAGCGTCACCAGCCGGGCTTCGCCCACTCCCGTGCGATAGTCCGAGCGCAGCAGGGCGACCAAATCCATGAAATCGACGGCCAGAAAGAGCGAGGCGGCGACCAGGACCGCCGCGCCCAGCCGTCGAAGGGCGCGTGCGCCGCGCGCTCGCGGAACTGGAGCTCCGAATGTCTCGAGATAGCCCGTGAAGCCGGCGATGTCCTCGAACGCGGCTCGGTGGCGCGGGTCGCTCGCGAGCCAGGCCTCGAAGGCGGCGCGCTCGCTCCGGGACAGGGCGCCGATCTTGCCGCGCACCCACCAGTCGACCGCCGCGGCGCGGATATCCTGCGGATCGCCTGTATTGCGTTCTTCAGCCATCACTCGAACCAGGCCCTAGATTTCCGAGCGCGCTCGGGCTGTCGATATGTACGACGAGCCGGCGCCCGAAAACGAAACGTCGCGGATGCGATTTTTTTACTCCGGGAGCGAATTGCGGCACCGGAGGATCGCGAGATTCAAGTGTCGGCGGACCATGGTGTCGGTGATGCCGAGCCGTCTGGCCGCCTCTTTCGCTGGCGCGCCCTCTTGCATGACCATCTCGAAAACCCGCCGGCATTGCGGCGGCAAGGCCTCGACGGCCGCCGAAACGAGGAGCCGCTTGCGCTCCTCGTCGATGCGCTCGTCGACCGGGATTTCGTCCGCCGCGACCCCGGTCGGCGGCTCGCCGAATTCCAGACGCTTCCCCTCGGACTTCGCGCGGCGTTTGAAATCTCGCGCGAGATTGATCGCGATCTGCTGGAGAAACGCCGGAGGATCGACGATCTCCTCCAGATGGTCGTGGCCGAGCGCGCGAATGAACGTCTCGTTCAGCAGGTCCGGCGCATTGTCGCGACCGGCTCGGCGCGTCAGATATCTCAACAAAGCATGGCTGTTGCGCTCGAAGAGTGCGCCGACGAGACGGCGTTTTGTCTCGAACATCTTCTCGATTTCCGCGCGGGCCTGGCGCGTCGCGGCGCTCGGCGCCGGCAGGACGACTCAGGATGAATCCGGGATGCGAATGTCGCCGCTGCCGCGGCGGAGCCGGCTCATGCGGAAAAAGGCGGCGCGCGTTGCGACCACGAGCTGATCCAGCCCGTCGGCGACGATGTCCCCACGATCGAAAAAGTCCCGACCGGAACGGCCGCGGCGGCGCAGATCGAGAGATCGTCGTCCTTCGGTAGGACAGAAAGATATCCGGTCGGGCCGTCGATTTGGCCGAAGCGGCATGGGATGCAACAAGAACAGGAGAGATGGGTCCCCGGCGCATGGCGTGGGTCATCGGCGCCGCCGGGCACGGCGCAGTGACCGAAATTCGCGGAGATGACCCCTTCGCCGAGGGCATGCGCCAATACGCTGGCGGCCAGCCCCGGCAAGACGAGAGCCCAAGCCAAGAGGCCCACGATCAATAAGCGGGCGACGCTCTTCGGCCAAAACGCGAACTTGTCCATATCCCCTACGGAACCCCTGGAGCCCACGAGGAGTCAAGGGCGGGGAACGGGGGAGCAGCGAAAGCCCTCCCTCTGTTGCAGAAGCGCCACATGGCCCGGGAGCAAGGCGCGTTACTCCCGGCAACCGCCCCGTGAACGCCGGAGCCTCGGCGACCTTCGACGCGGACACGGGCGCGCTGCGACATGGCCTGGAAACGAATCCGAGAAGGCCGGCGATGTGATCGACCGCTGGCTCGCTGCGCTGCATATGGCCGCCGTGTTCGGTCCGCCGATGAAAATCCTCGTCCGCGCGATGGGCATGGCGAGCGCGACGCTCTCGATCAGCGGAGGAGTCTACATTGGCGGAAGAAGCGGTGCGCTAGGATCGATCGGCGCGGTCCAGCCGGTGCGAGTCCGGCCCGAGCAAGCGATAGCTGGCGCTCGGTGGCGAGGGTTGCATGGTCGCCGGCGACGGCGGCTGCGAAGCATGCACAACAATCGCGCAGAGTGCGAGATCGAGCCTCGATATTCCAGACATCGCAGAGGCCGAGGCGGCCGGGAATCCCAAATCGATTCACATCGTTCGGAGACCGCTCTAGCTATAACTGCTTGATTTTTTTTGGCGCTCCCTACCGGAGGCAACCCCGAAACTTGAAACCTAAGAAAACTCATCTACTTGCGCATCACCAGCCATCACCAAGTTATGCAATTTGTTATGCACCTGCAACCCCTCGTCAGCCGCGATTTTTTCTCGCTCTCGCGCCAATCCATTTCGCTGCGCGCGAGCGGTCTTCGGCTTCCCTCCCGCGGCGGCGGGGCGGCCGATCTTCCTCGGCCGCTGGGCCGACGGCGCCTGCTCGCTTCGTCGACTCGGTCTTCCGCACCGATGAATTCGCCTCGGGCGCGTTTCTCTTCTCCGGCGACGCGACCTGCTTCGAGTCGGCGACGCCTGTCCTTTTCGTTCCCGAGGTTTCACGAGCCGCAGCGACGGCGTCGGGGAGTATGGATGGCGGATTCTCGTTCCGCTTTTGCCATGTCTTGCCCTTGCTGCTCTTCGATCGCGACTTTGCATCGGTCACAGCGACAGGCGCCCGAGACGTCGCGGCATTCGCCGCAGATTTCGTAGACGGGCGTTTTATGGATGCCGGGGATGCATTCTCCGCGGCGAGATTTCCGATCGATGCCGACGCTGCGCTCGCCGCGCTCCGCCGGCTCGGCGATTTTGCCTTTCGACTTTTCGACTCGGGCGCTTTTGAATCCGTCATTTTCGGACGCGCCGCCTTTCGCGTCGCGCGGGGCGCGGGATTCGTCGCCGCCTCTCGGGGCGAGGAGGCGACCTCAATAGACGTGGGCGACATATCGATACCGAACAGCGCGGCGACATCGTCCTGCGCGAGGATGCGTTGGCTCGCTTCCGGGCGAGACGAGGCCGCCGCAGCATCGGTGTTCGAGACCAGATCCGTGCTGTCGACGCCGCGCAGAAGGAAAAGCAGCTCTGGCTGCCCGTCGAGGCGCGCCCCGACGCCATAGAGCGTCGCCGCGACATGCTTGCACATATTCGCCCCATCTGGGCAGGAGCACGACATTTTGATCTCGCGCGGGGCCGGGAACAGGCCGTCACTCTCGCGGCAGACCCGTTCCATGACATTTTTTGAAATCTTGCCTTTCAGCAATTCGACCAGCGTGGCGATGGAGCCGGCGCAGTCGCGGCAGATCGACTTCCAACGCTCCGGCGTCGCCGATGTGACGGCGACATCGATTTTATAAATCTCGGAGCCGCTGACCAGCGCGGTGATTTTTCCCTTCGCGATTTGCAGATCGACGACGGAGCCGTTGCGCACATAGGCTCTCCCGCGCGGCAAGCGGGTCTCGAAATCCGAATAGCGCTCGAGATTGTCGCACCAAGCCTTGCCCCAAAAGTTCTGCGCGATCTTCCGGCCTTCGAGAACGACGGGCGTGATGACCCGCCCCTTCTTCTTCAGCTTCGCGACCTCTTTGGCCGCCTGGGCGCGGCGCTGAGCGACGGGGACATAGGGAGGATAGCTCCAGAAGGACATGGATCAAGCTTCCTTCATCGCGGCGTCGAGATCGAGCCTCGCCAGGGCCAAGAGATCCCGATCATTCATCCCGGCGAGATCAATTTCCTGCCCGCCCCCGAGGACATCCTGCGCCAATTGCCGCTTCGACTCGATCAGCGCGTCGATTCGTTCTTCGATCGTGCCACGGCAGACGAATTTATGCACGAGGACGTTGCGCTTCTGGCCGATGCGAAAGGCGCGGTCGGTCGCCTGGTTTTCCACAGATGGATTCCACCAGCGGTCGAAATGCGCGACATGCGAAGCGGCGGTAAGAGTGAGGCCCGAGCCGCCCGCCTTCAGCGATAGAACAAAGAAAGGAACCGTCTCGTCCTCCTGAAACTTTTTCACGAGATCCTTGCGCTTTCCCACCGCCGTTCCGCCGTGGAGCACGAGGCCGGGCCGGCCGAAGACAGAGGCGAGCAAACGTTCCAGCGGAGGGATGATCTCCTTGAACTGTGTGAAGACCAGAAGCTTTTCCTGACGGCCGGCCACAGTTTCGGCGATCTCCGCGAGCCGCGCGAATTTGCCGCTCTGCGCCGGTTCATAGGCGCCGTCGGCGAGCCATTGCGAGGGGTGATTGCAAATCTGCTTGAGCCGCATCAGCATCGACAGAACGAGGCCGCGCCGGGCGATATCGTCATCCGCCCGCTCGAGACGCTTCTCGAGCTCGGCGACCGCCGCCTCATAGAGAACCGCCTGCGTCTTGCTCAGCGCACAATAGGCCGCGACTTCGGTCTTGTCGGGAAGATCGACGATGACGTTTCTGTCGGTCTTGAGGCGGCGCAAAATATAGGGGGCCGCAAGCTTCTTCAGCGGCGCATAGGAGGGGGGATCGGCAGACGCGAGGCGCTTGACGAAATCCGCGAAGGCCTTGGACGTTCCGAGCAATCCGGGATTGATGAAATCGAAGATCGACCACAGATCGCGAAGATTATTCTCGATCGGCGTGCCGGTGAGAGCGATGCGCGCCTGCCCGCGCAGGGCCTTGACCGCGCGCGTCTGCTTGGCGTTGGGGTTCTTGATCGCCTGTGCTTCGTCGAGCACGACGAGGCGCCATTTGGTTTCCGCGAGGGCGCTCATGCGCAATAGCGTGGCGTAGCTCGTCACGACGAGATCGGCGGCGGAGAAGCTGTCCGCGGTCGCAGCCTTCAGCTCCGCGCCCGCCATGAAGGCAGGATGGACGACGACAACCCGCAGGCTCGGCGCGAATCGGGCGGCCTCCGACGCCCAATTGGCGAGCAGCGAGGCCGGCGCGACGAGAATGCTCGGCCCGCCCTCGGGCGCGCGCTGCTTCGCCGTGAGAAGCAGAGCGAGGAGCTGAATGGTCTTGCCGAGGCCCATGTCGTCGGCGAGGCAGGCGCCGAGCTCGAGGCGAGTGAGAAAGGCCAGCCATTGCACGCCGGCCTTCTGATACGGACGCAGCTCGGCCTTCAGAGCGGAGCCCAGATCTGCCTCGGCGGCGGCTTGCGGATCGCGACAGGCGCGCAGCGTCTCGGCGAGCCAGGACCCCGCGTCGATATGGCCCCATTTCGCATCCGCCGGCGCGCCCGCCTTCGCGCCGATATCGGCGCCGGCGACGAGGCGCATCGCCTGCGCGAAAGGCAGTCCCTCCGCATCGGCGAGCTTCTGCACCACTTCGAAACGCTCGAGCGTCGCCTTCAGACGCTCGCTGTCGATCTCGACCCATTTGCCGCGCAGCAGCGCGAGACCTTCGGTCGCCGCGAGCAGGCTCTCGATCTCCTCCGCCGTCAGCGTCTCGCCATCGAGCGTGACGCGCATGTCGAAATCGAGCATTTGCTCGACGCCCACCCGCGACGGCTCGTTGGAGCCGATCGTCGCTTCGACCTCGGGACGGCCCGGACGATTCATGCGCCAGCTCGCCGGCATGCGCACCACCAGCCCCGAGGCCTCCATCGTCTCGACACTCTCGAGGAAGCGCGTGGCGTCTCTCGGCGTCCAGCGCAGCGGATGGAAGATTTCGCCGGCGTCGACGATCTCCTTCAGCCAGTCTAGCCGCTCGGCCGCATGGCTGACGGGCTCCAGCAGCTCGAGCAGCTTGCGCTTGTCCTCGGCCAAGTCGCGCAGCGCCTGCGCGAGCGGCGCATGACGCAAGGCGCCGTGCTCGGCGAGCGAGGCCACATAGGTCGCCATGAAGGCGAAGGGAAAATCGGGATCGCGCCGGTTCTCGGCGAGATTGAGATGCACGCGCCCGACGAGCCGCCAGCGCCGGTCCTCGCCCGCCATGAAATCACGGAGCGACGCGCCGCTCTCGGCGAGCTCGGCGCGTAGCGCCTCCGCCATCCTGCCCCAGAGCGTCTCGAGGATTCGAGCGTTCAGATATTCGCCCCCCGGCATGGGCGGCGCGGCGACGACCAGCTCGGCGAGCGTCTCCGCAGAAGGCGGCTTCTCGGCCGCCTCGGACGACGCGCAGAGCAGTCGCCCGAAGCGCATCGCGTAGCCGCGCCAATAAGCCAGGCTCGGAGGCAGATCCGCCCCCGGCTCGGCGAGACCCAGATGCAGCAGACCATGGCCATCGCCGCGTGAAAAATGTGTGTCCAGGCGAGCCGCGACCTCGTCGTCGACCGGCGCCTCGTCGTTCCGCCTCTCGAGGCGCAGCGCGCCATGCGGCGTCAGAACAGGCATGAGTGTAACAGGCATGAGCGATGAGCAGTCTTTAGAAGGTGAGCGCTTCATACTATCAGGAGATCATCGACGACGCGCGATCGACATCCGCTCGTTAGCCGCTTCTCGTAACTTCGCGCCATTTACATGATCTACGTCGTCAATGACATCGACAGGACTGTCTAAAGGGTCAAAGCCGCAGCGGAAGGGATGCCGAGTCCAGACCAGTCAAACCATGGCTGCATTCGAGCCCAAAATCTCCGGGAACGAAGCATCACGTTTTCGGGTCCGGCGCTGCCGTCCATCGCCGGCGCCGATGCTCTCAGGACGCCAGTGATTCCACGTTCCCGGCAACCATGAGCTCGTCAGCGGCGACCTCAACGCCACGGTCGCGGACGGGCGCGCAGCCGTCGACGGCGCCAACGTGCGGCTCCTCGATTGCGATGTCGTTCAGGGTAGCGGTTCGCTCCTCCGCTACCACTCGCCGTAACGCCGAAACAATCCAATCCGTACAATGGTTTAGCCGTCCGCTGGTAGTCGGCTCTCCGTGGCCCTTCCGCATCGAAGGGCCACGTTCATGAGCCACGCCGAACAGCGGTGGAAGCGCATGGCGCGGGCGAGCTTTTTGACGCGGCGGGACGGCCGCTATTGGTTCCAGATCCGGTTTGACCCTTTCGCGAATCCCGGCGACCCTAAAAAACATGTCCGATTCGCACTGCGGACCGCCTCCTATGCGGTCGCGCTGAAGAGGTTGTCGCGTATCATGCCGATCGTCGCCGAATTCAGAATAGACCCCGATTACCGCGCCAGGACGGTGAGTTGTTTCGCCCAAATCGCCGAGGCTATGCGGGTTCCGGGTCCCTATACCGAGGACCAGCGGGTCGAATGGGAGATGCTCGAGCGCGCCGGCCACTGCCTCGTCGCCGCCACCCGGGCGATCGGCCATCCGATCGGCGTCCATTCGCCGGAATTCTGGCCGGTCTGGAAGAGCTTCGTCGAGCGGAACGTGCAAATCGACGAAGCGCTCCGTGGGAAGAAAGAGAAGAACCCGCGTCGGGCCTCACGAGAGCCGCTCAAAGTGGACCTGTCCGGGGCCATCGAAATGACCCCCGAAATTAAAGCGAAGTTCGGCCTGACGAAGGGGCGCGGGCCGGACTATTCCGCCACGCTCAGAAGCCGTCCGGAGCTGGACAACGGCACGACGGTCACACGGATCGTCTCGGAATGGGGGCGCGACGAGAGTTTTGTCGAATTCGACGATGGATTCGGAGCTCGGGCTGCCGCTCCATCCGTCGCAGAAGCTCTCCCTGCCGCGCCGGCGCCCGCGCCCATCATTGAGGCGCCGCACGAGGAGCAAGACGACCTCGCCCATCACGATACGCTCACGCAAGCGATCGACGATCGGCTCGCCGCCCTCGCCCAGCAATATGGAGATCGGCGCGGCGACGAGTCTCATGGCCGCGTGCTGAAATTCGCGTTGGAATTCCTCGGCGACAAGCGCCTCACGGAGATCAGCGCGCGCGACCTGCGGCGTCTCGAGCAGGCCCTGACGGAAATTCCGGGCCGAAAAGATATTCCCGGCGAGCATCGAAAATCGCTGTATTCCCGCTACCTCTACGGCCAGCTCGAGGGCATCGACAATCTCACGCGGATCAGCTCGACGACGGTCGAGAACACCTATTTCGGGACGATGAATTCATTCCTGGAATGGGCGAAGGCGAAGACCGATTGGAATGCGCCCGGTTTCACGTTCAATGCGAAGTGCGCAGCCCTCGTCGCGCCGCAGCCGCGCGACGCGTTCCGCGACGAAGAATTGCTGAGATTTTTCGCGCTGCCGCTTTTCACCGGCTGCGAATCGCCGGCGCATATCTGGCAGCCTGGTCGATTTTTCGTCCAGAACGGGCTCTATTGGGGATACATCCTGCACATATTCATGGGTCTGCGACCATCGGAGATCGGTAAACTGCGCACGAGCGATATCGTTCGGGATGGAGAGTTCTGGTTCATCGATATGCGCCGCGAGAAGACGAAAACCAAAAAAGCGAAAGGGGAAAAGTCTCGCGAGCTGAAAACGGACAACGCCTATCGGCGCGTTCCCATCCCGAGCCTCATCGTCGACCTCGGAATCGTCGACCTGAAAATCGCGCTCGAGGCGCGCGGGGAAACGCGGCTATTTCCCGACTGGCATGTCTATCGCCACCCTGGAAGCGGCCGCGAAATGTGGGGGCACTATCTGAGCAAGTCCTGGCAGTACGTCCGAGGCGCGCATGAATTCGAACGTGATTTTCTCACGCTCTACAGCGGAAGGCACACCCTGGCGGGCTGGTACGACGCGATGAAATTGCCGCAGCGGATTCGCGATCGGCTGTTTGGTCACGCGGCCCAGGGCGTGCCCGGCAATTACGGTCCGATCGACCTGACGCTCGACGAGGCGAGAGCGGCGCTCGGGACCGAGCTGAAGGTCCAATTCGATATCGCCAATATTTTGCTCACGGCTAAGCTGAAAGCCGAATATGGCGAACTCACGCCGGCGCCGATCGTCTGACATTTCGAATCGTCGATCTATTCGACCGGCGCCCGCATCACCGAGCCCACGAGACAAGGAACGAACTCGCGGCTATCCCGCGCTCCTGTGAGAGGCCGTCCCCGATCTGACGTCGCTGACATCCTCGGCGTCTCCGGGCGATCGGCTCTGCGACAAACTGCTCGACGACTGCGCCAAGCCATTCTCGACGCCAAGGAGCGCGAGAAGGTCATCCATTCGATGCGCAAATCTTTCGGCAATTCATTGAAGCAGAAGGGGATTCATAGCGAGATTCGGAGCGACATCATGGGGCATTCGGGCGCCACCCCGACCGAGGAAATCTACTGCGACTCGATCGCGCTCGCCGACATGCTGCCGGGCATCATGAAGATTCCGATCGTGACGCCGCATCTACAGCCTCACCCGATCCGCCTGCTGCCATGGGTGCAGGACAAGCTGCCGCCGCCATTCTCGCGGAGGGGGACGGAAGGCGCGGGTCCGGGACGTAGGCGGGCGAGAAAAGCGAAGGGAGAATGAGATCGTTCGGGATCCAGAGCTGACCCTGCGCCTCTACTTTTTTTGGGGAGCGCCGCGAGACCATAATAGCCAAGATTAAGTAAGTAATGTAATATCAATCTGACCTCTGATCGCCTGAAAAAAGCAAGCACTCGGATCTACCGCAACCAAGTCAATTGCAGCACCCCCTGGACCAGCCGTAGAACTTGACTTCACCTCAAAACGCCTTTAACAACGTGGTAAAATAAAAATGGAAGCAGACCAAAATCATTCGATCATAGGAGACCGGGCTCTTAGCTCAGGCGACGAGGATAGGCTTGGATTTCGTGAGGTTGCTAAGCGGCTCTCTATTTCACTTGTGGACCATGCATCCGAAGACGGTCTTGTTATTGGGATCGAAGGAGCCTGGGGCTCGGGGAAGTCGAGTCTTTTATTCCTGATTGAAGACGAATTTAGAAAGCTTCCAGAGGACCGGCAGCCGACAGTAATAAATTTCCGGCCTTGGTTGATAGGCAATCGGGATGCGTTAATCACGAGCCTGTTCGGCGAACTCGCTAACAAGCTTGATCAAGTCGCCCTAAGCGCGGGCGACGTGCAACCTATATCGGTTACAAAGGCCAAAAAAGCCGCGGAAGCGCTTCGAAGTTTTGTGGGCGTTTTGAGTAAGGCGGGAGCCGCGATCGAAGTCGCTGGCAATGCCTTGGGATTGGCGTCGGTCGAATTGGCTGGTAAGGGCGTCAAGGCAGCAGGAGAATTAGCGAGTGGGAAGCAGGCCCCGCCTCCGCTCTCTGACCTCAAAGACAAGCTAGGTAAATCGCTTCGCGAACTCGGCCAGCGGTTCATCATTACCATAGACGACGTAGATCGGCTTGAGCCCGCAGAGGTTATTGAGATATTGCGGCTTGTTCGCTCCGTTGTCGACCTCCCTAATATAATCTATTTGCTCTGCTATGATGGCGAAATTCTTGCGCACAGCATCGAGAAAGCAGTCGGCGTAAAGAGTGGTCAATCATACCTGCAAAAGATTGTTCAGCTGACCGCGATGGTTCCGAAGCCGGAGCAATTGCAACTGCGCCAATGGTTCTCTGACGAATTACACCTGATCGCTTCAGCAAGTGATGAAGATGAACTCTCAAGGCTAAAGACTGTAATAGACTACGAGGGTGGCCGACAGTTGCAAACACCTCGCTCGGTCGTACGAACTCTCGATTCGATCCGATTTTTTTGGCCGGCGCTTCGTGAGGTAAAAGCCGATCTCGCTGACTTCGTGTGGCTTCAATTTATCAAAGATGGAAATCCAAACCTCTATCGCTGGATCGAGGATTATTGCTCAACTGCCGCCGTGCTCTCATTGGGCATAGCCCGCGTAGAGGAAGCAGAGAAGAAGCAGAAACTCGAAGCTCTACACAATATGGTGCCCCCCGGTCATTTTGACGACCTGATATATCGACACAATTTTGCTGAAACTCTTCCGGGCGTTGAAGCGGACTATTCCGACGATGGGAACTCGTTCAAAATTTTCCAGAAAATAAGTACCCGTGAGCGTGATGATAATATACAAAAGAGGCGGCTAGCAAGCCCAGATCACTACAAGCTTTACTTTGCTCTGATTGGGCCGTCACATGCGCTTGCCCTAGACGACGTTACATCAATGTGGTCAGCTGCTGAACACAGCGCTGAAAAAGCAGGAGATGAGCTGCTAAGACTTCACAACAAACATGCAGCTGGCTCCCTAACCAAGGCTGACCTTTTGCTAGACCGTATAAGTGGTAGCGCATATAAAATATTATCATCTCAGCAATGCGAAAATATGCTAATAGCACTATCACAGATTATGGATACGATGTATCGAAGCAACCCTTTCGATCTGTTTTGGGTCGGGTCGATATGGGATCGGGCACAGCAGCCGATTCCATTTCTTCTCCTCCGCCTTGAGCCTGATCATCGTGGTACTGTGATTGAAGCGATGTTTAGAGAAGGACTGGCGATCGGTTGGCTAACATCATTGCTTCGGCGCGAGACGTTTGCTCAAGGTCGAATAGACGAGAGACAGCGGCGTCCTGACGGGGAGTGGCTATTTACGAATGAAGAACTGGATTTGATAACCAAAATAATGCTAAATCGCTATCGGATGATGTCTATCTTGGACGTGTTTGCCTCGCCTCACCCAATAAGCCTGCTTTTCGCTTGGCGCCAAGGGGGTGATGAAATAGGGCCACGTCGGCTCCTCGAAAGCAATATTATATCTGATGAGGGTTTTATCGAGACACTTGAACACATGATGACTATCATTGACAGCAGCGATCGAGGCAGGTTCAAAGTTCTAAAAAAAGGCAACATTTCTCCATTTATGGATTTTGATACGGCTAAACGAAGACTTTTCGCTCTTGAACAGCAAAATGGACTTAGAGAGCGCGCAAAACTGCTGGCAGCAGCACTCGACGATGGAGTTAACTATTAGGGACGTCTTGTTTAAACCTTACACGCCGAAAGCTCCAGGACGATTGACCTTTTGGCCCTCGGTTCATTGCGGACGCGGGTTCGAATCAACGCCCCTCCCGGGCGGCGCCTCACGGAAATTCGACCCGCGCCACCAGCCTCGCTTTCCCCTCCCCCGAGATACGCCGCCATTGCGAACAAAACAAGAATCATGATTCACTCCACTGGCCTACTCACCCCGCCGATTCGCCCATGACCGCCGTCGCCTATCTCGAAAAGCTCAACGCCAAACAGCGCCGCGCCGTCGAGCACGGGCTTGCTGACGACCTGTCGCCCTCCGCCGGCGGCCCGCTGCTCATCATCGCGGGCGCCGGCTCCGGCAAGACCAACACGCTCGCCCATCGCGTCGCGCATCTCATCGTCCGGGGCGCCGATCCGGGACGGATGTTGCTGATGACCTTCTCCCGCCGCGCCGCCGCCGAGATGACGCGGCGGGTCGAGCGCATCTGCGACGAGGCGCTGGGCGCAAAGGGCGGCGGCGGTGTCCTCGCCTGGGCCGGCACGTTTCACGCGATCGGCGCGAGGCTGCTGCGCGAATATGCCGGCGCCATCGGGCTCGATCCCGCCTTCACCATCCATGATCGCGAGGACTCCGCCGATCTGATGAATCTCATCCGCCACGAGCTCGGCTTCTCCAAGACCGAGAGCCGCTTCCCCACCAAGGGCACGTGTCTTTCGATCTACTCCCGCGCCGTGAACGCCGAAATCCCTCTCGAGCAGGCGCTGCTCGGCGCCTTCCCCTGGTGCGCCCGCTGGCATGACGAGCTGCGCCGCTTATTCGCCGCCTATGTCGAGGCGAAGCAGGCGCAGAATGTGCTCGATTACGACGATCTCCTGCTCTATTGGGCGCAGATGATGCAGGACGAAGCGGTCGCAGAGGAGATCGGCGGCCGCTTCGATCATATTCTCGTCGACGAATATCAGGACACCAATCGCCTCCAGGCTTCCATCCTGCTCGCCTTGAAGCCGAAGGGCCATGGGCTCACCGTCGTCGGCGACGATGCGCAATCCATCTATTCCTTCCGCGCCGCCACTGTGCGCAACATTTTGGAGTTTCCGAAGAGCTTCACGCCGCCGGCGGAAATCGTCACGCTCGACCGCAATTATCGCTCGACCAAGCCGATCCTCGCCGCGGCCAACGCCGTCATCTCGCTCGCCGCCGAGCGCTACGCCAAGAACCTCTGGACCGAGCGCCGCTCATCGGAGCGGCCGCAGCTCGTCACCGTGCGCGACGAGAGCGATCAGGCCCGCTTCATCGCCGAGCGCGTGCTGGAGGCGCGCGAATCCGGCATGACGCTGAAGCAGCAGGCGGCGCTGTTCCGCGCCTCGCATCACAGCGCCATGCTGGAGCTGGAACTCGCGCGCCGCAATATTCCCTTCGTGAAATTCGGCGGATTAAAGTTCCTCGACAGCGCGCATGTGAAGGATGTTCTCGCTTTGCTGCGCTTCGCGCAGAACCCACGCGATCGTGTCGCCGGCTTTCGCATTCTGCAAATCCTGCCCGGCGTCGGCCCCTCCTCCGCGCAGAAGATTCTCGACTTCCTCATCGAGCTTCCGGACCCGCTCGCCTGCCTCGCCGAGGCGCCGACGCCGCCGCGCGCCGGGGAGGAGTGGCGCGGCCTCGTCGCGACGTTGCAAACGCTGCACGCGAGAGAGGGCTGGCCGGCGGAAATGGAAGCGGCGCGCCGCTGGTATGAGCCGCATCTCGAGCGCCTGCACGAGGACGCGCCGAGCCGCCTCGCTGATCTCGTCCAGCTCGAGCAGATCGCCGCCTGCTATCCCTCACGCGAGCGCTTCCTCACCGAGTTGACGCTCGACCCGCCGGACGCGACAAGCGACGAGGCCGGTCCGCCGCTGCGCGACGAGGATTATCTCATCCTCTCGACGATCCATTCGGCCAAGGGGCAGGAGTGGAAGTCGGTCTTCGTGCTGAACGCCGTCGACGGCTGCATCCCCTCCGATCTCGCGACGGGGACGGCGGCGGAGATAGAGGAGGAGCGCCGACTGCTCTATGTCGCGATGACGCGCGCGAAGGACAGCCTGCGCCTGATGACGCCGCAACGATTTTTCACCCATGGCCAGCCGACGCAGGGCGACCGGCATGTCTACGCCGCGCGCACGCGTTTCATTCCGGCGGAGATGCTGCGGCATTTCGATTGCGTGAGTTGGCCGGCCGCCGCGGCCGCGGGCGAGCGTCTCGCCGGGGGTGGGCCGCGGTTCGATGTGCGGGCGAAGATGCGGGGAATGTGGGGGTGAGCGAGTTCTCTCGGCTGTGAAACTGGCGTTGAGGAGAAATACAGGTCGATCATATACTGTTAGGTAGCATAGACTAAATTCTACCATAAGCTGGCGACCTGGATATTTGATGACCAAGCCACACAGAGAATCGCGCTCTATCGAGCGATCCTTCGGTGACCTGTCGGATGCAGAAGTCGCTGATATTGAGAAGGTTTCCGCTCTCGCCAGGGCCGGCTGGGCCGGCGGTTTTGGCTGGGAAGAGCTACTTCGGTCCCGACGCGTCCTAATCGTATCTGAATCGGGTTCGGGCAAGACTTACGAGTGCAGATCGCAACAGGCCGAGCTGTGGAATGCGGGCGAGCCGGCATTTTTCCTTGAGCTTGCGACACTGGCAGTCAGTTCAGTTCGCGAAATGCTCAATGCGGACGAGGAGGCGCGGTTCGATGCATGGCTGCGCTCGCAATCAGAAATCGCGATCTTCTTTTTAGATTCCATCGACGAATTGAAGTTAACTCACGGCAAATTCGAGCAAGCATTGAAGCGCCTTAACAAGGCTCTCGCGGGTCAACTCGGTCGTGCGCGGATTATTATTACGACCCGCCCCGTTCCGATCGATCGAGAGTTGATCGTCAAACATCTACCAATTCCAATGACGGGGGAAGTCGGCTCCACCGCAAAAGCCTTCGCCGACATGATGTTGGGTTGCAAAGATGAAAAACCTGCGGACGATGCAGCGGCCAAGGCCTCTCGCAATGTCCATCTTATGCCGCTGTCGCTCGAACAGATGCGCGAGTTCGCGACGCTCCAAGGTGTCCAGGACCCTGACGCGCTTCTCGAAGACATTCGCCAGCGCGACGCGGAAGAGTTCGCTCAGCGGCCACAGGATTTAGTCGAATTGTGCTCCGATTGGCGTGAGCATCACCGCATCCGTTGCCATCGTGACCAAGTCGAGACCAACATCGCGATAAAATTGAAACCACGCGTCGACCGCTTGGAGAGAACAGAGTTGTCGCATGAAGCGGCCATCGAGGGAGCCAGCCGGTTGGCATTGGCCGCGATGTTGACCCGCAAGCTCACACTGCGGCATAGCGCCGAATCGGACAACGTTCATGCAAGTGAAGCAGCGCTAGACGCGTCCAAGATTTTGCATGATTGGAGCGCCGAGAAGCAGGCGACATTATTGGAGCGGCCTCTCTTTGGATTTGCAAGTTACGGCCGCATACGCTTTCACCATCGGTCTGTGACCGAATTTCTAGCTGCGAAGTGGCTCGATGCAATGCTGAGCCGCGGCTCCTCAATTAAGTCGATTAAGCGATTATTATTCACAGAGACGGCACAAGGGGGACGTACGGTTCGGCCGTCGATGCGCCCGGTTGCCGCTTGGTTGGCCACTTCACGCGACTCTATTCTTGACGAAATCATTGCACTCGATCCGGCCGTAATTTTGGACCACGGCGACCCACAATCACTCACGCCGGCGCAACGCATCAAGGCGCTGGAAGCGTATGCGGAACATTACGGTCTCGGCGGATGGCGTGGCCTGCGTACGCCTCGCATTCAGGTGCACCGCTTTGCATCTCCGGAACTTGCCGACAGCGTAAAGCGACTGTGGAGCCGAGGCATAGAGAACCCGGAAGTTCGCGATCTCCTGTTGCGGATTGTCGGGCTCGGCAAGCTCGGCGAATGCGCGGATATTACCTACGCATCTGCGATCGACAGTGAACGACCGATCAGCGAGCGCTATCTCGCAATCGAGGCTCTTTGTCAGTTGAACGATTCGCGCCTTGAGACGCTCGCGGCTTCGATCGAGGCTGATCCAGATCGCTGGCCAGACAAAATGGCGCGCAAGGCCGTTGTCGCCTTATTTCCAACCTACCTGCCGATCACGCGTCTGTCGCAAATTTTGCGGCGCGTGCAAGAAAAGTCCCGCAGCGTAGGCGAGCTAAATTTCTGGCTACCGCGCGCTATCGAGACGGGCAATCTTTCTCTGGAGTATCTTGACCAATTGCGTCAATTGCTGACGGAATTGATTGTCGATGGCATTACGTGGGAACGCGATAAGTTCCCGCATCTTCGGACCAAGCGGCCGGACTTGATGTCCGCGCTCGTTGCGGCGTGCCGCCGCCAAGCAGCGGAGGGAGTCGCGGCTGCGGCGTGGATAGATTCGAGCCTGCTGGCGGTGCGCCTCACGAGCAAGCATCGGCTCGAAAAAGAAGAGACTTTGGCAGACTTACAGAGAGTGCTCGCCGGTCTTCCCGCCAACACGCGCGAGGCCGCATATTGGAAGGAAGATGCCTTTCTGGCGCGTTTGTATACAACCGCTGATGCGTGGCAACGAACGTACGAGCGTTCGCAATGCGGCGGCATCCAGCTCACCGATGAGAAGGACGCCCGCTGGGTTCGAAAGCGGCTCGCCGATCCGAAAGAACCGTTGGAACATCGGGAAATGATGCTGTGGGCCGAAATGCAACTGCTCAACCGTGACGCGGCCGACCATCGAGAACTGCTTGAACATCTCAAAACATTTGTCTCGGACGCGCCGAGCCTCGTGACAATCATCGACAGTCGCTTAAAGCCACCGGATGGTTACGCAGAATTTCGTCGGATGGAGGCAGCAAATGTGAAACGAACGAAACATGCGAAAAGACGCAAGGCGAAGGCGCATGCAAGTTGGGTAATGTTTTGGCGCGAGATTGCGCAAAACCCAGACGCAGTTTTTACAGTCGACCGCGCCGAGAATACGGCATGGAATCTATGGCAAGCTGTTGATCGTTCCGGCAGGGAAAGTCGAGCCTCTGGATGGAACAGGCGGTTCATTGAGGAGCAGTTTGGTAAGACTATTGCCGATCGGCTGCGGGAAACCATGATGGCTGCGTGGCGCAAAGATCGGCCTACGCTCCGCAGCGAACGCCAAGAGGGAGAGAAGGATACGTTTCTGGTGAGATGGCAGTTCGGTCTCGCCGGGATTGCCGCGGAGGCAGAAGATGAGAAATGGGCGAAGCGTTTAACCGAGCAGGAAGCTGAGCTGGCCTGTCGATATGCACCAATTGAGCTCAACGGCTTTCCCTCTTGGCTTGAAAGCCTTGCCATCGAATATCGTGCAACAGTTGATCGTGTCCTCGGCGAAGAACTCAGCCTGTCGCTACGCGAGGTGGCGAATAGCAACGGGTATTCGATGTTCTTGCAGAACATCAGTCACGCGTCTCCGTTCATCGCAGCGCTTTTCGTGCCCAGGATTCGCGCCTGGCTGTCGGAAGTCGGGAAAATCGACGCCGACCCTAACGACCCGCAATCTGGACAAAATCTCCGACAAGCAATCGGAATTCTAGTCAAAAGCGGCAACGACAATGATCGCGAGTTTATTGCGATGACCGCTAGGCAAGGTCTGGCAGATGGCCTAGCGGTTCCGTTCGCAGACGTTTGGCTTTGCGCTCTACTTCATCTGGACGCGCTTTCCGGTGTCGAGACGCTTGAAAAAGGGCTTAAGGACGCTCCGGTCTCGAAGGCCGGCGTGGGCGTCCAACTGCTCGCGAAGTTGTTCGCCCGCGACTATGGCGGCATCGGAATCGATCTCCGGTCTGCCGGATTTACACCGCCGCTTCTGCTTCGGATTCTTCGGGCAGCATATCTGCATGTCCGGATCAAGGATGATGCGTTCCATGAGGGTTCCTATTCGCCCGACGTGCGGGATAACGCGGAGAGAGCACGTAACAGTGTGCTTTCGGCTCTACTTGCGACGACAGGCAGCGAAGGGTGGGACACCAAGCTCGAAATGACGGCCGATCCACTGTTCAAGCATATCAAGGACCGAGTAATCGCCGTCGCATATGAAAAGGCCGCTGAGGAGGCCGACGCAGTCGCATTGACCGAGGCCGAATTTGCCGTTCTGGACAGGACGGGAGAGGCACCGCCCAAAACGACCGAAGCCATGTTTGCGCTCATGCGCGATCGGCTCGACGATATTGATGATCTCTTGCTCCGGGATATTTCACCACGCGAACTATGGGCAGGCATCACTGACGAGCACCTCATGCGTCGAGAACTGGCGCGCGTGTTGTGCAATGCCGCCAACCGGAGCTACACGATCGACCAGGAATCAGTAACGGCTGACGAGAAGGAGACCGATATTCGACTTAGATCGACCGCTTCCGGTCAGCAAGGAGTTATTGAGCTCAAGCTTGCTGACGAGCGATCGGGAACCGATCTTTTCAATACGATCCATGATCAGTTGTTAACGAAATATATGGCGGCTGACGAGTGCCATGCGGGATGTCTACTCGTCACAATCTCGAAAAATCGGAAATGGGATCATCCGAAATCAGGCAAAAAACTCGATTTCGACGAACTATTGATCTTATTGAATGACGAAGCTGAACGGCTGTCAAAAGAGCTTGGGGGCGCGGTGAAACTCATGGCGAAGGGCCTTGATCTTCGGCCCCGTCTGGACATTGAAAGGAGAGGCAGAACCTGAACCCCGGCGAACTACATGGAGATGGCGCAGTCGTGTGCTTCCGAGCGAAAGCCGATCTAAACCTGCGCGCCTCTCTGCCTCATCGAGGACGGCTCCCGCAATCGCGTGCAGGGCCGCCATCAAGACGGTACGGTAGACCTCGGGTCGGAGCCATTCGTGCACCTGCCAGAGGCAGCCACGTCGTCGAGAAGGTCGCCGTCTTTGCTCATGAGTCCCTGCCGCGCGGGTTCGGGCCGCGGGCTCCGGAGGCCGCGATGAGCGCCGCGACCTCGTCCCCGGCAAGAAATCTCCGCGCGAGCAGCGCCTCGGCGATCTGCTCGACATCGCCGCGCCGCCTGCGCATCAGGGCGAGCGATTGCGCATAGAGGCGGGAGAGGTCCGCCTCGACGATTTCGCGCAGATCGCGGTCATAGGCGAGCGATCCGGCGGCGTCGCTTCGATGCAGCAGAGTCTCCCCCAGCCCATGCGCGGCGTGGCCCTCGGCGAGCGCGCGGGTCGCCATGGCCAGATCCGCCACCGCGCCGGTCGACGCCGCGCCGAGAATGACTTCTTCGGCGGCTCGCCCTGCGAGCAGGATCATGACGCCGGCGTCGAGCTCGGCCCTGGTCGGGAATTCAGGTCGTCGCCCGACGGCGCGCGTTTCCCCTCCGGATGCGCCGCGCGGGATGATCGAGGCCGAGGCGATCTGCATTCCGGCCTCCCGATAGGCGACGCAGTGACCCGCCTCATGAATGGCGGCTACTCGGCGATCCGCCGGGGTGCGCTCGTCGGGCGGCGCAATGATGCGCAGCAAATCGTCCAGGGCCGGCGCACGCCCGGCCCCGCGGGCGGCCTGGAGCATGTCGCGCGCCCAGTCGGCCGCCTGCGCAGGCGTCGCGGCCGGGCCGGCGAGGCGAAGGGCCGCAAGGAGGTCCGTATCGGCGACGGTCGAGAGCGCGCCGCCGAGCCGCCAGCGCAGCACGCGCATGAGCGATTCCACGCCCGGCGGGCCGACGTCGACGCGTCGCAGTCGCCCGGGCCTGGTGGCGGCGGCGTCGATGGCGTCGCCGCAATTCGAGGCGGCCACGATGATCACGCCCTCGTGATTTTCGAGGAGAGTCAGAACGAGGGTCACCAGCGGCGCCCAAAAATCTCGCCCGCGGCGGTCCATCGACGCTCTGTCCGGACAGGCAGCATCGAATTCATCGAGGCAAAGGACGCTGGCGCCTGCGATGGCCGCGGCGGCGCGCGCCGCATCGAAGCAGTCCTGCATCGCGCGGGCAATCGTCCCGAGATGGCCGGCGTCGCCGCTCCGCGCGAACATCCGCCCACAGGAATCCGTAATCAGCGGAGCGCCCAACGCCCTCGAGAGGACCGCGGCGAAAGTCGTCTTTCCGGCGCCGGGCGGGCCGGCGAGCAGCACGGCAGTCGTCGGCATGTCGCGCCAACGGATGCGGCCGGCGCGATAGTCGGCGACGCCCGAGACTATATCCTGCGCCAGCCGGCGAAGATCGGCGGGAAGGCAGTCGAGCGGCGGAACGTCGGCAACGGCGCCGCCGACGTGCGCTTTCTTGGACTCCGCGGCGCGGAGGAGATTGGCGACGACATCGCGTGCGGATGCGCCGGCGCGGAAAGCGCTGACCGTCTCGGCGAATGTCAGCGCCGCCGCGGTTCCGTCGGGAATCTCCGTCGGAGCCTTGCCGCGCGCATGCTTTCGCAAGAGCCGGCGGAGCATATTCGCATCGGGCGGCGCGACGGAAACGCGCGCGTCCGCCGCGGATAAAAGCGCGGACGGCAGGAACGATTGCGGATCCTGTGAGACGCCGATGACGGGACGCCCGCCGGCGAGGCCCCAAGCCACTTCGTCATTGCCTTTCGCCGGCTCGTGCTCGCGACGGGAGGAGCCGTCGCGCGACACACAGAGGATTTGCGCCGAGTCGCGCCGCAGCACACGCGTCAGGGGGCCGCACCATTCGGCGCCGGGCGCTTGGACAATGACGGCGACCGGGTCGCCGCGTCGGATGCGCCGGCGCAGGTCGGACGGCAGCGCCGCCCGCAGACATTCCCATGCGAGCGCGTCGGCGACGGAGACCGCCTTCCGCGCCGGCTCGTCGGCGTCATCGTCCACCGCATCGAAAATGTCGTCCTCGCCTCCGAGGCGCCCGAGCTTGCTCATCGGCCCCTCCCGCGAGAATTGACCACGGCGCTCGAAGTATCGCTCTCGAAAAGCGTCCGCGTCTTGTCGACGGTGTCAGAAATGGAGAATGGATCGGCGTACATCGTGAAGGTCCCACTGATACGAACTGAAGAAGAGGAACAGCGGCGCTGGAACGGCGGGATCGCGCGCATCGGCTGTCGAAGTCCGAAGGAGCGCGGAAAAAACCCCGCGCTCTTTCGAGTCGCCGCGATCAGAGCCCGAGCTGGCGCCCGCTGGAACGGACGCGCCGCGCCGGCTCGTTCTCGACAGGCTGCTGGACTTGCGCATGCGGCCGAAAGCGCATAGCGCCTCGGTCCTCCGGGGCTTTCGCAAAGGGGCGATCCATGACCGCCTGACGCATGCCCCGATTGTGCTCGAAAGTGACGACCATGGGTCGCAGCAGCGCGTTCATCTGGTGGTCGAGTTCATGGCGGAGCACGTCGCTCAACGCGGCGATTTTCGCGGTCGCCGGAACTCCCAAGAAACGATCGATGTCCTCGCCATGGAGAACGACGTCCTCGGAGAAACCAGCTTGGCCCAGCCAGTCGACGGCGGCCACGGTCGCCGTTTCGATGGCCGCAAACCCTTGCTGGCGAAGCCACGACGACAGGGTGAGATTCAAGGCCCGTATCTCGCGCTCTGATCTCTTTCGCTTGGTCGGCTCCGTCGCGCCGCCGCCGCGTCGCACTTGCAGCGCCGCCGCCCAACCGTCGTAGACCGTCAGAATATCCGCGTCGAACCAGCCGGCGATGTCGTCGCTGTCATGCGAGAGCAGACGATTGCGGTTCAGGGCGTAGTCCGGCGACACGACAAAGGCGAAGGCCGCGCGTGTGTACGGGATTTTCACGGCCTGCCAGACCTCCGCGCCGGCTTCCGCGAGGGATTCGATGATCGCCGTTTCCAGAAGGCGGCCATGTCTCTTCACCACCGATGCGCAAGTCGACAAGACGCGGGAGAGCGCCGGATCGAAAAGCGGCTCCGGCGGAAACTTCGTCGCGACCGCGCTGAGGACGGCGGCGCGGGCGGCCTGGGTGAGTTCGTCGCTGCAACGAACGGCTTCGGGACGTGGAGGCTGATTACAATTGGCAGGCATGTCTCTTCACTCCTTTTGCTCGAGAGCACGCGCTGCTTAGATCACAAAATAGGAATTGACGCACTAAATGGCATGTTTTATAGTTAACAGATGATGACCAAGCAGCCCATCCCCGCCCTTTCCGCGGCGCAGCTTCGAGCGGCGCGAGGGTGGCTGAACCTCTCGCAGCAAGACCTCGCCGACGCCTGCCTGGTCAATCGCAGGACGATCGCAGAATTCGAACGCGGCGCGACCGTGCCGCACGACAGGACCCTGCTGGATCTCCAGCGGGCGCTCGAGGATCGGGGAATTGAGCTTCTGTTCGAGAAAGGGGTCGCGATCGGAATACGACTATCCGCGCCCGCCGCCGTGAAGACCGGCTGACGGGACGACAACAGCGCGATCGCGCGAGTCGATCCGTACCGGGATTCCGAGAAACCGACGCTATCCGTTGAAGAACTTCACGATCGATGCATCGATCGTCTTCCCCATCGCGGCCGCAATGATCGCGCAGAGCGCCTCGCCGCGGGCCTGATAGAAGGCGCGGAAGTCGTCGTTGCGCAGCGCGGCGGGGTCGATCCGATGGCTGACCAGCAATTGGTTCATGCTATCGTCGTCGAGCCCCACCTGCCTATGATCCTGTAGCTTCCGCAAATATTGCGACGGCGCATGCCCGCCGATCATTCTATTGGCCTTATAGGAGATCGGCGTCTTATTGATGATGCTGTCGTAATCGGCCGGGCGAAGGGTACGCTCCTCGCACCATTGCTTGGGGAAGATATGATGAATGTCGATCGCGACTTCATCGGCCTCCAGATCGCGAATGCTCGCCTTCCAAAAGAGGTCCTTCGACCCTTCACGCTGAACCAGGACATTGAGCCCCTTATACGCGGCGGAAAGACGCGAGCGTAGCGTGTTCAGTCGATTGGGTTGGAAATTGGCCTCGGTCACCGTTCGCGGCTCGGAGCCGCCGTCGATCCAGGCGAATATTTCCTCCACATCATTCGCGATGCGGGTCTCCACGGCGCCGCCATAGAGCTCGCCGAACACGCCGCACCAGAACCAGCGGCTGAGCTTTTCGTAGATCCGCGGCTCCAGCCAACGATCCTGCAAATGGCCGAGCACAGCGGCGAGCGGCACGACCTGCGTGCGATAGGGCAGATCGCGGGTCGAAAGAACCAGCTCCTTGCGCAGGAAGCGCGCGGCCAGCCGGAAGCCCGACTCAACGCGATCCGCCCATTCCATGTAGGTCGTCAGCTGCAAATTCAGAATGGCCGCGCGCTTGGCGCTGACGGCGGAGATCGCCTTGCCGGTCTTGCCATTGGCGAGGTCCAGCTTTCGGATTTCGTAAGTGTGCAGCAGAGCGATCGCCTGGAGGAAATCGGTCGGCTCGATCGATGTCAGATTGGCTTCGGCGTGCAGGCGTTTTTGCCGCCCTTCCACCTTGCGCTGGGCGCTGCCGAACCAATCGTCGCGCAGATTGAAATTATCGGCGGCGAAAGAAGCGGTGACGAGCTCGAAGACGGAGAGCGAGACGCCGCCCGTATTCACCTTCTCGAAGACGAGGCACACGGCTTCCTTGCTCGTCTCCTTCGACAATTTGATCATCGGAATTTGATAGGCGCGGAAGACGTCGGAGACTTTTCGACGAAAGTCCAGGAAGCGACGAAACTTCGTCAAGTCCAGTTCCGAGAGCATGTTCTCCCATTCGCGCGTATCGAGCAGCTCGTTGCAGGGGAAGCAGAAGTTCTCGCATTCCTTGGCGCGATCGGAGAGGTCGAGGTCGATCTTTCGATCGAAATCGCTCTTCCGCTTCTTGTCGGCGGGCACGGCGAAGAAGGCGTCCTCGAAAGTGTCGTCCGCCAGCGCTTTTTCTATGTCGATATAGTAATAGCGCTCGATCTCCGCGCCCTTGTCGTTGAAGGTCTTTACCGGGCCGGAGCGCTTCAGCACTTGCGTCAGCGTCGTCAATCGCTGCTGGCCGTCGAGAATGAGCGATTGTGGCGCTGGAATGGGACCAGCGAAGGAGACGTTCTCGACAGGCCGCGTCTGAAAGCGCGCATCGCCGCCCGTCTCCAGCAGCATGATCGCGCCGACCGGAAAGGAGCGCGCGACCGAGACGAGGAGAGAGCGCACGTGCTCGTCGTCCCACACCCAGCCGCGCTGAAAATCGGGCAGCTGAATTCTGCCGGCGACGATGTCCTCGAGGATTTGCGGCAGGCTGATTTTGGTGGAGTCGAAGGTCGTCATTGGCGCCGTCTCACGATTGCTTTTTTCTCGCCTTGCGGGCCGGCGGCGCGGCGCGCGCGGCTTTGATCTTCTCGAGGAGCTTTTCCGCCGGCTCGTCGCTCGGGTCCTGGGGGACGAGATCGCCGCGAAAGGCTTTGGCGAGGATCGCCTGATCCAGACGATCGAGAAGCGCGCGCGCCGAAGCCGCCTCGGCGGCGATGCGGTCGATTTTCGCGAAGGCGGCTTCGATGCGCCCCACGCAGGCCGCAGCTTGCGGCCACGAAATTAATGGAACGGGAAACTCGCGAATTTGATCGAAGCTCAGGTGTGGGCGCGCTGCTCCATACATCGCTCGAGTAAAATCCCCTTGGCCGTGTTTCTCTCCATTGAACCAATAGGAGAAGAAAAGAGCTAAGCGAGGGTCTTTTAATCGTATTAGCGCGACACTCTGACAGACATAATAGTTTTCATAGTCACCGGAAAAGACACAAATATCACCTGTTCCGGCGCCGACAATCGTCAGCAATAGGTCATTCTTCTGAATGCGAGAACGCTGAGCGTCGCGACTGTCCAAGGGTGGGTCGATCATCTTTTTGGGTTCTGGATCGAAATATAGCGGCCTTATGTTGCCTGCGAGGACAAAAACGCACGACCCACGATCGTAGTACGAAGACCAATCGCGAGATCCGCTTGTGAGGTGTTCCAACATGTCTCCGAAGGACACGAGATCGCAGCCTTCGACTATCCGATCGAACTCACGGGCCAAAATCGCCTGTTTGGCGCGGGCGACGAGGGTGGGGATGCGGTCGAGATCGGCGCGGGCGCGTTTCGCGCTCGCGTCCAGCGCATCCAGTTTGGCGACGATGCGGCGTTGTTCTTCCGACGGCGGAACAGGGAAAGCACGCGCCGCAAGAACTTGTC
>NZ_DATBQF010000081.1:0-86544 GCF_036560965.1 Methylosinus sp. | reverse complement strand
TAGGCCGTGAACGTCGCGCCGCCCGACTCCGCCAGAACCTTGGTGATCGCCGCCGTCAGCGACGTCTTGCCATGGTCCACGTGACCGATCGTGCCGATGTTGCAATGCGGCTTCGTGCGTGCGAATTTTTCCTTGGCCATGCTTTTCTGGTCCCAGCTTCGGTTGCGGCGCGCCTCGCGTCACGCGCGCGAGCCTTTAAGGCCGTTGCCGCCTTTCTTCAAGAGCGTTTGCGATGAAGGCGGGCCGCCCAAACAAGATAGGGGAGGCGCCGCTGATCGACGCCTCCCCGTCCGTCAAAGAATATTATCTTTTCAGATCATATCTTTAAGATCAGAACTTGACCTTGACGCCGCCATAGACGGAGACCGGCGCGCCCGGAACATAAGTGCGCGGATTGGTGAAGCCGCCCGCCGAAGCGGTCGCATTGCCACCGTTGTCGAAATAGGTCCCGAAAGTATAGTAGCGCCGATCGAACAGGTTTTGCGCCAGCGCATAGATTTCGACATTCTCGGTGACCTTATAGGAGGTCTTGAGATTGACGACGCCCCAGGACGGCAGCGGCTTGTCGAGATTGGACTCGTCGCCGCGCAGTCGCACGCCGCTCGTGAAGATGTAATCGGCGCCGAGCTTCCACTCGGGCGTGATGAAGTAATCGAAGCCGAGCTTCACGCGATGGCGCGGCACGCCCGGCATCACATTGCCCGGCCGCACATGGATGAGGCCATTGGCGTCGGCGTAGGGATTGCTTTCCGACTGCACATCGAAGGCGCTGCGGAAGGTGGCGTCGATCAGCGCATAATCGGCATAGAGGCTCAGCTGGTCGTTGCGCCAGGCGACGCCGGCTTCGACGCCCTGGCGGCGGGTGGCACCGACATTGGCGAAATAGCCCCTGCCCTGGATCACATTCGACGGCAGCGAGACGATGTCGTCGCTGTTCACGGCGCGGAAGATATCGACCTTCCACTCGAGCCGGCCATGATCCGGCCCGATGTCGTGATAGCCGCGGAAGCCGATCTCGCCGCTGCGCGTCACCACCTGCTTCAACGGCGGATCGGCGACGAGGAAGCTGTCGATCGTGCATGGATGATTGGCGTCGGCGCAGCCGTTCTCGAGCGCCGTCGGCGCGCGGTTCGCCTCCGAATAATTGCCATAGACGGTGAATTCGGGGATGAAAGCATAGGTGAGGCCGGCGACCGGATTGACGCGCTGATAGCTCTTGTCGCTGTTGAGGCGCACGCCGAGCCGATCGTAGAGCGTGATTTCCGCGCTGTTGAAGCGCAGGCCGGCCGTGAGCGTGAGCTTGTCGGTCAAATCGAGCGTGTCGAGCGCATAGACGCCGTAATAGAGATTGCGCGCGAACACCGACGAGGGCTGGAATCCGCCTTCCGGAACCGAGTTGAAATATTGCAGCCCGGTCGATGTCACATTGAAATCGCCCTGTAGAATGCCGAGTTCCGAATAGCCTCGAAAGTCGGTGAATTGGCGATCGAAGGAGCCGCCGACGATGAGCTTGTTCTTGAAGTCGGCGATCTTCTCGTCATAGGTCCCCTGAATCGCGCCGCCATAGGAGCTCGAATGGGTGCGCGAATAATCGATCGTCGCCGGCAGGCCTCCGGCGAGCACCGAGGAGGGTATGAAGGCCCCATTGGGTCCGATCAGACGACGCTGCGCATTGCTCGGCACATTGCCGATGAACGGGTCGTTGTCCTGGCAGACGAAGGCCTTGGAGCTGCAGGTCTCCATATCGGCGATATTGCCGTCGACATGCGCCTGCTGATAGTCGCGATAATAGAAGTTACCGTTGAACTTCAGCGTATTGGTCGCCTGATATGCGCCCTTCAGATTGATGAAATGCAGCTCGTTGGTCGAGCTCTGCGGCGTCGTGTAGACGGAGCTGTAGTCGCGCTGGATCATCTCGACCGGCGTCGCCGCCGCGGCGCCGAGCCGCGTCGTCGCCCCCGTGTAGTTCAGGTGGAATTCCGTCTTGTCGCCCTTGTAGCCGAGGTCGACATAGCCGCGCAGCAGCTCCGAGCCGGAGCGCTTGCGCCAGCCGCTGTCGCCGAGCGCCTCGAAGGCCGAATAGATGGCGAAATCGCCGAATTGCTGGCCGATCTGCGCCGCGCTATAGCGACGACCATAGGAGCCGCCGCGACCTTCCAGCTCATAACCCTGCCAGGTGAAGCCGTTCTTCATCTCGAGCGTCAGCGCGCCGCCGAGCGCATTGAGACCGAACAGCGGATTGCCGCTGACAAGCTCGCTATTGGCGATGGCGACCGTCGGAATGAGGTCGAAATTGACGACGTCGCCGAAGGCCTCGTTGATGCGCACGCCATCCTGATAGACGGCGAGGCCTTGCGGCGTGCCGGGCACGGGAGAGGCGGTGAAGCCGCGATAGGTGAGATCGGGCTGGAACGGATTGCCCGCGACGTCGACGATCGACACGGAGGCGTTGCGCCGCTGCAGCGTGTCGGTGATGACGAGCGCGCGGTCGCGATCGAGATCGCTGCGCTTGGTGGTGATGGGATTGGTCGGAACCTTCGACTTCTCGATTCCCGCGCCCGCCTCGGGCGCCGCCGCGATAATGTCGATGTCGGGCAGCGTCTCCTGGGCGCGCGCCTGCAGCGCGGGCGCCGCGGCGACCATCAGCGCGACGAGGGAAATTCGGGAACCAAGCATCGTTTCTCTTCCACATTCCGGCCCGGCCGCTCGGGCGATTTTCGCGTCGAAGGCGGCGCGCCGCGGGAAAAGGAACGCGCAAATCAGGACAGCGCCCCGCCTTCGGTAGGCGGAAATTACGGGCGGGAAACCTACGTACCTATTTCAAAGATTCACATTCGACTTGCCTGTTTTTCCCAAAACGGGCGAAAACACGGCGGCAAGACGCTTTTTTCCGGCCCGGCTCCGCTTCAGCCATCTCCTCTTTCGAAGACAGATTCTCCCGCGACATAGGTCGATTTCACCCGACCTTGCAGGCGGGCCGTGTCGAAAGGCGTGTTCTTGCAGCGGGAATGCAGCTCGGCCGGATCGACGACGAAGGGCTCGTCGGGATCGAAACGGATGAGATCGGCCGGCGCGCCTTTGGCGAGGCGCCCCTGCTCCAGGCGCAGAATTTCGGCCGGCCGCGTCGACATGGCTCGCAGCAGCGTCGGCAGCGCAACGTCGCCGGAATGGACGAGCCGCAATCCGGCCGCCAGCATGGTCTCGAGGCCGACTGCGCCGGCTTCGGCCTCGGCGAAAGGCAGGCGCTTCGTCTCCACATCCTGCGGATCATGATCGGAGACGATGACGTCGACGAGCCCGCTCGCCACCGCCTCCACCAGCAGGCGGCGCTCGTCCTCATGGCGCAGCGGCGGCCGCAGCTTCAGGAAGGTGCGGTAGTCGCCTATGTCGTTCTCGTTGAGCGTCAGATGGTTGATCGTGGTCCCGCAGGTCACGCGCAGGCCGCGGGCCTTGGCCGCCTCGATCGCTGCGAGCGAGTGGCCGGCGGAGACGATCGAGACGTGATAGCGGGCCCCGGTCAGCTCGACGAGCCGTAGATCGCGGTCGACGACAATGGCCTCGGCCTCGCGCGGGACGCCGATGAGGCCGAGGCGCATGGCCAGCTCGCCGTCATTCATCACGCCCTCGCCGACGAGGTCGTGGTCCTCCGGGAAATGGATGACCAGCGCGTCGAAATCGCGGGCGTAGGTCATGGCCCGGCGCATGGTCAGGGCGTTGCGCAGCGAGCGCTTGCCATCGCAAAAGGCGATCGCTCCGGCCTCGCGGAGCAGGCCGAATTCGGAGATCTCCCGGCCCTCGCGGCCCTTGGTGAGCGCCGCCATCGGCAATACGCGCACCCGGCCGGTGTCGCGGGCGCGGCGCAGCACGAAATCGACGACCGCCGGATCGTCGACCGGCGGCGAGGTGCCGGGCGTGGCGACGATTGTGGTGACGCCGCCGGCCGCCGCCGCCGCCGTGGCGGTGGCGATGGTCTCGCGATGCTCGGCTCCGGGCTCGCCGACGAAGGCCTGCATGTCGATGAGGCCGGGCGCGAGCACATCGCCGGCGCAATCGACGATTCGCGCGCCCTGCGGCGCGGTTGCTACGCCGGGGCCGAGATCGGCGATCTTTCCATCGAGGACGAGAAGGCCGCCGCGTGTCTCCACGCCGGAGGCGGGGTCGACGAGGCGGGCGTTGACGAAAAGGAGAGGCGCATGGGGCGGCATGGACGCCTCATTAGGCGATTTCGCTCCGCAAGGGAACGCGGGAAGGGAACGCCGGCGCGCTAACGGCTCGCCTTATCGGCCTCGTCGAGGCTGGCGAATCGCACCTGCACCTCGGTCCCGTCGGCCGGCGGCGAGGCGAGGCGGGCGCGGAACTGCACGCTCTCGCCGGCGGCGAGCCGCATCTTGGGCGCGGCGGCGGTCCAGACGTAGCGCTCCCGCCCATCGGCGCCGCGCACGGCCAGCGCCATCGGCGGGACGCGATTGGCCGAGCGCCGCAGATTGACGATCTCGCCTTCGACAGTCAGCACCTTGCGCGCGCCTTCGGTGACGATCTTCGAGGTGACGCCGCGCAGATCGAGCCCCACAGCATCGACCTTCAGGCCGATGGCGGTATAGAGCGCGGTCGCCGCGGGGACGACCCGCACGATCTTGTCGCGCATGCCGATGAGCGCCATCGCCCCGACGACGATGGCGATGATCGCCGCGATCAGCGGCAGCGCGCGCTCGCGCCGATTGTCGACGGGCTCGCTCTCGCGCGGAGGCTCGCGCCACAGACGGGCGTCGTCCCGATCGTCCGAATGCCCCGCCCCTATCGGCGGGATCGGCGGATTGCGGCCGGTCGGATTATGACTGGTCGGATTGTGCCTGGTGAGGTCGTTGCGCATGGCCGGTCTCCGAGCCGCTGGCGCCCGTCTTCGGAATCGGCCGCCGAACCTGTCGTCGATTAACCGCCGATATGGTTAATGGGCGGTGAACTGCTAATCTCTCGGACCGCGATTCTGAACCGGCCGCCAATGGACACACGCCCTTGCTGACCTTCGAGAACGTCGGCCTGCGCTATGGAAACGGCAGCGAGATTTTGAGCGATCTCGCTTTTTCCATCACGCCGCGCTCGTTCCAATTCCTCACCGGCCCTTCCGGCTCCGGCAAGACGACGCTGCTGAAGCTCGTCTTGATGTCGCTCAAGCCGACGCGCGGCCGAATCACCCTCTTCGGCAAGGACGCCGAAACGCTCGACAAGGACGCCGTGACCGAGATCCGACGTCGCATCGGCGTGGTGTTCCAGGATTTTCGCCTGCTGGATCATCTTACTCTCTACGAGAATGTCGCTCTCCCGCTGCGCGTCATCGGCCGCGACGAGACGAGCTATCGCGCCGAGGTGCTAGAGCTGCTGCGCTGGGTCGGGCTCGACGAGCGCATCGCCAGCCGGCCGAGCGTGCTTTCGGGCGGCGAGAAGCAGCGCGCCGCCATCGCCCGCGCGCTGATCGTGCGGCCGGAGCTACTGCTCGCCGACGAGCCGACCGGCAATCTCGATCCCACTCTGGCGCGGCGGCTGCTGCGGCTCTTCGTGGAATTGCACAAGAGCGGAACCTCGGTCGTCATCGCCACCCATGATCTGGCGCTGATGGACCAATATGAGAGCGCGCGCCGTCTGGTGCTCGCGGACGGGCGGCTGCATGTCTTCGAATGACGCCAAATCTCCCCCGGGACTGCGCCGCCCTTCGCAGCCGTCGGGTCAAGGCCCGCGGGACGCTGCGCTCGAGGAGACGCTCGGCCGCGAGACGCCGCTCGTTCCGACCTCCTCCATCGCCGGGCGCTCGCTGGTCATCGTCATCGCCATCATGACCTTTCTGGCGGCGCTCTCGGCCGGGGCGGCGCTGATGGTCGCCGACGCCAGCGTCGATTGGCGGCGGGAGATGGCGCGCGAGGCGAGCGTGCAGATCCGGCCCCTGCCCGGCCGCGACATCGAAGCCGACGTCAGCCGGGCGACCGCCGTTCTGGTCGCCGCCGACGGCGTGCGCGACGTGCGCGTCTACACCAAGGCCGAATCCGAGGCGCTGCTCGCGCCCTGGCTCGGCCAGGGCCTCGATTTCGCCGAGCTGCCGGCCCCGCGCATGATCGTCGTCAAGCTGGACGAGGGCCGCCGCGCCGATCTCGACGCGCTGCGCCGCGAGCTCGCCCAGGCCATTCCGAGCGCGGCGCTGGACGATCATCGGCTCTGGGTGGAGCGGCTCGGCCAGATGGCGCGCACAGTGGTGGCGATCGCGGCGCTCGTCTTCATTCTGATCGTCATCGCCATGGGGCTCGCCGTCGCCTTCGCCACGCGGGCGGCCATGGTCGGCAATCGCGAGATCATCGAGGTTCTGCATCTCGTCGGCGCGGCGGACAAATACATCGCCCAGCAGTTCCAGCGCCGCTTCCTGGTGCTCGGGCTGCGGGGCGGCTTCATCGGCGGGGTCTCCGCCATGGCCTTTTTTCTCTTCGCCGGCTATCTGGCCAATCGCTGGACCGCGACGCCGGACGGCGACCAGCTCGAGGCCATGTTCGGCAGCTTCTCGCTGGGACCGCTCGGCTTCACGGTGGTCGGCTGCATTTCCGCGGCGGCGGGGCTGCTGACCGGCTTCATGTCGCAGGAGATCGTCTTCCGCCAGCTGCGGCGGCTGGACGGGGCCGAGTAGAGGGAGCGGGCCGCTCTTCTCCCCCGTAATTTCCGGCTCGCCCCCGCAAAATTCCGGCTGGGCTCTGGACGGCCTCGAGCGCCGCTTCCATCTTGTCGAGGAATAGAGCCTGTCGGCAATCGAGGCCGGCGACGAGGAGCGATGTGAGAGCGCATGGACGAGACGCGGGAGCAGACGGGTCCGCCATGCGCGGACGCTGGCGCTGCGTGGCGCTGGCCCTCGCCTGCTTTCTCGGCTCGGCCTTTGTGGCCGGCTTCATCGGCTTCGCCCTATCGCTGGAGCGGACCGAATCGACTTTGACGGTGCAGGCCGACGGCGTCGTCGTGCTGACCGGCGGCTCGGACCGAGTCTATGAGGCGGGAGGGCTGCTGGCGCGCGGCCAGGCGCGCCGGCTGCTCATCACGGGGGTCAATCGCGCCACGCGCGGCCATGAGATCGCCAAGCTGCTGCCGGTCTCGCGCGAGCTCTTCGACTGCTGCGTCGATCTCGGCTATCGCGCCCAGGACACGATCGGCAATGCGCTGGAGACGCGCGATTGGGCGCAGGCGCGCGGGATCAGCAAAGGCTCGCTCATCATCGTCACCTCCAATTACCATATGCCGCGCGCTCTGGCCGAGCTCTCGGCGGCGCTGCCGGAGGTCGCGCTCTATCCCTTCTCCGTGGTCAGCGATCATTTGCGCGTCGAGGACTGGCTCGGCGATCTGGCGGTGACGCGCCTCATCGCGGCCGAATATGTCAAATATCTCTATGCGCTGCTGCGCACCCGGCTGCTCGAGCCGGGCGCTTTCGCCACGGCCTCCGGGCCGGTCGGGGCCGCCGTCGTCGCGGAGCCTTCGCCGCAGCCGCGCTGAAATTTCGCCCGGGCCGGCGCCCTCGCGGCGAGAAATGCGCTAGAAGGCGACGTCATTCCGTCCTCCGCCACGCGAAACCATCAGGCGACCAACGCAATGCTCCTCCTGCGCTCGCTGCTGTTCCACATCGCCTTCTACACCAATCTCATGACGCTGCTGATCCTCTGGCTGCCCGGCCTGCTGATGCGGCGGCAGGCCTCGATGCAGCTCGGCCGCGTCTGGGGGCGAACGTCGCTGTTCTGGCTCGAGACGATCGTCGGGCTGAAATTCGAGTTTCGCGGCCTCGAGAATATTCCCGATGGCCCGGTCATCGTCGCCTGCAAGCATCAGTCGGCGTGGGAGACCTTCGTCCTGCCGCTGCATTCGCGGGACTTCTCCTATATCCTCAAGCGCGAGCTGGTGTTCATCCCGTTTTTCGGCTGGTATCTGATGGGCGCGGAGCAGATCGGCATCGATCGCGCCAAGGGCGGCAAGCTGCTGCCGCAGCTCATCGAGAAGACGAAGGCGCTGTTCGCCGAGGGTCGGCAATTGTTCATCTTTCCGGAGGGAACGCGGCGGCCGGCCGGCGCTCCGCCGCTCTATAAATTCGGCGTCGCCCATCTCTATCGCGAGACCGGCGCGGCCTGCCTGCCGGTGGCGTTGAATTCCGGCCTGTTCTGGCCGCGCCGCGCCTGGATCGTGCGGCCGGGAACCGTGGTCATCGAATATTTGCCGCCGATTCCAGCCGGGCTCGAGCCGCGCGAATTCTTCCAGCGGATGCAGGACACGATCGAGGCCGCCGCCGACCGCCTCATCGAGGAGGCGGTCGCGCGCGATCCCTCGCTCGCCGCCGTGGTCGAGCGCGGGCGCAAGGCGGATGAGGCGGTCGCCTGAGCGCTATCGATCGTAGGCGGTGAGCTCTCGCTGGCCGGCGCCGACGGAATTGCGGTTGCGCAGCGGATATTCGGCCTCGACGATATAGGGACCGCCGCCGACCGAATCGCGCGAGGAGAACAGCACGAAGCGCGCCGCCTCGAAACGCATGGGCGGGAAATAGCCGCGCGCGCCGAGATAGGCCGCGACCGCCGAGCAGGACGCCCCGCGCAGCCGGGCGAGCGTCACATGCGGCACGAATTTGCGCGGCTCGGGCGGAATGCCGATGCGCCGCAGCAGCCGCTCCTGCTCCGCCTGCAGCTCGGCGAGGGCCTGGTCGGCGCGCGCCTTCACCACCAAGGCGCGGGGCTTGTCGCCGCCGAAGCTGGACAGCTCCTCGAGCGTGATCGAGACCGACGGACGGCGGATCGCGGCGAGCGTCAGAGCGACGTCATGGCCGAGCGCATCGTCCACATCGCCGATGAAACGCAGCGTGATGTGATAATTCTCGGCGTCGATCCAGCGGGCTCCCTGCACGCCGCCGCGCAGGGCGGCGAGATCGCCGGCGACGAGACGGGGGATTTCGAGGGCGGTGAACAGTCTGGGCATCGGAGATCCTCCATCCTGGCCTCGCAAGGCGCGCGGGAGCGGGTACAGGCCGAAGTCGCTGTCTGCTCGCTGAGCCCTGCCCGGCCGCGTCGCGGCGGAGCCCGGGGCCGATGTCGGCGCCTCCTCGCGGATCGGGCGCGCCGTCACGGGCGCGCGCCAAGGATGGTGAGGGCACTATAGCCAGAATAGAACGGCTGTAACGAAAATCCCGCAGGCGACGGGAGTTTTTTTCCGCCTGACCGTGGGTTGCGCGTGAATCCGCCTCGTCCCGCGACGCGCGATTTCAGCGCTGGGCGGCTCCCTGGCGCTTTGATCGGAGCGAATCGAGGCTCTTTTCGACGAGCGGCGCGACGCCGGCGACGATCCGCGCCACGCCCGCCCGGCTCGGATGCAATCCGTCGACGAGGGTCATGCCCTTCTCGCCGACCACGCCGGCGAGAAAGAAGGGATAGAGCGGCAGGCCGCGCCGCGCCGCGAGCTCGGGGAAAATGGCGTCGAAGGATTTTTTTTGATCCTCGCCGAAATTGGCGTTGGCCAGCATTCCGGCGAGCAGCACGTCGAGGCCCCGCTCCTGCGCCGCGGAGACGATCTTGTCGAGATTTTCGCGCGTCGTCGCCGGCTCGAAGCCGAGCAGCATGTCATTGGCGCCGAGCTCCAGGATCAGCAGATCGCCGCCGTCGTGCAGCGCATAGGACAAGCGGGCGAGCCCGCCGCGGCTCGTATCGCCGGAGACGGCGGCGTTGACGACGCGCGCGTCATAGCCGTCATTCTTCAGCCGCGCCTCGAGCTGGGCAGGAAAGGCGGCGTCGGCCGGGAGCTGAAAGCCGGCGCTCAGACTGTCGCCGAAGGCGATGACGCGCAGCGGCTCGGCCGCCGCCGGCCGCGCGAGCGTCATCAAAAGCGCCAGAAATGCGGCCGCGCACAGGAGCGCGACGGGGCCGATGGGCCGAAAGCGCCGGAGACTGGAAACAGCGAGCGCCTTCGCATATGTCGGGGCGGGCGTCAGGGCCGTATCGCGAGACGCGAACCGGCGGGCGGCGCAGCGGCAAACCATTTCAGGACCTCCCCCAAAGTGCAGCGGCCGGTCATCCAACTCGAGGACGTCGATCTCACCCTCGGCGCGGGCGCGGCGCGCGTCCATGTGCTCAAGAACATAAGCCTCGCAGTCGCGCGCGGCGAGGCCGTCGGCCTCGTGGGCCCCTCCGGATCGGGGAAATCCACATTGCTGATGACGCTGGCCGGCCTCGAGCGGCCCGATTCCGGCAAGGTTCTCGTCGACGGCAGCGATCTCGCCCGTCTCGACGAAAACGCGCTGGCGCGGTTCCGTGGGGGGAAAATAGGCGTCGTGTTCCAGTCTTTCCAGCTCATCCCCACGATGACGGCGCTGGAGAATGTCGCGGTTCCACTGGAGCTCGCCGGCCGCGTCGACGCTTTCGAGCGCGCGGGGCTGGAGCTCGAGGCCGTCGGCCTCGGTCATCGCCTCTCGCATTATCCGGCGCAAATGTCCGGCGGCGAGCAGCAGCGCGTCGCGCTGGCGCGGGCGCTCGCCCCCGATCCCGTGATCCTGGTCGCCGACGAGCCGACCGGCAATCTCGATTCGGAGACCGGCGCGGCCATCGTCGATCTGATCTTCGCGCAGAAGGCGCGGCGTTCGGCGACGCTCGTGCTGGTGACGCACGATCCCTCGCTCGCCGCCCGCTGCGACCGCGCGATCCGGCTGCGCTCCGGCCGGATCGACGGCGAGGAGGCGCGGGCGTCATGAGGCGCGGCCTCGCCTCGCGGCTGCCGCTGGCGCTGCGCTTCGCCTTGCGCGATCTCTCCGGCGATCTGCGCGGCTTCGGCGTCTTCATCGCCTGCATTCTCATCGGCGTCGCCGCCATTTCCGGCGTCGGCGCGGTGTCGCGATCACTCGCCGACGGCCTCGCCCGCGAGGGACGCACGATCTTGGGCGGCGATCTTTCCGTCGCCACCACCATGCGGCGGCTGTCGCCGCAGGAGCGCGAATTTTTCGAGCGCTATGGCCGCGTCTGCGAGATCGCGCTGATGCGGGCCATGGCGCGCTCGCCCGGCGGCGAGGCGACGCTCATCGAGATCAAAGCCGTCGATTCCGCCTATCCGGGCGCCGGCGCGGCAGAGCTCGCGCCGCCGCAGCCGCTGGCCGAGGCGTTGCGCCAGCGCGAAGGCGGCTTCGGCCTCGTCGCCGATTCGACGCTGATCGCCCGGCTCGATCTGAAGATCGGCGATCACGTGACCATCGGCTCCGGCTCCTTCACGCTGACCGCCGAACTTGCGAGCGAGCCCGACAAGCTCGCCGGCGGCTTCGGCTTCGGCGCGCGCGTATTGATGAGCCAGGAGGCTCTGCGCGCGACAGGACTCGTGCAGCCGGGCGCGGTCCTGCGCTGGCTGACCCGAATCTCGCTGGGCGGCGCCGGCGCGGCCAGCGACGCGGAGGTCGAGCGTTTCGCGACGGCGCTGTCCGCGGCCTTTCCGGACGCCGGCTGGGATCTGCGCAAGCGCGACGCCGTCTCCCCGCAATTCTCGCGCAATCAGGAGCGCTTCACCCAGCTGCTGACGTTGGTCGCGCTGACGGCTCTGGTCGCGGGCGGCGCCGGCGTCGCCAGCGCCGTCGCCGGCTTCGTGGCCCGAAAACGCGATGCTTTCGCTATATTGAAGGCGCTCGGCGCGCCGGCCTCGCGGGTTTTCGCCATGGCGCTGGTCGAGGTCCTGCTCGTCGCCGGCCTCGCCGTCATCGGCGGCCTCGCGCTCGGCGCGACCTTCCCTTATCTCGCCGATTTCGCGCTTTCCACGTCCATTCCTCTGCCTTTTTCGCCCTCGATCGACTGGCGCTCGCTCGGCGTCGGCGCGGCCTATGGGCTGCTCGTGGCGCTGATCTTCGCGCTGCCGCCGCTCGGCCGCGCCTATGGGACGCCGGTCGCCCGCCTGCTGCGCGACGAGGCCGAGGAGAAAGCCCCTCCCCGCGTCTTCGTGCTCGCCGCGCTGGCGGCGGCGGCGGTCCTCGTCGCTCTGGTCATGGCCACGGCCGCCGACAAGAAGCTCGCCGCGACCTATATCGTGGCGACGGCGGCGGCCTTCGCGCTGCTGCGCGGCGTCGCGGCGCTGGTCGTCCGCGCGGCGCGGCGCGTCTCTCATGTGCGGAGCGCGCGCCTGCGCCATGCGATCGGCAATATCCGCCGGCCGAAGAGCCTCGCCGCGACATTGATCGTCTCGATCGGCGTCACCCAGACGCTGCTGGTCGCGCTGGCGCTGATCGAAGGCTCGATCCACGCGGAATTGTTCCAGGCGCGCAACAACCGCACGCCGAGCTTCTATTTCGTCGATGTCGCCAAGGATCGGGTCGGCGAGTTCGCGCCCTTCCTCGCGTCCTTCGCCGCCGACGCGCGCATCGAGCATGTGCCGATGATGCGCGGCCGCATCGTCGCCGTTAAGGGCGTCCGCGCCGAGAATCTGAAGCCGCCGGAGGAGATCGCCTGGGCGCTCGAAGGCGACCGCGGCGTGACTTTCTCCGCCACGCCGCCGAAGGGCTCCGAGATCGTCGCCGGAAGCTGGTGGCCGGCGGAGCGCACCGGGGAGCCGCTGGTCTCGCTGGAGGCGCGCGTCGCCGAAGGGCTCGGCGTCGGGGTCGGCGACGCGCTAGTCGTCAATGTGCTCGGCCGCGACGTCGCCGTGCGCGTCGCCAATCTGCGACGCGTCGATTGGCGCAGCTATGGCATTAATTTCATGATGGTGTTCTCGCCCGACGCCTTCGCCGACGCGCCCTATTCGGAGATTTTCACGGTCGCTTTCGCCGATCGCGACGATCCGCAGCGCGACAGAAGGCTCGTGCGCGAAACAGCGGCGCGCTTTCCGCAGATCGCCGCGCTGAGGGTCAAGGATGCGCTGGAGGCGGTGGAGAAGATCGCCGATCAGCTCACCTTCGCCGCGCGGGCGGCGGCCGGCCTCGCCATTGTGACGGCGGCGCTGGCGCTCGGCAGCGCCGTGGCGGCGAGCCAGCGCGGACGCCAACGCGACGCCATCGTGCTGAAGACGCTCGGCGCGACGCGCGGCTGGCTGACCAGCGCCTTCGCGCTCGAATTCGCGCTGCTCGGCATCGTCGCCGGCCTCTTCTCGGTTGTCGCGGGCGCCGGCGCCGCCGCTTTCATCCTCGAGGCGCTGATGAAAATGGAATTCGTCTTCCTGCCCTGGCCGGTCGCGCTGACGACGCTCGGCGCGCTCGTCTTCGCCGTCGGCCTCGGCCTCGCGGGAAGCTGGCGCGCGCTCGCCGAGCGGCCCGGCCCGGCGTTGCGCCGCCTGTAACGGCCAAAAAGCCGGAATGGCGACGTTTTCGGCCGCGCGAAGCGGCTTTTTCGTCGCCTCGCCCTTGCCGGGAGAGACTGGTCGCCTTAAAAGGCGGGCTTCGCCGGCGTTCAGGGGGCTGGACGCGAGATGATCGCGCTCGCCCTCGAACAAGCGTAGAGCCCATGCCCCAGCTTTTACCCGAACGCAAGAAACTGCCCGTTCCCGACAATGGGGATTTTTCGCTGCCGCAGATCTTCGCCTCGATCGGCGGAGGCCTCGCCGGCGCGGCCGTGTTCGCTGTTCTCACCAAGGGCACTTCGGCGGCGGTCCTGTTCGCCTTTCTCGCGCCGCTGCCGATTTTGATCGTCGCGCTCGGCTTCGGCCTGCGGCATGGCGCGACCTCGGCGCTCATCGCGACCGGCCTCTTGTCGATCTGGCCCAATCCGATCGTCGGCGTGATCTACGCCTTTCTCGTCGCCGTTCCGGCCCTCGCCGCCGCCTATGTCGCAGCCGGGGCGCCGTGGCGCGGCCGCGAGCTGGTGACGTCTCATGCGCCCGCCTGGGCGATTCTGGCGGCCGGCGGCGTGGTGGCGACCGTCGTCTCCATCGCCGTCACCATCGCGGCGATTCGCTTCGGCGGCCTCGACGAGGCGCTCAATCCGCTGCGCGCCCGCGCCTTCATCGCGATAGAAGATCTGGTGCGCACGCAGGAGCTCGGCGAGAAGCTCGATCCGAGCCAGCTTTCGGCGCTCGTCGTCTTCGCCTTTCCCGCGACGCTGGCCGCGCTGACGCTGCTCAGCCATGCGCTCAATTTGTGGGGCGCCGGCCTGCTGGCGCGCGCCTCCGACGCGCTCTCCCGCCCCTGGCCGGACATCGCGCAGGAATTCGTGCTGCCGCGCGCGGTCGCCGGCCTGTTCCTCATCGCCGGCGCCGTGGCCTTCGTCGGCGATCTCGCCGGCGAGATCGGCCTCGTTTTCGCCGAGACGCTCGGCCTCGCTCTGGCGATGCAGGGACTAGCGGTCGTCCACGCGCTGCTGCGCGGGACACGCGTCGGCGGCGTCACGCTCACCGTCATCTATATCGTCATCGGCCTGTTCGCCTGGCCGATCGTTCTGTTCACCGTGGTCGGCGTCGTCGACGCGGTTTTTTCGTTCCGCAGCCGCAAGGGAGCGGCGCAGGCGCGGCGCGGCTGAGATCGCCGCGACAAAAATTCGAGAGAGACACGAGGAGATAAAACCCATGGTCGATGTCATTCTGCTGGAGCGCGTGGCCAAGCTCGGCCAGATGGGCGACACCGTTCGCGTGCGCGACGGCTATGCGCGCAACTTCCTGCTGGCGCGCGGCAAGGCGCTGCGCGCGACGGAAAGCAACAAGAAGCATTTCGAGACGCAGCGCACCCAGATCGAGGCGCATAATCTCACCGCCCGCAACGAGGCCGAGGCCGTCGCCGAGAAGCTCGAGGGACAGACCTTCGTCATCATCCGCCAGGCCGGCGAGAGCGGCCATCTCTATGGCTCGGTGGCGCCGCGCGACATCTCCGAGGCGGCCACCGCGGGCGGCTTCTCGCTCAATCGCAATCAGGTCGATCTTCAGCATCCGATCAAGGCGCTCGGCCTGCACAATGTGCCGGTGCATCTGCATCCGGAGATCGAGGTGAAGATCATCGTCAACGTCGCCCGCTCGACGGAAGAGGCCGAGCGTCAGGCGCGCGGCGAGGCCGCCGCGACGCGTGAGGAGACGACGCTCGACGATCTCGGCCTCGAGGTCGGCGCAGCGCTGGCCGAGGCCGGTGACGTCGAGCTCTGATCGCTCGCCACCGATTCGGTCCATTTTAAAAAGGCCGGAGGCGCTCGCGTCTCCGGCCTTTTTTGCGCGCCATGCGATTCGCCGTGGCGAAATTGTCACACACAATGATTTTGCGTCGAGCGCGCCGAAAGATGCGCCGCGCATGTGGAAATGACTCACAAAGACGCCGCTCGCGCATTCGCCGGGCCGCGCGCGATCTTTGGCATTGGCGCCGCTCGCCGCTTGGGGCAATGTCGCGGCCGTTCTCGAGTGCCTGTCGCAACGCGTTCACGTGCATCGAAGACATCCATCAGAGGCAATCTGGCGAACGGCCGGGCCGAGCGTTCCCGAGATATTGGGAGCGATCTCCTCCCGATCGTCTCCGGCGCTCGACCTCCTCGCTGCGAGGGGAACGCGAACGCCCTGCCCTCTGCGCGATGTCGTCGTCGCCGCGCTTATCTCGCATGTCCCGTCGACTTCGCCCTGTGTCCCGTTTCCGAGAGAGAAATGCTCGACCAGCCCACCTATCGCACGCCGCCCCATAACATCGAAGCCGAGCAGGCGCTGCTCGGCGCCATTCTCGTCAACAATGACGCTTTCGATCGCGTCTCGGATTTTCTTCGGTCCGAGCATTTTTCCGAGGAGCTGCACAGGCGCATCTTCGAGGTCTCCTCGCAGATCATTCGCGCCGGCCGCGTCGCCACGGTGGTGACGCTGAAGACGCATCTCGGCGATCTGGAGCTGCCCGGCGGCGTGACGATGCAGGCCTATCTCGCGCGATTGGCGCGCGAGGCGACGACGATCATCAACGCCGAGGATTATGGCCGCACGATCCATGATCTCTCGGTGCGGCGGGAGCTGATCGTCATCGGCGAGGATATCGTCAACGCCGCCTTCGACGCGGCGGTCGATCAGGCGCCGCGCCAGCAGATCGAGGAGGCGGAGCGCAAGCTCTATGCGGTCGCCGAGACCGGCCGCTATGACGGCGGCTTCCAGCGATTCGCCGACGCGCTCTCCACCGCCATGGATATGGCCAGCAGCGCCTATCAGCGCGACGGGCATCTCTCCGGCATTGCGACCGGGCTCATCGATCTCGACGAGAAGATGGGCGGGCTGCAGAAGTCCGATCTCATCATCATCGCCGGCCGTCCCGGCATGGGCAAGACGGCGCTCGCCACCAATATCGCCTTCAACATCGCCAAGGCCTATGTGCCGGAGCAGCAGCCGGACGGTTCCGTGAAGGCGGTGAATGGCGGCATCGTGGGCTTCTTCTCGCTCGAAATGTCGGCCGAGCAATTGGCGACGCGCGTCATCGCCGAGCAATCCGGCGTGGCGTCCTACAAGATCCGCCGCGGCGACATCAACGAGGATGATTTCCGCCGCATCGCCGAGGCGGCGCGGGAGATGCAGAGCATCCCCTTCTTCATCGACCAGAGCGGCGGCATCTCCATCGCCCAGCTCACCGCCCGGGCGCGGCGGCTGAAGCGCCAGCGCGGGCTCGATCTGCTCGTCGTCGACTATCTACAGCTGCTCTCCGGCTCCAAATCGCGCGGCGACAATCGCGTGCAGGAGCTGACGGAGATCACCACGGGCCTCAAGGCGCTGGCCAAGGAGCTGACCGTGCCGGTCATCGCGCTCTCGCAGCTCTCGCGTCAGGTCGAGAGCCGCGACGACAAGCGGCCGCAGCTCTCCGACCTGCGCGAATCCGGCTCGATCGAGCAGGACGCCGACGTCGTGATGTTCGTCTATCGCGAGGAATATTATCTGCGCAATCGCGAGCCGCGCGAGGGCACGGAAGAGCATATCGCCTGGCAGAACGAGATGGAGCGCGTGCATGGGCGCGCCGAGGCCATTCTCGGCAAGCAGCGCCACGGTCCCACGGGAACGGTGACGCTCTCCTTCGAGGCCGAGGTGACGCGCTTCTCCAATCTCGCCGAGGAGGACAAGCTGCCGGCGCGCATGTGAGGGATATCGATGCGAGCCGGAAGGCTCGCCTTCGATCCGGGTCAGGCGACGCGCGTCGCCTCGAAGGCCGGAACCACGTCGGAGAATGCGTCCAGCCAAGCGACCAGCGCGGGATGTTTCGCGCGCCAGGCGCCGTCGAAGCGCAGATCGAGATAGCCGAGCGCGGCGGCGACGGCCACATGGCCGATCGTGATCGGGCCGGCCGGCGGCTCGGAGTCCAGCGCCGCCAGCGCGCGCTCCACCTTGCCGGCCTGCAGCGCGATCCAATCGGCGGAGCGCAAAGGCTCCGGCCGCGTCGCCTCGTAGCGGATCAGCAGCGCCGCGTCATTGATTCCGTCGCCGAGCGATTGCAGCGTCAGCGCTGCGATCCGCGCGGCGGGATCGGCCGGAAAGAGCTTTCCGCCGCCGGCGAGAAGGTCGAAATATTCGCAGATCACGCGGCTGTCGTAGAGCGTCTCGCCGCTCTCGAGAATCAGCGTCGGCACTTTGCCGAGCGGATTCTGCTCGCGCAGCGTGTCGGCGGGATTGGTCGTGTCGGCGCCGACCAGATCGAGGCTCGCGCCGAAGCCGAGAAGCTCGGCGACGATGCGGGCTTTGCGGGCGTAGGGCGAGGCGGCGGAATAGCGTAGGATGGGCATCGGCTCATTCCCGTCGAGCAGGTGAAAGACGAGCAATAGGACGTTACGCAGATGACCGCCAGTCCCGAGCAGATCGCCGCCGGCCAAGCCGTCTATACGCCCGCCGTTCTGCGGCTCTATGACATGCTGGTGCTCGGCCTCTCCAATCGCTTCGTCTGGAAATGCCCGACGCCGCGCCTGCGCGCGCTCTATGACGCCCATGTGTCGGGCAATCATCTCGACGTCGGCGTCGGCACGGGATATTTCCTCGACCATTGCCGCTTTCCCGTCGCCGCGCCGCGCGTCGCGCTCATGGATCTCAACGCCACAGCGCTTCGTTTCGCAGCGGAGCGCATCGCGCGTTTCTCGCCGCAGAGCTATCGCCGCAATGTTCTGGAGCCGATCGCTTTCGACGCGCCGAAATTCGATTCCGTCGGCGTCAATTATCTCTTGCATTGCCTTCCCGGCGCGATCGCGGAAAAGGCCGTCGTCTTCGATCATCTGAAGGCGCTGACGAATGACGGCGCGGTCGTTTTCGGCTCCACCTTGCTGCCGGGCGGCGCGGCGCGCTCCGCCGCGGCGCGGCGGCTGATGGAGTTCTATAATCGCAAAGGCGTGTTCTCGAACACGGCCGACGATCTCGATGGTCTGCGCGATGCGCTCGAGCGGCGCTTCCGCACTGTCGAGATCGACACTGTCGGCTGCGCCGCGCTTTTCGTCGCTCACGATCGAGGGAGCGCGCGCCTCGCGGCGCGCGCGCCGGCTCACTCGTAGATCGCGCTCAGCACCACGTGGAATTTGGCGACGCTATTGCCGATATTCTTGATCTCGTAATGGATCTCGGTCTCGTCCTTGGTGTCGACGGTCTGCGACTGCGGGTTCGGCTTGATCTCCGTCACCGTGTAATGACGCCACACGCGCGTCACCTCGAGCGAGGTGTCCTGCGTGAAGCCGCTCGCCGTGCTGCCGGTCGCGAAAGGCACGGCCTGCGCATCCCACACCGCATTGAACGGCGAGGCGTTGTTCCACCAGCCATGGACCGTCGCGCCGGGCGCGAGGGTGAGCTCGTTCTTGGTGTCGATGAAAAGCACCTTGGACATTTTCAATCTCCTTTTTGAAACCGCCGCGTGAAATCATTGCGATCGGATGCAGAGGAGATTAGCCGCGACGCTCGCGGGGCGCTGTGCGCGCCGACACAGGAGCGTTCAGCGCGCTTCGCCGTAAATGGCCGAGAGCGGAAAGGAGAGGCCGGGCGGATCGAGCGTGATATCGCCCTCGCGAATGGCGCGCGTCAGAATATCGCCGCCCTGCCCGCGGCGATGATGGATGACGAGCGGCGAGTCCGGATCGAAGATGAGATAATGCGCGACGCTGGCGATGCGGAAATAGCCCTCGAGCTTGCCGAGAACGTCATTGCGTCCGGTCGAGGGCGACAGCACTTCGACGACGATGAGCGGGCTTTCGACGAGCAGCGTGTCCGGCGGAAGCTCGGGACCGCAATAGAGCTGCGCATCGGGCTCGAAGACGGTGGAGGCGTCGACGCGCACGGCGACTCCGTCCGGAAGAACATGGCAGGGCGCGCCGGCCCGGCGGACGGCGTCCTGCAAGGCGAGCGCGACCGCGAGCTTCGCCTTCGCATGGGCGACGCGCTCCGAGGCCTGCGCGAAGACCTCGCCGTCGACGAGCTCATAGCGGCCCGGCTGGGCCTCGGCCCAGGCGACGAACTCCTCGGCGGTCATTCTCGTCTTCGGCAGCGCGCTCATGGAAATATCCTACCGCAATTTCACCCCTCGCGCCATTCGGCGCCTCAGCCTTTCAAATCGTCGAACGGCACCATCACATGCTGGCGAAAGGCCGGCCTTTCGCAAAGGCGCGCATGCCAAGCCTCGACATTGGGAAGCGAGGGCCGTTCTATATCGAGCGCAAAATAGCGATAGAGCGTCGTTCCGGCGGGAATATCGGCGAGCGTCAGCTCGTCGCCGGCGAGGAAGGGCCGGTCGGCGAGCCATGAGTCGAGAAACTGGTAATGCTGCGCGCAGCGCGCGATCGCCGTGCGGATCGCGGTCCAGTCGCGCTGCGCCTCCGGCGTGCGGTAATAGCCCATGAACACGCCGTCGACGAAGGCCGGTTGCAACGACGACTGCGCCCAGTCCATCCAGCGGTCGAGATGCGAGCGCGCGGCCGGATCGCACGGCCAGAACGCCTCGCCGCCATGGCGCGCGGCGAGATAGCGCAATATGGCGTGAGACTCCCACACGACGACGCCCTCGTCGTCGATGACCGGAATGCGGCCATGCGGATTGCGCGCGCGAAACTGCGGATCGTCGAGGCCGCCGAACGCGCCGCCGAGCGGAACATGAGCGTGATCGAGCCCGAGCTCGCCGACGAGCCACATGACCTTCTGCACATTGAAGGAATTGCGCCGTCCCCAGATCGTGAGCATGCGTTCTTCCCCCTCTTTGGACAGGCTTGGACAGGCTGTGCGACGGACGATTCTAGACCGATGCGCGCGTGAACGCCATTGACGTTGGGTTGCGTTTGTCGATGCGACGCATGGCGAGACGAAACGCTCGCTCCACCCCATCCATAATCGAATGCTGGAAAAGTCCCGCGTTTCGCCGAATGGACGCTTCGGCGAAACGCGCTCTTGTCACAATAGAGGGCTCAGCCCGCCTCGCCGCCGGCCTCGTCTTCGCCCTCGCCCTCGCCTTCGCCCGCATCGGCCAAATGCTCGACCGAGACGACGCGCTCGCCCTCCGCCGTGTCGAAGACGATGACGCCCTGCGTGCCGCGGCCGGCGATGCGTATGCCTTCCACCGGGCAGCGGATGAGCTGGCCGCCGTCGGTCACCAGCATGATCTCGTCGCCGCGCCCCACGGGGAAGGAGGCGACGAGCTTGCCGTTGCGAGCGTTCACCGTCATGGCGACGATGCCTTTGCCGCCGCGTCCGGTGATGCGATATTCGAAGGACGAGCTGCGCTTGCCGTAGCCGTTCTCGGAGACGGTCAGGATGATCTGCTCGGCCTGCTCCATCTCGCGATAGCGCGCCTCGGTCAGCTCGATCGCGGTCGAGGCCTCCTCGGTCTCCGCCGCGCTCTCTTCCACGCCTTCCGCTCCGGCCACGCCTTCCGCTCCGGCATTGCGCCGTTGCGCCGCTGCGCGCTTGAGATAGGCCGCGCGCTCGTCGCCGACGGCCTCGAAATGGCGCAGGACCGACATCGAGATCACGCGGTCGTCGCCGGCGAGCGCTATGCCGCGCACGCCCATGGAGGTGCGCCCCTGGAAGACGCGCACATCGCTCACCGGGAAGCGGATGCACTGCCCTTCGCGCGTCGTCAGCAGAACGTCTTCCTGCTCCGCCGCGGTGGCGACATCGACGATGGCCTCGCCTTCGTCGAGCTTCATGGCGATGATGCCCGAGCGCCGCACATCGGAGAAATCCGAGAGCTTGTTGCGCCGCACCGTGCCGCCTGTCGTCGCGAATATGGCGTCGAGCGTCGCCCAGCTCGACACATCCTCGGGCAGCGGCATGATGGTGGTGATGCGCTCACCCTGCTCGAGCGGCAGAAGATTGACCAGCGCCTTGCCGCGCGCCTGCGGCGCCGCCAGCGGCATGCGCCACACCTTTTCCTTGTACGCCCGGCCGAGCGAGGAGAAGAACAGCACCGGAGTATGCGTCGAGGCGACGAAGAGGCGCTGGACGAAATCCTCCTCCTTCGTCTGCATGCCGGAGCGGCCTTTGCCGCCGCGCCGCTGCGCGCGATAGGTGGAAAGCGGCACGCGCTTGATGTAGCCGGCGTGCGAGACGGTGACGACCATATCCTCGCGTGCGATGAGGTCCTCGTCCTCGACATCGCTGTCGCCGTCGACGATCTGCGTGCGGCGAGGAGTCGCATATTGCTCCTTGACCGCGATCATCTCGTCCTTGACGATCCCGAACAGCATTTCGCGCGAGCGCAAAATCTCGAGATACTCGGCGATCTCGACGGCGAGCTTGTTCAGCGCCTCGGCGATCTCCTCGCGGCCGAGCGCGGTAAGGCGCTGCAGACGCAGCTCGAGAATGGCGCGCGCCTGCGCCTCGGAAAGGTGGATGGCGCCATCCTCGGTGAGAACGTGTCGCGGATCGGCGATCAGCGCGACCAGCGGCGCCATATCCTTGGCGGGCCATTCGCGCTCCATCAACGCCTCGCGCGCCGTGGCGGTGTCGGCCGAGGTGCGGATGAGGCGGATCACCTCGTCTATATTGGCGACGGCGATCGCGAGGCCGACCTGCAAATGCGCCGCGTCGCGGGCCTTGGCGAGACGGAATTTGGTGCGCCTGGTGACGACGCTCTCGCGGAAGTCGACAAAGGCGACGAGAACGTCCTTGAGCGTCAACAGCTCGGGACGGCCGCCATTCAGCGCGATCATATTGACCGGGAAGCTCGATTGCAGCGCGGTATGGCGCCAGAGCTGATTCAGCACGACGTCGGCGACCGCATCGCGCTTCAGCTCGATGACGATGCGCATGCCGTCGCGGTCCGATTCGTCGCGCAGATCGGAGATGCCCTCGATCTTCTTCTCGCGGACGAGCTCGGCGATGCGCTCGATCAGCGCCGCCTTGTTCACCTGATAGGGAATCTCGGTGAAGATGAGCGCCTCGCGCTCCTTGCGCAGCGTCTCGATCTCCGACTTGGCGCGCATGATGATCGAGCCGCGCCCGGTCGAATAGGCGTTGCGTATGCCGCCGCGCCCCAGAATCGTCGCCGCTGTCGGGAAGTCCGGGCCGGGCACGATCTCCATCAGCTCGGCGACGGTCATGTCGGGCCGGTCGATCAGCGCGATCGCCGCATCGATCACCTCGCCGAGATTATGCGGCGGAATATTGGTCGCCATGCCGACGGCGATGCCGCCCGCGCCATTGACGAGAAGATTGGGGAAGCGCGCCGGCAGGACGGTCGGCTCATGCTCCTTGTCGTCGTAGTTCGGCTTGAAATCGACGGTGCCTTCGTCGAGATCGTCGAGCAGCGCAAGCGCCGGCTTGGCGAGCCGCGACTCGGTGTAGCGCATCGCCGCGGGCGGGTCGTTGTCGACCGAGCCGAAATTGCCCTGGCCGTCGATGAGCGGCAGCCGCATGGAGAAGGGCTGCGCCATGCGCACCAGCGCGTCATAGATCGCGGCGTCGCCATGCGGGTGATATTTACCCATGACGTCGCCGACGATGCGCGCCGATTTCACGTAGGGCTTATCGGGCGTATGGCCGTTCTCGTGCATGGAGAACATGATGCGCCGATGCACGGGCTTCAATCCGTCGCGCACATCCGGCAGAGCGCGGCTCACGATCACGCTCATCGCGTAATCGAGATAGCTGCGCTTCATCTCGTCGGCGATCGAAACCGGGCGAATGTCGGAGCCGGGCGGGGTCGGTCCAGTGTCGTCTGTGTCGTTCTCGGCCAATGGCTCGCCAATCCGATCGATCGTCCGGCGCTCGCCGCGGCGAAAACCCGCCGTGGCGCTTCAGCGCCGGCTCTGGGGAATGAGCGTCGTCTCGTCGCCGACCCGTCTCGCCGACGAAGGTGAGGCGAGTTGTAGAATCGCCGCTCGAGAGAGAGGCGGGCCGCGGAGGTCGCGCTCGCAGGACGTTTCGAGCGAGGCGCGCCGGAAGGGAGCCTTTCGGCAGCCGTCGACGACGCTCGAAACCGCCCTTTTCCTATAGGCGATTCTCGCCCGCGACGCCAGTTCGCCCGGGCCTGCGGCGTCGCGGTTCCTCTCGGAGAAACACGGGTTTAGAAAAACTCTTCGAATCGCGTCCAATTCATTTCGATCCAATTCGATTTCGATCGTCAGCTCTGCGCCGAGCGCAGCCGCCGCCGGGCGTTCATGACGATCGTCCGCGCGCTGGCGTCGCCCGGCTCCAGCAGCTCGAGGCCGTCCTCGTCGCTCGTCTCCCAGGAGTCGGACATTCGCCCCCTCCCCTCCGATTCGACGAGGGCGATCACGTGATTGGACGCGGCCGCGGACCGCTCGCCCGCCGCTTTCGCGCCGCCGAAGCGCGCGCGCAGCACGGTCGCGACGTCCGTCCAATCCAAAGTCTTCGGCTTCGCCGGCGCGTCCTTCGGCGCGGGGGCCTGGGCCGGCAGCTCGGCCGCCTTGCCCGGACGCAGCGCCGCGATTTTGGCGCGCAGCGGCTCTATGCGCGTGCGCACGACGGCGAGCAGCGTCGCGAAGCGGCCGCTCGGCTTCGTCTCGCTCGCGGCGGCGGCTGTCTTCGCCGGGGCGGGCTCGGCGGCTTTGGCCGCAGCCGGCGCGCGCTTGAAATATTTCATGGCGAGTAGACCGCTGAGCGCGGCGGCGGCGACGATCGCCTGCCAGAGCGCGAGCGGCGATTCGCCCTCCTCCTGCGGCGGCGCTTCTTCCGTCCGAGGAGCAGTCATAGCCTCCGCGCGGGACTCGGGCGCGGCTTCCGCGACGACAGGCGCTTCGGCTTTCGGCGGCGCGGCCTCGGCTTCGGTCGCCTCCGGCGTCGCGACCGGCGATTGTTCGGCTGTCGATTCCACAGACGTCGATTGCGAGGGCGTCGATTCCACAGGCGTCGATTCGGCCTTCGTCTCGATCGCGGCTTCCGGCGCCACGGCCGGTTCCGGCGCTTTGGCGACCGCCTCGACAGGCGGCGCGCTCTCGATGATGGGAAGCGGCTCGCGCAGGAACACCGGAGCCGCCGGCGCCGGTTTCGCCGATTCGGTCGGCGGCGGCGGCGCGGCGGCCGCAACGGTCGGGGATTCGGGAGCGGCCGTCGGCGCGGGACGTTCCGCCGCACGCGCCGGCTTGGATGCGACGAGAGGCGCGAGCTTCACGATAATATCGTCGAAGCCTCTGCCATTGGGGGCGCCGAGCTCCTCGATGACGGTCGCGCCGCCGCGAGAGCGGCGGGGCTCGGCGACAGCGGCTCCGATATCCGCGACCGCCGCCGCCAGGATCAGGCCGCCGGCCAGGAGGCGCATGGATGGCGCGACAATCGATCTCATCTGCGGGCTCCGCTGCCGGGGTTTCTTGGACGAGGCCTCAGTCTGCCTCGCGGAGTTGAACAAAGCCTTAGCATTGCAATGAACGATCGGTTAACGCCCTGGGCGGGCGCGTCATTCACCGCCGGTTCACCCAAATGCGTCAATGCTCGCGTTATCGCTTCGCATTCCGATAGGAGGAGACAAATGAAGTTCAAGCTCGCTTTCGTCGCCGCGCTCGCGCTCGCCGGCGTCGAAGCGCCGGCCGCTATGGCCATGCCCCTCGCGCCGCTCGCCGAGGGCGCCGCCGCCCCGCTGACGCAGGAGATCGGCATGCGCTGCGGTCCGGGCTGGCATGTCGATCCCTGGGGTCGTTGCGTGCCGCATCGCCGTCCGCCGCCGCCCGCCTATGGCCCGCGTCCGGGCTATCGTCCGCCGCCGGCCTATGGTCCGCGTCCCGGCTTCCGTTGCGGCCCGGGCGCGCATGTCAATCAATGGGGTCGTTGCGCGCCGAATCACTGGTGATCGATCGCGACGCGCCGGCGAGAGCTCGCCGAGCTCTCGCCGGCGCCGCACAGTCTGTCATTGCGCAAATCTAACATTGCGCAGAGCCTTGCCGTCCGCCGACAGGTCCTGTATGAGCGGGCCTTCTCACGTCGACGTCGAGCTTTCGGCGTCGACGTCCGGGGCCTCGTGGCGGAGTGGCTACGCAGAGGACTGCAAATCCTTGTACGGGGGTTCGATTCCCTCCGAGGCCTCCAGTCTCCGCCTGGACGGCGAGACGCTAAAGCCGCTCGATGAGCAGCGTTTTCTCCAGAGCGCCCAATTTCGCCGGCAGATCGGCGACCGTGTCGGCGAGAGCGGCGGCGAGCAGGCTCTCGGCCACCTCATGCTTATATTCGTCGAACACGGTTTCCAGCGCGTCATAGGAATCGTCGAGGATCGGGCGGGCGAGCGCGACGCCGGATTGGTCGTCGACGGAATGGGCGAGGCGATCGAATCGCGCCCGCGTCGACTCCGGCAGCATGGACAGCACCGCCCGCTCATACGCGCCGTCGAACATGTCCCGCAGCGCGAGCAACGCACGCATCAACCGATAGAGCTCGATGACCTCGGGACTATTGGATGCGCGGAAAAGTTGATCCATCGGAAATCCTACTCTCTTGAATTCAATAATTTCGAGTTCAACCCGGTTCCGCACGCTTGTCAAGGTTGTGTCGAGCGCCGGAACTCGCGCATCACGGAGCCGTCGCGGGGCGATGATGGCGTCGCTTGATCGCATCGATGTCGTCGAGCATCGCCTTCAAATCGGCGATCGCTTTCTCCTCCTTCGCCGAAAGCGCGCATTGCGGATGAAAATGCGCGAGAAGGACGACCAGCGCATCGCCGATGCGGCCGAGCTGCTTGCCATAGCTGCCGACGTCGGAGAGCACGTCCTCCTCGACCTGCGGGGCGCTCGACCGCCCGAGATTTATGTTGATGAGTCCGAATTGGCCGCCATAAGGGCTGAAAATGGCGGTCCAGGGATTGATCGTCTGGGCGACGTCGCCGGAAAGAGGAAGCTTGAAATTGGGCATGAGCCGACGCCTCGCAAAAAAAACGGGAGCGGCGAGCTTAACCGATTTTTTACGAATGGGTCAGCGGACGCGCGGCCGCGCGCCGCGCGGCGAGAAGCAGAACCAGCGAGCCGAGCGCGATAGAGGCGGCCGAGCCGACGAGCACGCCGATCTTGGTCGCGCGCATCGCGCCCTCGTCGGCCTCGAAGGCGATCTGGCCGATGAACAGGCTCATGGTGAAGCCCACGCCGCAGAGGACGGAAACGCCATAGAGCTGCGCCCAGCCTGTCTTGGGCGGCCGCGACGCGACGCGCGTCCCGATGGCCAGCGCAACGGCCGCGAAGACCCCCGCCTGCTTGCCGAGAAAAAGGCCGAGCGCCACGCCGAGCAGAATCGGCGCGCCAGCGGTCGCCCCGAGATCGCCGCCGCCGAGCGCCACGCCGGCATTGGCGAAGCCGAAGAGCGGCAGCGCGACGAAGGCGACGAAGGGGCCGAGCGCATTCTCGAGCCGGTGCAGCGGCGTATGCTCGTCCTCATCGGGGCCGGAGAGGCGCAGCGGAATCATGACGGCGAGCAGCACGCCGGCCAGCGTCGCATGCACGCCGCTGAGCTGCACGAAATGCCACAGCGCCACGCCGAGCAGCAGATAGGGCGTGAGAAATTTCACCTCGAAGAGATTGAGGCCGAGCAGCAGGAACAGCGTCACGCCGGCGCCGAGCATGGGCGGCGCCGCCGGCTCGCCGGCGTAGAAAACAGCGATGATGACGATCGCGCCGAGATCGTCGAGAATGGCGAGCGCGGTCAAAAACACTTTTAACCCGCCGGGGACGCGGTCGCCCAGCAGCGCCAGCACGCCGAGCGCGAAAGCGATGTCGGTGGCCGAGGGAATCGCCCAGCCGCGCGCCGCCTCCGGCGAAGAGGCGTTGAAATAGACATAGATCAGCGCAGGAACGAGCATGCCGCCGAGCGCTCCGACGCCGGGCAGCACGCGCGCCGACCAATGGCGCAAATGCCCATCGAGCAGCTCGCGCTTGATCTCCAGGCCGACGAGCAGGAAAAACACCGCCATCAGCCCGTCATTGATCCAATGGAGCGTCGAATGGCCGGCAATCGGCGTCGCGAGCAGGCTTTGATAGGCCTCCGCCCAAGGCGAATTGGCGAGCGCGAGCGCGAGCGCAGCGCTCGCCATCAGCACCACGCCGCCCGCCGCCTCGCTGGCGAGAAAGCGTCGCAGCGTCGACGGTTCCGCGTGCGAATGATGTTTCATGTCGTGCGTCGCCCAAGGTGAGAAGGACGCGCAACCCTTGAGCGATTTGTGCTGATCTGGCAAGGAAATCCGGACCAGAGCGCAGAGCGCCCCATTTGAACGCGAGCAGGAGACGCAAATGACCCTCTACCGCGCCATCGGCCTCATGTCCGGCACCTCCATGGATGGAGTGGACGTCGCGCTGCTGGAGACGGATAGCGAAACGCGGCTCGGCTTCGGGCCGACCGGCTTTTTCCCCTATTCCGAGGAGGATCGCGATCTGCTTCGGGCCGCGCTCGCGGAAGCGACGCGCCTCTCCGACCGTGCGGCCCGGCCGGGAGCCGTCGGCGCAGCCGAGCGTCTGATCACCGAGCGCCATGCGCAGGCGGTCGAATCATTCCTGCGCGACGAGACGCTGGACCCGGCCTCGATCGACATCATCGGCTTTCACGGGCAGACGGCGCTGCATCGGCCGCAGGCCCGGCTGACCGTCCAGATCGGCGACGCGCATGGGCTGGCCGAGCGGCTCGGCGTCGACGTCGCCTATGATTTTCGCGGCGCGGATGTCGCCGCCGGGGGCGAAGGCGCCCCTCTGGTTCCCGTCTATCATCGCGCTCTGGTTGCAGCGAGCGGGATCGTCGGCCCGGTCGCGGTGATCAACATCGGCGGGGTCGCCAATGTCACTTTCGTCGATGGCGACGCCGAGCCCCTCGCTTTCGACACCGGCCCCGGCAATGCGCTCATCGACGATCTGATGCTCGCCCGGACCGGCCAGCCGGTCGACCGCGACGGCGCGACCGCCGCCGAGGGCCATGTCGACGACGCGATTCTACGATCTCTGACAGCTCATCCATTTTTTCAGAAACAACCACCCAAATCATTAGATAGAAATGATTTTTCATTTCATCTTACAGATAAGCTATCGGTCGAGGACGCCGCCGCGACGCTGACCGCCTTCACCGCCGCCTCGCTCGCCCTCGCCTTCTCGCTGCCCCCCTCGGCGCCGCGGCGGGCGATCGTCTGTGGCGGCGGCGCCCATAATCCGACGCTGATGGGCGAGCTCGCCCGCCGGCTTCCCTGCCCGGTCACGACCGCCGGCGCGGTCGGCTGGATGGGCGATGCGATCGAGGCCCAGGCTTTCGCCTTTCTCGCAGCGCGTGTGCTGAGAGGCTTGCCGCTGACCTTCCCCGGGACGACGGGAGTCGGCGCGCCGACGAAGGGCGGCGCAATCGCCACGGCCACGCGCGGCCGACGCCGCGCTGTCGGCTGAGCCGGCCAGACGAGATCGGTCGAGCTTTCGCCGTCACTTTCATTCCGCATTGAGGGTTTCGTCTGCAAATGGGACGGCGGCGCGAATGCACGGAGCGAGAGATGAGCGAGACGATCCAGCGAGACGAGGACACGCCCGCCTGGCCGAGCCGGCGCAATCTCCTTCTCGGCGCGTTCTGCGCGATCTCGACCGGCGCCGGAGCGGCCGCGGTCGAGCATGTCTGGAAACGCAAGGATCTGTCGGCCCGCTTCTTCAACACTCTGTCGATCGAGGCTTTCGATCTGCGGCCGACGCCGGGGCTGACCTTCGCCGATGGGCGTCCGGTCCCCGGCTTCGCTTCCGCCGATCTCGGCGACAAGCGCTCGCTTCTCTATCTCTGGGCGTCCTATTGCCCGAGTTGTCGCGCCGAGCACCATCTGATGATGACGCTCGCCGAAAGGGGCGTCGCCATCTATGGCGCGAATGTGAAGGACGACCCCGTTCACGCTCGCCGCTTTCTGGCCGAGCACGGCAATCCTTTCGTCGCCGTGGGCCGGGACGAGCGCGCCTTTCTGCAGCGAGCGCTCGGCGCGCGCGGCGTTCCGGCGAGCTTCGTGGTGACGCCGGGGCCGAAGATCGACGTCTCTATTCTCGGTCCGATCGACGAGGATGCGATCGCGACCCGCGTCCTGCCCGCGCTGGGCAAGGGCGCATGAGGGCGACGCATCGTCGATGCGCGTCGCCGGACGTCCATCTCACCAAGGTTTCATAATATTAAATTTTCGTAATATTGGTCGATATATCAAAATTTTGCCTTTATTTCCCGCGCGCTCGAATATTGACAAAAGTTAACTTGAGTTTCGGCGGCGTAGAGCAGAGCCTCTGCTCGCTCCCGCCGGCTTGCGGCTCTCGTTTTCGAGACCGCCCCCGCCATCCGGCCCGCCCCGGCCCCGTCTCAACGGATCGTGGGGACGGCGGGAGCACATATCGAACCCGAGTTCCATCCCGAGGTCACACCCATGACGAAAATCATCGTCGTGGCGAGCGCGCTCGCGCTCGCCTGCTCCGTCGGCCCGACGCTGGCCGCCGACCTTCCGTCGACGAAAAGCGCGCCGGCCTTCGCCCCGCCTCTCGCGCCGCCTCCGATCTGGACCGGCTTCTATGTCGGCCTCAACGCCGGCTACACATGGTCCAACAGCGACTCTGTCGCGCAGAGCTATTGGGACACGGATGCAGCCGGCCTCGGCGCCAATGCGCTGATCGGCAATTTCCCCTCCGCGATCAACGCCAGCGTCGACGGATTCATCGGCGGCGGCCAGATCGGCTACAACGCCCAGGTCTCGGACAAATTCCTGTGGGGTCTGGAGGCGGATATTCAGGGCCTCGCCTCGAGCGGCGGCTCGGCGACATCGATCGGACCTGCCGCCTACACCACGCTGTCGCGCGGGATCGATTATATCGGCACGGCGCGCGGACGCCTCGGCTATCTGATCACGCCGACCCTGCTCGCCTACGCCACCGGCGGCCTCGCCTATGGCCAGACCAATCTCACCGCGAGCTATTTCGGCGCGCCGGCGATCACCGCGGCCGATACCTACTCCGATCTTCGGATCGGCTACGCCCTCGGCGGCGGCCTCGAATGGCTGTTCCTGCCCGGCTGGAGCGCCAAGGTCGAATATCTCTATTATGATCTCGGAACGGCTTCGACGCCCGGCGCCGCCTATGCCTACACGTCGGCGCTCGGCGCGCAAATCTCCGGCGCGCAATCGACGACGCGCTTCGACGGCCATATCGCCCGCGCCGGACTCAATTATCATTTCGATTGGTTCAAGCCGGCGCCGATCGTCGCGAAATTCTGATGAGGGACGAAGCGCGGCGGCCGAGCGTCGCGCTTCTCCGCCAGACAGCGAGCCTCAGTCGCCCCGCGCAGGGATTGCGATGCGCGGCGGATTGCCGAGCCGCTTGTCCAGATAGGAATCGACCTGAGCGATCAGCGGCTCGATGCGGTTCTCGAAGAAATGGTTCGCCCCCTGCACCACCGCATGCTCGATGACGATGCCCTTCTGCGTCTTGAGCTTCTCGATGAGGCCCGTCACTTCCTTCAGCGGCGCGACGCGATCGATGTCGCCATGGACGAACAGTCCCGAGGACGGGCATGGCGCCAGGAAGGAAAAATCGAAGCGATTGGCCGGCGGCGCGACCGAGACGAAACCCTCTATCTCCGGCCGGCGCATCAGCAATTGCATGCCGATCCAGGACCCGAAAGAGACGCCGGCGATCCAGCAGGCGCGCGCCTCCGGATTGACGGCCTGCGCCCAGTCCAGCGCCGCGGCGGCGTCCGAGAGCTCGCCGGCGCCATGGTCGAAGGAGCCCTGGCTGCGGCCGACGCCGCGGAAATTGAAGCGAAGAACGGAAAAGCCGCGCTCGGCGAAGGCGTAGTAGAGGTGATAGACGATCTGATTGTTCATCGTGCCGCCGAATTGCGGATGCGGATGAAGAATGATGGCGATGGGCGCGCCGCGTTGCGCCGATTGATGAAAGCGGCCTTCGAGCCGGCCGGCGGGGCCGGTGAAAATGACCTCGGGCATAGAGTTCCTCGTCTCCCCCGCGCGAAAAACGCCATTTTCAGCCGGGCGGTTTCCGCCGGCGCCGAAAATGCGTTATGCTCCGGCCGGAGCGCCCTCGCCCGGGCCTCCGCGCGTCCGGCGCGCTCCGAACCCGCGGCTCGTTGACGGCCGAGCGGGCCTTCTAGCATGTGTGACGGCGCTAGATGCAAGAGTTTTGAAGGTCGTCGCGCTTTCTCGGCCCGCCGATCGCGAGCTCGACGGCGAGAAGCGATTCTCGAAGGGTCGAGATTTCTTGGTCGAAATCGTGCAGCGCCAACCTTCGCTCGAGATTGCGCCACTCGAGATTGCTCCGCTCGAGATTTCGGAGACGCCGCCTTCCGCCGGCCGCGATCTCGGCCTCGACTTCATCAAGGGAATACTGATCGTCCTGGTCGTCTTCGGCCATTCCATTCAATGGATCGTCCATGCCCGAACGGACGCCTATTGGTCGGATGGTCTGTTCAAGGCCATCTATCTCTTCCATATGCCGGCTTTCATCGCGATTTCCGGCTATCTGGCGGCGCGGAAGATCGACGCCACGACGCGCTTCGGCGAATTTCTCTTTCGCCGCACGCTGCCCCTGCTCCTCGCAATGGCGATCTGGGCGGGCGTTCTGGCGTGGCCGAACCTCTCGCGCGCCGTCGTCGGTCTCGAGACCCATGTCCTTTCCGACGTGTGGAAGGATTTTCGAGGCTCCTATTGGTTTTTATGGGCGGTCGTCGTCGGCTCGGCCGGAGCCTTCGCCGCGACGCGCTTCGCCGCCTATGAGCGGGCCGCTCTGCTGATCGTGGCCGCGCTGCTGCTGGCGCCCTTCCCCGATTATCCGCTCGCGGCCATTCGCTACACGGCGTCCTTCTATCTCGTCGCCTATCTCGCCGGACGCGCCGGCATGACGATCCGCTCGATCCGGCCCTCCATCGCCGGAGCCATGGCGGCCGTCGCCGCCCTCGGATGGCTGTTCTGGACGCGGGACACCTATATCTACAACAACGGCCTCGCCTATTGGCGCGCCGGCGTCGCCGGCCAAGTGGCGCTGATGCTGCCGGTCGCCGTCGCGGCGACGCTCGCATTCTCGAGAGCCGCCATCGCCCTGCACGACCGGATCGCGCGATCGGCCACAGCGCGGATTTTGATCGCGATCGGCGGCATGACGCTCGAGATCTATCTGGCGCAGACCGTGGTCTTTCGCGCGGCGTCGCCGCCGCCGGACTTCGCAGCCGGCTATCTCGACGCCGCCGCGGCGACGGCGATCATCGTCGCGGGACTTGCGGGCGTCGTCGCCCTCTCCCGCCGCCTGCCCGGAGGCGGGCTGCTCTGGGGCCGCTTGCCGGCTCTCCGCTTGCCGGCTCTCCCATTCCGCGCGCGAAACGATTAGCTTCGCGATATGTCCGCTCCCCGCGCCTATCTCGACCACAACGCGACCACGCCGCTGCGCCCGCAAGCGCGCGAGGCCATGCTGGCGGCGCTGGAGACGCTCGGCAATCCCTCGTCGATCCACGCCGAAGGCCGCGCCGCGCGGGCGCTGGTCGAGACCGCGCGCGGCCAGATCGCCGCGGGATTGGGAACGAAAGCGCGCAATGTCGTCTTCACGTCCGGCTCGACCGAGGCCGCCAATCTGATTTTGACGCCTTTCTTACAACGGGACCAAACTACGGCGGAGATAGAGTTGCTGCTGCTCGGCGCGGGCGAGCATCCGGCCGTGCTCGCGGGCCATCGCTTTCCCGCCGCGCGTGTGGAGACCGTCGGGCTCGACCCGGAGGGCGCTCTGTCGCTCGCCGCGTTGGCGAATACGCTGCAGTGCAACACGGGCAGACGAATCCTGCTCGCCCTGCAGGCCGCCAACAATGAGATCGGGAGCATTCAGCCGGTGGCCGCGGCCGCCGCGCTCGTCCATGCGGCGGGCGGGCTCGTCGTCTGCGACGCGACCCAGGCGGTGGGACGGATGGACGCCACCTTCGCCGCCCTGGGCGCAGATGCATTGTTCTTTTCCTCACATAAGATCGGGGGACCGATGGGCGCCGGCGCCCTGGCGCTCGCGAGCGACGGACTCCATATCAGAGAGGCGCTCGTGCGCGGCGGCGGCCAGGAGGGCGGCCGCCGCGCCGGCACCGAGAATGTGGCCGCGATCGCCGGCTTCGCGGCGGCCTTCGCAGTCGCGAAAGAAAGCGTCGCATCGGAGACCGAAAGGCTCTCCGCGCTGCGTGACAGGCTGGAGGCGAAAGTCGCGGAAATCTGGCCAGAAACAGTGTTTCTCGGCGCAAAAGGGCCCCGGCTCGCCAATACGTCGGCGTTTCTGACCCCCGGCCAGAAGACGCAGACGCTGCTGATGGCGCTGGACGTCGAAGGCGTCGCGCTGTCGTCGGGTTCGGCCTGCTCCTCGGGCAAGGTGAAATCCTCCCATGTGCTCGCCGCCATGGGCCTCGAGGAAAAGGCCGCGCTCAGGGCGAGTTTGGGCTGGAGTTCGACCGAGGAGCATGTAGATTTGTTTGGTATCGCTTTTGCAGGAGTAGCCAAGAGGATCAAGGCGCGGCGGACGGTCGCCTGACGGGCGGCTTCGGCGGCTCAAATTTCGGCCGGCGGGCCTTGAACCCGTCGAGACGAGGAGAGGACACATGGCGGCTCGCCAGGAGACGGTGGCGCGCGTCGAGGAAATCGACGTCGACGCGTATAAATACGGCTTCACCACCGATATCGAATCGGAAAAGGCCCCAAAGGGCCTCAGCGAGGATATCGTCCGCTTCATTTCGGCGAAGAAGAACGAGCCCGAATGGTTGACGGAATGGCGGCTCGAGGCCTATCGGCGATGGCTGACGATGGAGGAGCCCAAGTGGGCCCGCGTCGACTATCCCGCGATCGACTATCAAGACCTCTATTACTACTCCGCGCCGAAATCGACGCCCGGGCCGACCTCGATCGACGACGTCGATCCGGAGCTTCTGCGCACCTATGAGAAGCTCGGCATTCCGCTGCGCGAGCAGGAAGTGCTCGCCGGCGTCGAGCAGCGCAAGATCGCCGTCGACGCAGTGTTCGACTCGGTCTCGGTGGCGACGACCTTCAAGGAGGAGCTGTCCAAGGCGGGCGTGATCTTCTGCCCGATCTCGGAAGCCGTCCGCGAGCATCCCGAGCTGGTGCGCAAATATCTCGGCTCGGTCGTGCCGGTGACCGACAATTTCTACGCCACGCTGAACTCGGCCGTGTTCTCGGACGGGTCCTTCGTCTACATCCCGCCGGGCGTGCGCTGCCCGATGGAGCTCTCGACCTATTTCCGCATCAACGAGAAGAATACGGGACAGTTCGAGCGCACGCTGATCATCGCCGACGCCGGCTCCTATGTGAGCTATCTCGAGGGCTGCACGGCCCCCAAGCGCGACGAGAACCAGCTGCACGCCGCGGTCGTCGAGCTCGTTGCGCTCGACGACGCCGAGATCAAATATTCGACGGTGCAGAACTGGTATCCCGGCGACAGCGAGGGCAAGGGCGGCATCTACAACTTCGTCACCAAGCGTGGCGACTGCCGCGGCAAGAGCTCGCATATCTCCTGGACGCAGGTGGAGACGGGGTCCGCGGTGACGTGGAAATATCCGTCCTGCATTCTGCGCGGCGACAATTCGCAAGGCGAGTTCTATTCGATCGCTGTGTCGAACGGCTATCAGCAGGTCGACAGCGGCACGAAGATGATCCATCTCGGCAAGAACACCAAGAGCCGCATCATCTCCAAGGGCATCTCCGCCGGCCATTCGCAGAACACCTATCGCGGACAGGTGTCGGCGCATCGCAAGGCGGAAGGCGCGCGCAATTTCACAAATTGCGACAGCCTGCTGATCGGCGACAAATGCGGCGCGCATACGGTGCCGTATCTCGAGTCGAAGAACGCCTCCGCCGTGTTCGAGCACGAGGCGACGACTTCGAAAATCTCCGAGGATCAGCTGTTCTACTGCGTGCAGCGCGGACTCTCCGAGGAAGAAGCGACGGCGCTCATCGTCAATGGTTTCGTGCGCGACGTGTTGCAGAAGCTGCCTATGGAATTCGCAGTGGAAGCACAGAAACTGATCGCGGTGAGCCTCGAAGGCAGCGTGGGTTGACGTATCGATGAGCAAAGAGGCGCTCTGCGTTTTTAAGAGCGCCTCCTTACGAGGCAGGCGGGCGACGAAACGGCTCTGATAAAGCGGCCCCCGATTTGCAAACGTCCCTCGCACGACAGCGAACAGCCAACAGGACGAAACCATGATCGAAATCAAGAATCTCCACGTCTCCATCGGAGAGCGCAAAATCCTCGACGGGCTGAACCTCACGGTGAAGGACGGCGAAGTGGCGGCCATCATGGGGCCGAACGGCACCGGCAAATCCACGCTCTCCTATGTCATCTCCGGCCGCGACGGCTATGACGTCACCGAGGGCGAGGTGCTGCTCGACGGCGAGAATATTCTGGGCCTCGAGCCTCATGAGCGCGCCGCCAAGGGCGTGTTCCTCGCCTTCCAATATCCGGTCGAGATTCCCGGCGTCGCGACGATGACCTTCCTCAAGGCCGCCGTGAACGCGCAGCGCCGCTCGCGCGGCGAGGAGGAATTGCAGACGCCCGATTTCATGAAGATGGTGCGCGAGGCCTCCACCAAGCTCGGCATCAACATGGACATGCTGAAGCGCGCGCTGAACGTCGGCTTCTCCGGCGGCGAGAAGAAGCGCATGGACATTCTGCAGATGAGCCTGCTGCAGCCCAAGTTCGGCATTCTCGACGAGACCGACTCCGGCCTCGACATCGACGCGCTGCGGATCGTCTCCGAGGGCGTCAACGCGCTGCGCTCGCCGAACCGCAGCTTCCTCGTCATCACCCACTATCAGCGCCTGCTCGACTACATCAAGCCGGACACTGTGCATGTGATGGCCCAGGGCAAGATTCAGAAGACCGGCGGGCCGGAGCTCGCGCTCGAGCTCGAGAAGAGCGGCTATCGCGATTATGTCGGCGAAGCGGCGTGAGGATACGAACATGACCGTGCAGGCGATCGACAAGAAAAGCGAAGCCGAAACGGCTTTCGCCGGCGCCTTCGAGGCGATGAAGGGCAAGGGCGCGCCGGCGTTGCGCCAAGCCTCGTGGGAGTTCTTCACGCGTAAAGGGCTGCCGACGCGTCGCGTCGAGGCGTGGCACTACACCGATCTGCGGGCGTCGCTGCGCATCGTCGCGCCGCTCGGCGCGCCGGGCGCGATCACGCTGCCGCCGGCGATGGAGGGACGCGTTCGGCTCGTCATCGCCGACGGCGCCTTTCGTCCCGAGCTCTCCGACGTCGCGGCCTTGCCGGCCGGCGTCGGGCTCGCCTCTCTGGCCGATGTTCTCGCCAAGGAGGACGCCGCGGCGCTCACCGCGCTGGGCCTGCCCGAGAACGCCGGAGCCGATGCGGTGGTCGCGCTGAACGCGGCGCTGATGCAAGACGGCGTCGTGCTGCGCGTCGCTCCCGCGACGGAAGTGGCGAAGACGATCGAGATCCTGCTGCTCTCCACCGGCGGCGAGGCGCTGTCCTCCTTCACGCGCTCGCTCGTCGTCGTCGGCGACGGCGCCAAGGCGAAGATCGTCGAGACCTCGCTCGCCCTCGCGCCCTCCGGCGCGCAGGAAAATCATGTGCTGGCCTTCGCGATCGGCGCCGGCGCAGAGGTCGAGCATATCGCCGACATCGGCCCGCAGTCCGAGGCGGCGATCCGGCTGTTCAGCCTGCTCGTCACCGCGCAAGCGAAGGCCTCTTTCAAATCCTTCGGCTTCATCGGAGGCGGCGGTCTCGTGCGGCGGCAGATCTTCGCGCGGCTGGCCGGCGAGGATGCGAGCGTCTCGCTCGACGGAATCTCGCTGCTCGGGCGCAAGGACCACGCCGACACGACGCTCGTCGTCGAGCATGCGGCCGCCAATTGCAAAAGCCGCGAGCGTTTCCGCAATGTGCTCGATGGCCAGTCGACGGGTGTGTTCCAGGGCAAGGTTGTGGTGCGCCCCGGCGCGCAGAAGACCGACGGCTCCATGCAATCGCGGGCGCTGCTGCTCAGCGAGAACGCGACGATGAACAACAAGCCGGAGCTGGAAATCTTCGCCGACGACGTCGTCTGCGGCCATGGCGCCACTTGCGGCCGTCTCGACGCCGACCAGCTCTTCTATCTGGTGGCGCGCGGCCTGCCCAAGCACGAGGCCGAGGCGCTGCTGATCGAAGGCTTCGCCGGCGAGATCGTCGAGGCGATCGGCGAGGAAGCGGCGCGCGACGTCTATTTCGAGCGCATCCGCAGCTGGCTCGGCAATCGGGGGGACGGCAAATGAACCAGCCGCTCCTGGTGAACCAGCCGCTCTTGGCCGAGGCGACCGCCGCCTATGATATCGAGGCGATCCGCCGCGACTTTCCGATCCTCGCCGAAAAGCCCTATGGCAAGGATCTCGTCTATCTCGACAACGCCGCCTCGGCGCAGAAGCCGCGGCAGGTGATCGAGCGCATCTCCCATGTCTACGAGCACGAATACGCCAATGTGCATCGTGGCCTGCATTATCTCGCCAATGCGGCGACCGACGCCTATGAGGGCGCGCGCGAGACTTTGCGCCGCTTCCTCAACGCCGGCGATCGCGAGGAGATCATTTTCACGCGCGGCGCGACCGAGGCGATCAATCTGGTGGCCTCCTCCTTTGGCCTCGCTCATATCGGCGAGGGCGACGAGATCATCCTCTCGGTGATGGAGCATCACTCCAATATCGTGCCCTGGCACTTTCTGCGCGAGCGCAAGGGCGCGGTGCTGAAATGGATCGAGCCGGACGATGACGGCGTCTTCTCGCTCGAGGCTTTCGAGAAGCTGATCACGCCGAAGACCAAGATCGTCGCGCTGACGCATATGTCCAATGTGCTGGCGGCGCCGACGCCGATCGCCGATGTCGTGCGCATCGCCCACGCCCATGGCGTGCCCGTGCTCGTCGACGGCTCGCAGGGCGCCGTGCATCTCGATGTCGACGTGCGTGCGCTGGACGTCGATTTCTACATTATCACCGGCCACAAGCTCTATGGGCCGACAGGCATTGGCGCTCTCTATGGCAAGCGCGAATGGCTCGAGAAGCTGCCGCCCTTCGCGGGCGGCGGCGAGATGATCGAGATGGTGACGCGCGACACTGTCACCTACAACACGCCGCCGCATCGTTTCGAGGCCGGCACGCCGCCCATCGCGCAGGCGGCGGGGCTCGGCGCGGCTCTCGACTATATGCAGAAAATCGGCCGTCCGGCGATTCGCGCCCATGAGGCCGATCTCACCGCCTATGCGCATGAGCGCCTCTCCGATATACCGGGGCTTCGAATCTTCGGTCACGCCAAGGATAAGGGACCGATCGTCGCTTTCGACATGCCGGAGGCCCACGCTCACGACATAGCGACCGTCATCGACCGCTCCGGCGTCGCAGTGCGCGCCGGAACCCATTGCGCCATGCCGCTGCTGCAACGCTTCAACGTCACCTCCACCTGCCGCGCCTCATTCGCCATGTATAATACGCGCGGCGAGGTCGACCGCCTGGCGGAAGCGCTGCTGAAGGCGAAGGCGCTGTTTTCTTGAAGGAGACAGAACGTGACCAAGACCGATGACGCGGCCGAGCCGCAGGAAGTCGTGACCGGTCGGGAGCTGACTCGGGACGAGCAGCAATCCCTGCCCGCAGGCCGGTCGCAGGACGAGGTCGAACGGCTGACGCAAGGCATCGTCGCTGCGCTGAAGACCGTTCAGGACCCGGAGATTCCAGCCGATATTTTCGAGCTGGGCCTCATCTACAACATCGACATCTCGCCCGAGGACGTCGTCTATATCGACATGACCTTGACCGCGCCGGGCTGTCCCGTCGCCGGCCAGATCGTCGAGCAGGTGCAGAGCTCGGTGAGCCTCGTGCCGGGTGTGATGGCGGTCATCGTCAAGCTCGTCTTCGAGCCGCCATGGGACAAGAGCCGCATGTCGGACGAAGCGCGCATGACGCTCGATATGTGGTGAGCCCGAGGGAGAGCCGAATGGAAACGCCCGCGCCGAAAATCGACGGGTGTCTCGAGACGGCTCTCTACGTGGACGATCTGGCGCGCGCCTCGCGTTTCTACGAGGAGGTTCTCGGCCTTTCGCCCATGTTCGCCGATCAGCGGCTGATAGCCTATGATTGCGGGCCACGCAGCGTGCTTTTGCTATTCGCGCGCGGGACGACGGGAGAGACGGTGGTTCTGCCGGGGGGCGAGATACCGCCGCACGAGGGTCGCGGGCGCCTGCATTTCGCGCTCGCGATCCAGGGCGACGATTTGAGCCTCTGGGAGCGTCGGCTCGCCGAGGCGGGCGCGCCGGTCGAGGCCCGGATGGACTGGCCGCGCGGGGGGCGCAGCCTCTATTTCCGCGACCCCGACGGCAATCTCGTCGAGCTTGCGACGCCGGGCATATGGAAGAATTATTGATCGCGACGTCGGGCCGCGATAAGCGGACGACGAAGAGACGGCAATAGGAGCGAAGAATGAACGTCATGAGCCTCAGCGACTCCGCCGCCGAACGTGTGCGAGGCCTGCTCGTCGGCGCCGAGAATCCCAACGTCGGGCTGCGCATTTCGGTGGAAAAGAGCGGCTGCGCCGGCATGGCCTATAAAATGGCGCTGGCAGAGCCCGTCCCCGGCGACGAGGTGATCGAGGAGAAGGGCGCGCGCGTCATCGTCGATAGCGCGGCGGTCATCTATCTGCTCGGCACGCGCATGGATCTCGATGTGCAGCAATTCTCGTCGAGCTTCGTGTTCCAGAACCCGAACCAGACCTCGGCCTGCGGCTGCGGCGAAAGCGTCGAGCTCAATCCGGTCGATCCGAGCGCGGTCGAGAAGCATGTGAACGGCTGAAAAGCCTTAAGAAAGAAATTGCGAGCCCGAAGGCTCGCGGTCCGGAACGCAGCCTGGACCGCGAGCCTTCGGGCTCGCTCCGCAATGGGCGTCCCGGAAACGGCGTTCCCCGAAACGGCATCCCCCGAAACGGATTGCGCCGGCGCGCATAAGGCGCTAGGCCGCAGGCTCGAAACCGAGCGCGGGACATCCGAATGGCGGAAGGCAAAGGCCTCACTTATGCGCAGGCGGGCGTCGACATCGACGCCGGCAATCGGCTGGTGGACATGATCCGCCCTGCCGTGCGGTCGACGCGCCGGCCCGGCGCGGATGGCGAGATCGGCGGCTTCGGCGGCCTGTTCGACCTCAAGGCGGCGGGATTCTCCGATCCGGTGCTGGTCGCCGCCAATGACGGCGTCGGCACCAAGATCAAGATCGCGATCGAATCCGGCGTCCATGACACGATCGGCGTCGATCTCGTCGCAATGTGCGTCAACGACCTCATCGTGCAGGGCGCCGAGCCGCTGTTCTTCCTGGATTATTACGCGACTGGAAAGCTGGAGCCGGACGCCGCCGCCGCCGTCGTCGCCGGCATAGCGGCCGGCTGCGTCGAGGCCGGCTGCGCGCTGCTCGGCGGCGAGACGGCGGAAATGCCGGGTCTCTATTCGAAAGGCGACTATGATCTCGCGGGCTTCGCCGTGGGCGCAGCCGAGCGCTCGCGGTTGCTGCCCCGCGCCGAGGTGAAGGAAGGCGATCGTCTGTTCGGCCTGCCCTCCTCCGGCGCCCATTCCAACGGCTTCTCGCTCATTCGCCGCATCGTCGCCGAGACCGGCCTCGCCTGGGACGCGCCGGCGCCTTTCGCCTCCGGCCAGAGTCTCGCCCACGCCTTGCTGGAGCCGACACGCATCTATGTGAAGCCCCTGCTCGCCGCTCTGAAGCAGAGCGACGCCATTTTGGCCCTCGCCCATATCACCGGCGGCGGCTTTCCCGACAATCTGCCGCGCGTGCTGCCCAAGGGACTCGGCGCCGCGCTCGATCTCGGCGCCTTCCGGCCGTCGCCGGTCTTCTCCTGGCTGGCGCTTCAGGGCGGGGTCGCGGAGGCGGAGATGCTGCGCACCTTCAATTGCGGAATCGGCATGGTCGTCGTCGTCGCGCGGGATGGCGTTGAGGAAGCGGTCGCGGCGATGCGCGCGGCCGGCGAGACGCCGATCGCGATCGGCGAGATTGCGGCGACGGGCGACGGACCGCGCGTCGCCATGCGCGGGACGTTGCCGCTGTGAGCCGTCGGCTGCGCGTTGCGATCCTGATTTCCGGGCGCGGCTCGAATATGGACGCGCTGATCGAGGCGGCGCGGGCACCGGATTTTCCGGCCGAGATCGCGCTCGTCGTCTCCAATCGTCCGGAGGCCGCCGGCCTTGCCAAGGCCAAGGCGGCTGGGATCGCCGTCGCCGCCGTGGATCACAAAATCTACGCCGGCCGCGAGGAATTCGAGCGCTCGCTGCAGATCGTGCTGGAGACGCACGCGATCGATCTGCTCTGCCTCGCCGGCTTCATGCGGCTGCTGACGCCTTGGTTCATCGGCCAATGGCGCGAGCGCATGCTCAATATTCACCCGGCCCTGCTGCCGGCGTTTCGCGGCCTCCACACCCATGAGCGGGCGCTCGCCGAGGGCGTGAAAATTCACGGCTGCACCGTCCATTTCGTGGTTCCGGAAATGGACGAGGGCCCGATCGTGGCCCAGGCCGCGGTCGATGTGCGCGATTCCGATACGCCACAGACGCTGGCGGCGCGCGTTCTCGAGCAGGAGCATCTGCTCTATCCGCGGGCGCTGCGCCTCGTCGCCTCCGGCGCCGTGTCGGTCGTCGGCAATCGCGTGCTCGGCGCGGCGTCCGCGCCGGAACCCGCGCTCGTCGTCCCCTCCTCCGGCTGATCCGGTCGCGGACATCCGGCGCCCGGACGAAAGCCATGTCCGAAAGGATAGGACGCCCCGCCCTTGCAGGGGCTCGGCAGCGCGAAGACGCAGAGCCCGACCGCCACAGCCATGAGCTTTGCGAGGCCGAGCGCGCCGTCGGAAGGCGTCGCCGCGAGCACGACGGCCAGCGCGAGCAAGGCCGCCGCGCGCCAGCTCCACATGAGCCATGTCCAATAGGCTCTCCGTTTCGTCATGGCGTGTTTCAGCCCTCGCTCGTCTGCGCGCAGCGGCCTGCTGCGCGTGTGTTCCCTGTTAACGTAAAACGGTGAGAATTCGGCAATCTCGGCGGGGCGCGAAGTGGCGCGGGCGAGGTCGGTCGATCATATGCCTTGCAGGCGCAAAGAGGTTTTTCCAATGATCAAATTATATTCGTTCGGTCCCTATTTCGGCCTCCCGGACGCCAGCCCCTTCGTGCTCAAGACGATGACGCTGCTGAAATTCGCCGGCCTGCGCTATGTCGAGGATCATTCCGGCTACGGCCGCGCGCCCAAGGGCAAGCTCCCCTTTATCGACGACGATGGGACCATCGTCGCAGATTCCACCTTCATCCGCTTCTATCTCGAGAAGACCCATGGCATCGATTTCGACGCCGGCCTCACGCCGGAGCAGCGCGCCGCTGGATGGTCGATCGAGAAAATGCTGGAGGAGCATTATTATTGGCTGCTGGTGCAGGCCCGCTGGATCGACGACGGCAATTTCGCGCGCGGGCCGGCGCAATTCTTCGCCGGCGCGCCGGCTATCGTCCGTCCGCTGGCGAAAGCGCTGATCCGCAAGAAAGTGGCCCGCAGCCTCGCGGCGCAAGGGCTCGGGCGACATTCGCAAGACGAGCTCGCCGAGCTCGGACGGCGCGATATGGAAGCGCTCTCCATCCTGCTCGGCGACAAACCCTATCTCTTCGGCGCGGCCCCGAGCGCGGCGGACGCGACGGCTTTCGCCATGGTGGCGGAGTCGCTCGTCCCGCAGCTCGTGTCGCCGCTGCGGGACGCCGTCGCGGACAAGGCCAATCTCGTGGCCTATCGCGATCGGCTGCTCGCAGCTTATTTTCCGAGCTTCGCGGCCGCCTGAAAAATCAGCCGACGATCTCATTGCCGGAGAAGAACTGCGGGATCTCGATCGCCGCCGTCTCCGGCGCGTCGGAGCCATGCACGGAATTCTCGCCGATGGAGACGGCGAATTCCTTGCGGATCGTGCCCGGATCGGCGCTCGCCGGATTGGTCGCACCCATGACGGTGCGATATTTGGCGATGGCGCCCTCGCCTTCCAGCACCTGCACGACCACCGGGCCGGAGGTGATCGATTCGATCAGCTCGCCGAAGAAGGGGCGCGCCTTGTGGACGCCGTAGAAGGTCTCGGCCTGCTCGCGGGACATTTGGATACGCTTCTGCGCCACGATGCGCAGACCCGCGTCCTCGATGAGGGCGTTGATCTTGCCGGTCAGATTACGCTTGGTGGCGTCCGGCTTGAGGATGGAGAATGTGCGTTCGATCGCCATGGGCGCGTCGTCTCGTTCAAGTTCGAGGAGGGGATTTAGGGTCGCGGCGCTTATAGCCGTCGGCCGGACGCCCGGCAACCCGCTCCCGAGCGGCGACAATTTTCCCTTGCGTCCGCAACCGCGCGACGTCGCGGCGAATTGCCCAGGGCGGCGAGCGCTGATATTGCCAAATTGCTCGCTTCACGCTTTTTTTTTGAGAGGAACGCTCGGACATGTCTTCCACGCCGCGCCCGCTCGTCGCCGGAAATTGGAAAATGAACGGGCTCTCGGCGTCGCTTTGCGAGATCGAGGCGATCGCCGCGCGCTATGACGCGGCTCTGCGCGAGGCGGTCGAGCTGGCGATCTGCCCGCCCGCCACTCTGCTGGAGCGCGCGGCGCGGATCGTCGCCCGCGCCGAGATCGCGCTCGGCGGGCAGGATTGCCACGCAAAGCCGAGCGGCGCGCATACGGGCGATCTTTCGGCGGAAATGCTGGCGGACGCCGGCGCGTCTTACGTGATCGTCGGCCATAGCGAGCGGCGCGCGGATCATGGCGAAAGCGATGCGCTCACGCGCGCCAAGGCGGAGGCGGGCCTGCGCGCCGGGCTCGCGCCCATCGTCTGCGTCGGCGAGACCCGCGCCGAGCGCGACGCCGGCCGCGCCAGCGAGATCGTCGCACGCCAGCTCGATGGCTCATTGCCGCAGGACGTCGCGCCGGAACGGCTGGTCGTCGCTTATGAGCCCGTATGGGCGATCGGCACCGGCCTCACGCCGACGCCTCTCGACGTCGCGCAAATGCACGCCGCCATCCGCGCCCGGCTCATCGCGCTTTTCGGCGCGAGCGCAGAGTCGACGCGCATTCTCTATGGCGGCTCGGTGAAGCCGGCCAACGCCGCCGAGCTGCTGCGCGTGAAAAATGTCGAGGGCGCGCTCGTCGGCGGCGCATCCTTGACGGCGAAGGATTTTCTGGCGATCGCCGAAATCTACCGCTGACCGGCGACAGTTTCGCAATCGTTTCGCGCTATTGAAGACGTCTGGCGCCGCGCTGCGCCGCATTTCATTCGAATTCGATTTTTCGCGGGGATTTCCAATGTCCTATACGCTCATCATAGCGACCTTCGTCGTCACCACCTCCCAAGCCGCTGGCTCGGTGGCGACCAACACCGTTCCCGGCTACTCCAGCGAGGAGAAATGCGTCGAGGCGGCGCGCAAGCTGCAGCCGCGCGCTTCCTTCGGCATAGCCGCGGAAGGCAAGGAGAACGGCACGCCGCTGAACACGCGCATGACCGGATATTCGGGCCTCTGCGTGCCCGCGCCTTGACTTCCGCGCCCGCACCGCTTTAACTCTGTCGTCATGACCCTCGCCCGCTCCACGCGCTATTACTGGTATTTTACCTATCCTGCGCCGGCGGCGAAGGGAGGGAAGCGCGTGTGACGAACCAACGCGAAGCCTGAAAATCCCCGAAAGCCGCCAGTCCCGCTGGCGGTTTTTTTGATCCGCCGACGCGACGCCTTAAAAAAGGAACTCGCCGTGCCGATCGAAACCGATGATCTTCGCATCGTCAAAATCACCGAATTGAGCCCGCCCGCCGAGATCATGCGCGAATTGCCGCGCAGCGAGACGGCCAGCGCCGTCGTGCGCGGCTCCCGCGCCGCTCTGCGCGAGATCCTGCGCGGACGCGACGACCGCCTGGCTGTCGTGATCGGCCCCTGCTCCGTCCATGACCCGGAGGCCGCGCTGGAATATGCGCGCCTGCTCGCCGCCGCCAAGCGCGAGCTCGGCGATCGGCTCGAGATCATCATGCGCGTCTATTTCGAGAAGCCGCGCACCACTGTCGGGTGGAAGGGCCTCATCAATGATCCGCGCCTCGACGGCAGCTTCGATATAGAGGCCGGCCTTCGCCTCGCCCGGCGCCTGCTGCTCGATGTCAATGAGATGGGCCTGCCGGCCGGCTGCGAATTCCTCGATATGACGACGCCGCAATATATCGCCGATCTCGTCGGCTGGGGCGCGATCGGCGCGCGCACGACCGAGAGCCAGGTGCATCGCGAGCTCGCCTCTGGCCTCTCCTGCCCGGTCGGCTTCAAGAACGGCACCGACGGCAATGTGCGCATCGCCCTCGACGCCGTGCTCTCGGCCTCGCAGCCGCATCATTTCCTCGCCGTCACCAAAGACGGACGCTCGGCGATCGCCTCGACCAGCGGCAATGAGGATTGCCACATCATCCTGCGCGGCGGCAAGACGCCGAACTTTGACGCCGCCAGCGTCGACGCGGCGGCCAAGGAGGCGGAAAAATCGAAGGTTTCCCCCTATCTGATGATCGACGCCTCGCATGCCAACAGCAGCAAGAAGCCGGAGAATCAGCCCGCCGTCGTCGAGGATGTGTCGCGCCAGATCGAGGCCGGCGAGCGGCGGATCATCGGGCTGATGATCGAGAGCCATCTCGTCGCCGGGCGGCAGGATATCGTCCCGGGCAAGCCGCTGGTCCATGGTCAGAGCGTCACCGACGCCTGCCTCGACTGGCCAACCTCGCTCGACGCGCTACGTCGTCTCGCAACCGCCGTCGAGCGACGGCGTTCTTCCTTCGGCGGCCGGATCGCCGCGGCGGGGCTCGTCTCGAGCTCGACATGAGCCGCGACGATGCGCCGCAGGGCCATAATAACGCCTTATGTGCGACACAAATCGCCCATGGGGCCTAATGGGCTCGGCCCGCCCGACAGAGGAGTCGACCATGGAAGTTTCTCTGGACCAGGCCGTCGAGATTCACGCGCGCGCGCTGACCCGCCGATTGCAACGCGAGGCGCCGTCCAATGCGCGCGCGCGGGCTGGCGATTTCCAGAGAGTGGGCGACAGCGAAGGCCATGGCGTCTGGTTGCGCGTCGCCGAGAGCGCCGAGCGTCTGCTCGGCGACAAAGGCCACGCCGCCGAGACCGCGCTGAATAGGTAGTTTTACTGATAGAGTCTGTCACAAAAGGTCATCTTCATCGGCTTAGCGCTCTGCGTCAGACGCGAGTCGTGGAGCCGACCGATGAAGCAGATCGCCGACATGCTGGCGCCGAGCGGCCTCGTTCCCATGCCGTTCGACCAAGGCGCGCCCTCCGAGGCGCATGAGCGAACCCTCGCCAGCTATCTCCTCAACCGCCACCGCGGGGCCGCCGCCGTGCGCGACATTCTGGTCGCCGATATTCGCGCCTTCGTCGATCTGGGCCAGTCGCGCGCCGCAGCCGATCTCATGATCGTGTTGCGGATGCTGCTGGCCCGGTGGCCGGAGACGCGCCGCCGCGCGCCGCGGCTGCTGGCCTGGGACGCGACGTCCTCCCCGCCTCGCGACGCATGAGCCGCGGGCCGCGCTTTCGCCTCAGTGGCGTCGATCGTCGTCCAGAGCGCGCGTCAGCTCGCCGATGACGCGCTCGACGAGCGTGTGCTCCGCGTCGAAATAGGCGCGCTCCTCGCGCTCCAATTCGTCGAATTGGTCCGGCTCGCAGAGCTCCTTGCGAATGTCGCAGAGCCGCTCGAACCGACGACGCAGGCTGCCGACGAGCGCTTCGGCGTCGCTGCGCGCGAGCGTGAGCACGATGTTCGGCTGCATCTCATCCTCCTGTTTCACCGTAAATGGCGTCCGCCACACGCGCGCGCAACAAAGCGGCTGCGCGGGACCGAGAAGAAAGGATTGAAGCCTCCACCACTCGCGCCAGTTAGAGCAAAACTTTCTCGAGCGAGGCAAGCTTTCTCGAGCGAGGCAAGGCGCCTCTTATCTCGGGCGAAAGGAAGGCTCTCCATGGAACGCCGCGAATTCGTCGCCGCCGCCGTCGGCGCGGCCGCCGCTCTCTCCGCCACCCGCGCTCTGGCCGAGGATCAGCACGCCCAGCACATGATGCATGGGCCGAAATTCCACGCGCTGATGAAGACCAGCGCCGAATGCGTCTCGACGGGCAATGAATGCCTGCGTCATTGCTTCGGCATGTTGTCGATGAACGACACGAGCATGGTCGCCTGCACCAAGGCCGCCTATGATCTCGTGTCCGCCTGCGCCGCGCTCGAGTCCATGGCGGCGGTCAATTCGCCGCTCACGCCGACTCTCGCCAAGGCGGTCGGCGACGTCTGCATGGCCTGCAAGAAGGAATGCGACCGCTTCCCGCAAATTTCCGAATGCAAGGCCTGCGGCGACTCCTGCAAGGCTTGCGCGGAAGAGTGCCGCAAGGTCTCTGTCTGAAAGTCTCGGTCTGACGTTCAATAGCGAATGAGCGTGCGCAGGCCGACGACCAGCGCGTTGCGCAGGCTGCGGACGCCGGACGGATCGCGCGGATCTGCGATATTGCCGCCGGGCCGGCGGATATATTGCAGATCCGGCTGCAACGTCCAGCCGGGAATGACGCTCGCGATATAGGTCGCCTCGACGAGCGCTTCGCCGGAGCGGATCGGCGCGAAACCATTGCCGAAAGCGGCTGCGTCGCGATCGAGACCGCGCGCGCCGCTCGACACTCTGGCGTAGCCGACGGCGACGCCGAAGAGATCGTCCGGCCGCGCCGGCGCGCCGCGGAAAGAGACGCCGGCATCGGCGTAGAAGTTCACCAGATTGCGGTCGTTGGGCGCGACTTCGCCGCGGATGAAAGCGCCGGCGCTGCGCGCGCCGGAGCGAAACATCTGCTGATCGACGAGCGCATAGAGGCCGAAGTTTCCACGCCGACGCAACGGAACGCCGCTGCTCGCCGGATCGGCGAGCGAGAGGCCGTCCGCGCCCATGCGCTGGTCGGCGAAAACGCCGAAATGCCGCCAGCCGCCTATCTTGGCGACGCCGTCGAGCCCGTCGATGGAATATTTCCACTGCCCCTCGCCGATGAGGAAAGGCGCATCCTTCAATCGGAAGCGCAATCCGTCCGCATTGCGGCGCTGCGGATCCGGCGACTCGAAAGCCCCTTGCGGGCCGGCCGGATCGCCGTCGAAGATCGCGGCGAGCAGAGCGAAGCGCTCGGTCTCCAGCTTCACGCGCGCGCCGAGATCGGAGAGCGGAAAGGCCGCGCCGCCGGCGGGCAGATCGGCGATCGCCAGCGCCGGCCATCCGAAGCTGTTGTTGACGAAAATCTCCGCCGAGGCGCGTGTCATGAACTCCTGATCCGCGCCCATCTGGCCGAGGCGGATGGACGCGCCCTCGGCGACGTTCTGCTCGAGCCAGGCCTCGAACAGGCGCGTCGTCGGCGTCGCCTCTATATTGCTCACGGGCATCAGCGCGCCCGTGTAGAATTGGTCTATGCCGCGCCCATGCAGCTGCGAGGCGTTGGCGTGGAAGGCGAGGCCGGTCAGCCCGAAAGCCTTGTCGAGATCGGCGTCCAGAGCGGCGCGCAGCTTGCCGTCATAGATCGTTCCGCGCCGCAACCCGCCGGAGACGTCCGCGAAAGTCTCGCCGATATATTTGAGGCCGAATTCGAAACCGCGCTCGGCGAGCGCGTCGCGCGCCTCGGCGGGCTGCGCCAGGGATTCGGGAAGGCTCGACGCGATCGTCGGCGGATTGTCGCTCGCAGGCGCAGGATCATGGTGATCGCCGCCGCGCCCGAGCGCCGCGCCGGCCGCGAGCAGCGCAGCGAGCGCTGCGCCGGGGCCGAGGATAAAACGAAACGTTCCCATTCTCTTTTTTCGCACGCCCGCGTCGAGACGAAACTCTTCTCGCCGACGCGAAAGCGCGGCGCCGGCGCAGGTTAAGGGCCGACAGGCGCGAATGCAACGCGGGCTTCGATCACTGCGTGAGATGCGAGGCCGAGGAAACCGCCTTCTGAAACAGAACCGCCAGGGCGGAGGTGATGTCGCCGCCTGTATTGACCTCGAAGAAGAGATCAGACGAAGAGGCGCAGCTCTTCAGATTGTCGGCGATCTGCGAGGAGAAGGTCGCGACCGTGCCATTGTAGAAGCCATTGCTCGGGACCGGATAATAGGTCGTGTAGAGCACGGCGATGCGAATGCCGCGATTTTTGATCGTCGTGCAGAAGGACGTGTCCACCGGCTGAAGGCAGCGATAGAAAGCGCCGTAGGAATTCGAATAGCTCGAATTGATCGATGTCGTGCAAGTCGTGCTGGAATAATAGCTCGCGTCGATGACGCCATCGGTCACCAGCATCAGCACCTCCTGCGGCGTGTCGCCAGCGGCCGTGGTGCCATTGCCCGGGGCGGGCATGGTCGTGTTCAATTTTGTGAACGCCTGATTGAGATCGGTCATCGCGTCGCTCGTATTGAGCGCGCCGCCCGTCGTCACCGTATTGTAGGTCGTGGCGCTGGTCGGATAGGTATAGGACGAATTGGCCGCGAGATTATTGTTCGAATCCATCAAAGGCGGCGTCATCGCGCCGATGTTGGACTGAATGACGCTCACATTGGCGCTCGTCGTCGGGACGAGGCTCTGCATCATCGTCACCGCATAATTGAAATTATAGGCCGCCAGTCGATAGGTCGCGCCATTGGAGGACATGAGCGACTGCGCCGTCGTGGCGAGACTCCTGGCCGCGTCGCGAACATTGTCGATGCGCAGCGTGATGCCGCTGTTCTTCGCATAGGCGTAGCTGTCTATGGTTCCCCAGCCGGTGTATTTGCTCGTATATTCGCCGTCGGACACGTTTTTCTCGTGACAGGCGAAGGCGCATCCGGTCAGATTCATCGCATCGACGCCGGCCTGCGTCGCCGGCAGCTCCATCGACGGCGAATTGTCGAGCAGCAGATAAAAATCGATATTGCGCGCCGTCGTCGCGCTCGCGGCGGCGCTGATGCTTATGTTGGATTTCGGCAGGCCATAAAAGGCGCCGAAAGAGTTCTGGACCTGCGTCGCATAGGTCACGGAAACGCTGCGCGTCATCGAGCCCGCCCCGGGATCGTCGCTGACGTCGATGACGAGATTGGCGGCGTTGTAGGTCTGCCGCGTGATCTGCGCGACCTGGGCGGCGAACATCGTCGTCGCGGCCGCTTTGGCGACAGTCGATGTTTTCAGCATCATCGCCGGCGTCGTCGCGGCGAGCGCGGCGGCGTCGGCCGCCGCATAGAGCTGCGTCTTGATGCGCCCGGCGTTCGCATAATCGACAGCGCCGCCGGCGGCGATCATCAGCGGAATCGCCGCAAGCGCGAATATGATCGCGACATTGCCGCCGCGATGGGCGAAGAATTTCGCGAGATCGGAAAAAATCGTCATGCGCGTCGCGTCGCCTGTTCGCTCAGTTAACCCGCGGAACGGATGAGGTGACTCGTGGGTTGATGTAGAAGGTGTAGCGGATCGGCACGGCGGGGATCATCCTCGTGGCGAAAGGCGGCGTGTAATCGTAACGCACATAGGCGTAGATCAGCGACGTGCCCACCTGCGCCATGCCTGTCGGCAAGACGAACGGCGATCCTTTGAGGAGAGGCGTCGTATTGAACGGCTCGCTCCAATCGACCTTCGTGCCGCTCGCATCGGTCGAGACCTCGGCGAGGAGGATCGTCAAATTCGATGTCGAAAAGGGCGCGATGATCTGCGTCGAGGCGTTCAATATGGTCGTGAGATCCGACGTCGACACGATCGCTCTCCGCGCGACGAGATCGGTCAGCGTGCGCCCCGTGATCGCGACCTTGCGGCTGATGCTGATCGCCTCGCCGAGCGTGAACTCGCCGACGAGGATCAGCACCGCGATCGGGATCATCAGCGCGAATTCGACCGCGATCATGCCGCGCTCGTCGCGCCGAAGCATGCGCGCGCCGCGCCGCATGTGCCGGCCGCAGATCGAGAAGAGGCGACTGAGACAACGCATTCGCAAAAGGTCCGCTTCCGATTTTTACGAGTAGGGCTCCACCTGGAATACGGCGGTGGCCATCAACAAACGTTTACCATTGGCGAGATTGGCCAGATTGAAGCCGAGCGGCCCGCCGATGACGCCGATCTGATAGATCACGCGCAGCACGAGAACGCTGCCGACGCCGCCGGTCTCGAATTTCCAGCTATTGGTGACATTGCCGCTGGAATCATATGTGAGCGTCGGCGCCGATGTGTCGACGGTGGAGAAGGCGCTCGCGCTCTGCAGATCGATCATCACCTGCGTGCAGCTGAAGAGCGCCGTCAGGCCGCCGCAGACCTCGGTCTTGAATTGCGCCTGAGTGAGGCGGCCCTTCTGGACCTCGCCGGTCAGAAGCTTGCGCGCCGATTTCTCGACGGCGGATTCGAGCTCCTGCTGCGCGAGAAACACGACGCCGATCTGGCAGATCGCGATCAAAATCGCAAATAGCGGAGCCGCGATGAAGGCGAATTCGACGATCGCCGCGCCGCGACGACAGGCGAGAAATCCCGCGCCGCTCGGGCGGGCCGGCCCGCGAGAGGAGGCTTTTTTCGGCGGCGCCTCGCGCGTCGCACGACGGCCGGATTCGTTCATCTGCATGCGCGTCCTCGCTCGACGCCGCAGGATCGCCGGAGCCGGCAAAGAAACGGTTACCAGAGCGGAACTATTCGGCGCCTATCGCCGTGACCGCATCGGCGCGCAGCCGCTCGCCGAATCGCCCTTGTCGGTCGGCTCCAGAAAAGCGGCGCAATCGAAATCGGGATCGACCGGCGCGCGCGGCGGCGGCGGGCCCGCGGGCCCGTCCGGGCTCGACACGCCGAATTCGCCACCCCCGCCAGACGCCGCCCCGCCCTGCGCGCCGCTCATCGGCGCCCGCGCGGCCCTCGGATTGATCGATGCGTCGCGTCGCAGCGCCGACCGCGTCGCAAATCGCAGATCGCCGGCCAATGGCGTCACGGTCACATCGCGCTCCGACCGCGCCGTGATGCGAAACCCGCGCTGGCGCGGCGAGAAATAGATGGCGGTCTTTTTCCCGGCCCATCCGTCCGCGCCGAGAAAGCCGAGCGAGCAACCCCCTGCCCCATAGGCGCGCTCGCAGAGGCCGCGCTGCGGAAAACGAGGCGCTTTCTCCTCGAATTCGGCGACGGCGTTGATCTCGGCGAAAGCGCAGAGCTCCGCCGGAAAGCGCCCGCTCGTGGCGCAGTTGCGGGCGGAAGAGAAGACGAAGCTCCCTCTCGCCGTTTCCGCCGCGACGCCGCATGTCGGGGCCGCGAGCGAAAGCAGCAGCAGAGCCCCGGCGAAAGCTCGTCTCGCGATCGTCATGCGCGGCGCCCTTTCGCGTCCTGCGCGCCCGGCCGGCGCGCGATGTCGATTTGCGCGGCTTTGGCGCAAAGCCGTCCGATCGTGTAGCGTCGCGGAGCCGAAAAGTCACCGACGCCGCTCGCCGCGAGGCGATCGAGCGTGATATTGACGCGCTGCGCAAGGGGACCTTATCTACCCCCGCTGCTCGCCATTCCAGGACCAGGACATTCGAGACCGATGTCGTTTTTCCGTTCCGCCGGCCTCTGCCTCTCGCTCTGTCTCCTGCTGACGGGATGCGACGGCGGCTCCAATCTCGGTCCGGTCTCCGCGGAGGAGCGCGAGACGCTGATTCGCACCGCGGCGACGACCGCGCCGAATCTACAGCCGGGCGAGAAAATTCGCGTCACCGTCTTCGGCGAGGACAGGCTTTCCGGGGAATATGAGATCGATCCGGCGGGCTATATTTCGCTGCCGCTGGCCGGCACGGTGAAGGCGGCGGGCTCCAGCAAGGTGCAGCTCGAGCAGGAGTTGGCCAAAAAATTCCGCGGCGAATATTTGCGCAACCCCAAAGTGACCGTCGATGTCGCGAGCTTTCGCCCATTCTATATACTCGGCGAGGTCGGCAAGCCCGGCGAATATGCCTATAAGAGCGGACTCAATGTGATGAGCGCCACCGCGCTGGCCGGCGGCTCGACCTATCGGGCCAGCCGATCGACCATTCTCATCCAGCATGTGGGCGAGCAGGGGTTCAAGGAATATCCGCTGGCTCCGACGATTCCGGTGCTGCCCGGCGATCTCATCCGCGTGCCGGAACGCTATTTTTGACGACGGCCTCCACGTGGTGAGCGCGCGCCGACGCTGCGCGGAGCCCGGGCCGAGACTTGACTGCGAGCACGGTTCACTTACAAGCTGAACGGGTTCGAGAGGGCGTTATGAAGAGCAATTTGCTGCCGAATGGCGTCGCGGCGGGGATCGCGCTCCTCATATTCGGCTCCGTCGCCAGAGGTGAGGACGTCCCGGCCGGCGTCACCGCCATGGGCCCCAATCCAGACGAAGGCCTCGCGCTCGAAGGGTGGATCGTCTATCCGTCCCTCTTCATCGGCTCCGTCTTCAACGACAATATCTATTCGACCGCCGATAATCGGCGCGCGGCCGTCGGCGTTCGCGTGCGGCCGTCGATCCAGGCGGGCGTCGACAACGGCCTGCACAAGACCACGGCCTATCTGAGCGCCGACGCCCAGCTCTATCCGGGATTGGGCGCGCAATCTCGGCTGTCGCCCACGCCGACGACCGATGTCGACCCCACAAACCTGACCGGCCGCGCCGGACTGAACCATATCTGGTCGCCGTTCAACGACCTCGACGTGTATCTGACGGTCGACTACACGCGGCAGAGCGGCTTGTTCGGCTCCAATTTCGGGGCGAGCGCGCCAGCCGTCTATTTTCCGGTCGGCTACACAGTGTCGGCCTCGCAGCAGTTTTCCAATCAGCTCTCCGGCTCGGTCGCCGTGGAGAAGAAGATTTCCGACTGGTTCGTACGCGCCTCGACCGGCGTGCAATATGTCGCCTATGACAGCCGGCCGAGCGGCAATTTCCCGTTTCTGACCGCCAGCGGCGACGCGCAGAACGGATTGAGCTACACGGCCGCGCTGCGCGGCGGCCTGTGGCTCTCGCCGATGGTCTACGGCTTCGTCGAGCCGGCGCTCGATCTGCGCCGCTACGAGAGCGCGATCTCGGACACCAATGGCTATCGAATCATCGGCGGCTTCGGGTCTGATCTCGTCAGCCTGTTCCGCGGCGAGGTCTATGGCGGCTTTCAGAGCCAGTCGAGCGAGCAGAACTTCCCCGGCGGCGAGGTCTCCAAGCCGGCCTATGGCGCGCGGCTGCGCTATTTTCCGACGCCCTATCTGACATTCACCGCGACCGTCGACCAGACGCTCGTCGCCGCCGCCGCGCCGACCGCCGTCGCCGCCCGGCTCGGCCAATGGTCGCCGGCGAATCTGAACACGCAGTCCAAGCTCCAGATCGATTACGCCTTCTCGCCGTTCTGGACCGCCTATATGCGCGGAGCCTATGGCGAGACGCGCTGGACGCACTCGCCGCGCACCGACGCCGCCTGGGCGGCCGGCGTCGGCCTCAGCTACACATTCTGGCGCAATATGGCGATCACGCTGGACTATCAGTTCCAGAAGACCAGCTCCAACGCCGGCGGCCTGTTCAACGCCCCGACCGTCTCCACGCGTTGGGGCTTTGCGCAAAATGTCGTGTCGGCCGGCGTGACCTATCGCTATTGAGCGTTGCGGGAGCGGAAGTCCGGTCCGGCGGAGACGACGCGCGCGCCGACATGCTCGGCTTCCTCTCGCCGGCGATCGGAGCCTCGCCCACATCGGCCGCGGTCTCGACCCGGCGTCCCTCGCGGCGATATGATCGGCCGCGCGCTCCGGCGCGTCGCTCCGCAATCGCGCCGACGGGTGAAAGCGCCGCATCTCACCCGAATGGCGGCAGCATGGAAAAACGCCTTTTGCCCGAATTCGCACCCTGGTCGCCGGAGGCCCCTCGCCAGCCCGCCGCATCCCGCGCGGAGCCGGCGCTCGGCCGTTTCGCCGCGCTCTGGGCGGAAGGCGGGCTCGACGCCCTGCTCCTTCTCGGCCTGATCGCCGGACTGGCCTGGGCGCCCTTCTGGCTCGGCGGCAATCGGCTGCCGGCCTGGGGCCTCAACGGACTCTATTTCCCGGGGCTGGTCCTTCTCTTCGAGCTCGGCGTCCTCTTTGCGGGACGCGGCCATCCGGTGTCGATCGCGACCATCGCCGGTCCGGCGGCGCTGTTCGGCGCGACCCTGCTGTGGATCGTCTTCCAGGCGTCGCCCATCGCCTCGGGAGCGCTCGCCCATCCGATCTGGGGCATGGCGAGCGAGATGCTCGAGCAAACGCTAGAGGGCGGCGTGTCCGTCGACCGCGGCCAGACGCTGGTCGCGCTGCTGCGCCTCACGACGGCGGCCAGCGTCTTCTGGCTCGCGCTCCAATTGTCGCGCCGTGCGCTCCGCGCGCATCTGCTGCTGGAGGCCGTCGCCGTCATCGTCGCCGCCTATGCCGCCTATGGGCTCGTGCTCTCGGCCTTCTTCTCGGCCGCCATCCCCTTCTTCGACGCGCCCGCCCAAGGGCTGTTCGTCCGCTCGACCTTCGTCAATCGCAATAATTTCGCCACTTATGCGGGGCTCGGCCTGATGACGACGCTCGCGCTCATCGTCCCGCTCGCCGACCGCGATGCTCCGACGCGACCCGGCTCGCGCGCCTATCGCCTCGCGAAGCGCATCGAAGCAGCCGGGCTGCGCGGCTGGCTGCTGCTCGCGGCGGGTTTCGTGATTTTCGTCGCGCTGCTCGGGACGGTGTCACGCGGTGGCATACTGGCGGCGATGCTCGGCGCCTGTGCTCTTCTCGCCGTCGCTCATGCGCGCGGTCGACGCCGCCGCGGCGAAAGCGCCGGAGCGATCGCTCTTGTTCTCGCCGGGCTCGGCGCGACGATCCTCTTCTTCGGCGATCTGATCGTCGGACGCCTGCTCGCCTCGGGCCTCGACGACGGCAGCCGGCTCGCGGTGTTTTCGATCACGCTTCGGGCGATCCTCGACACGCCCCTGCTCGGCTATGGCTACGGCGTCTTCGCCGATGTCTTTCCGCTCTATCGCGATCGCTCGATTCCGACGGAGGATATTTGGGACAAGGCGCATAACGCCTATCTCGAGGTCTTTCTGGGGCTCGGCCTCGTCTTCGGGACGGCGCTCGTCGGCGCGCTGGTCTGGCTCGCCGCGAAATGCTTCATCGGCGCCGCCAGTCGCCGGAGGGCGCCCGCGCCGGCCGCGGCGGCGGCCGCCTGCTCGCTGCTCGTCGGCGTCCATGCTCTCGTCGATTTCGGCGTTCAGATCGAGGCCGTGGCCCTCACCTTCATGGCCATACTCGGCGCCGGGGTCGCCCAGGCCGAGAGCTCGCGCCGCTGCCTCTCCGATCGGCCCCGGGGTCGAGAAAGAAACATTCGATGCTGAAACGTCTCGACACACAGAGGGACGCTGCGCCGGCGGAAGCGGACGGAGGCTTCGACCTACAGGGCTATGTCAATTTCGTCTGGCGGCAATGGAAGCTGATCGCCGGCGTGACGGCGCTGTTCCTCCTCGTCGCCGCGGTCGAGATCGCCCGGACGACGCCGCTCTACACCGCCTCGGCGCAGCTGCTCCTCGATCCGCGCAAGGAGAAAGCCGGCGGGCAGGACGCCATCATGACAGACGCGGCGCTCGATCTGCCGACGATCGAGAGCCAGATCGCGATCATCCGATCGAGCGCCCTGCTGCGGCGCGTCGTGGAAAAGGAGCGGCTCGTCGACGATCCCGAGCTCGGCGGCGCGCGGGCGCGCGTCGGCGCGAGCGACGGGCTGCTCGATCGCCTGCGCGGCCTGCTCGCGCGCAATGCGCCGCCGCCATCCGCGCCCGATCGCTCCGCGCCGAAATCATCGTCCGAAGCGTCGGCGGAGACCACCGCCGCGGTGGAGAACGTCAAGCTGGCGGTCGCCGTCGCGCGCGCCGGCCAAGCCTATGTGATCAATGTCTCCTTCACCTCCTCGGATCGGGAGAAGGCCGCGCGCCTCGCCAATGCGGTCGCCGACGCCTATGTCGTCGACAAGCTCGACGCGCGCTTCGAGGCGGCGCGGCGCGCCTCCGCCTGGCTGTCGGACCGCCTCGTCGAGCTGCGCCAGCAGCTGCGCGAGTCGGAGGAGGCGGTGGCGCGCTTTCGCGCCGAGAATAATCTCTCCGGCTCCACGCCCGGCGCGACGCTCAATCAGGACCAGCTCTCCCAGCTCAACGGCCGTCTCGTCCAGGCGCGCGCCGAGGCCGCGGACAAGAAGGCCCGGCTCGAGACGCTGCAGAAGATCGAGGCGCGCGGCGGCAACATCACGCAGCTGCCGGACGTCTCGAATGGCGCGATCGCGGAATTGCGCCGACAGGCCAATGATCTCTCGCGCCAGGAGGCCGAGCTGCTGGCGCGCTACAACGCCAATCATCCTTCCGTGGTCAATCTTCGCGCCCAGATAACCGACGTCAATCGCGCCATCGGCGCCGAGGCGCAGCGGCTCGCCGCCAACATGCGCAACGAATACGAGCTCGCCAGAGCGCGACAGGAGGCGGTCGAGAGGACACTGCGCGAAGTCACCGGCGCCAATGACCTCGACAATACGAAGGCCATCACGCTGCGCGAATTGGAGCGCACAGCGGCCGTCAACAAGAGCCTCTTCGAGGACTTTCTGCAGCGCGAGCGCGTCACGCAGGAGCAGTCGACCTTCGAGGCGCGCGACGCGCGCATCATCACGCCGGCGCTGGCGCCGATCACGCCGACCTCGCCCAAGACGATGCAGACCATGCTCGCCGCCCTCATTCTCGGCGCGATGGCCGGAACGCTCGGCGCCTATGCGCTGGAGACGTTCAACGCCGGCTTCACCACGCCGCGCGAGATCGAGGATTTCCTCGCTCTGCCGCTGCTCGCCTCGATCTCGAGAATGGACCAGCGCGAGCTCTCGGTGAACGGCGTCGTGCTGTCCATTCCGGAATATCCGCTGGCCAAGCCGCTGTCGCGCCTCAGCGAAGCGCTGCGCTCGCTGCGCAGCGCGATACAGATGAGCGACGTCGACAATCCGCCCAAGGTGCTGCAATTCACCTCGACGATTCCCGGCGAAGGAAAATCCACGCTCGCCATAGCGCTCGCCGGCTCGGCGGCGCAAGCGGGACAAAAGGTCCTCGTCATCGACGGCGATCTTCGGCGTCCTTCCGCCTCGCGATATTTCGGCGCGGACAAGAGCCTCGGCCTCGTCGACTGCCTGGTCGGCGCCGTGGAGCTGCAATCGGTGATCATCTATAGCGAGACCTTGAAGCTGTGGTTTCTCCCGGCCGGCGGCAAGACGCAAAATCCGCCGGACCTGCTCTTGTCCGAGCGGCTGAAGACGCTCGTCGCGAGCCTGCGCGAGCAATTCGATCTCGTCGTCATCGACACGCCGCCGATGGGGCCGGTCGTCGATCCGCTCATCATCTCCAATCTCGTCGACAAGGTGGTGTTCATCGTGCGCTGGGCGTCCACGGCGCGCGAAATGGTGGCGCATTCGATCGAGCGGCTGTCCGGCCACAAGAAAGTGGCGGGCGTCGTGTTCAATCACACGATCGACTCCCAGGCGCAGAAATACGGCAAATACGCCTACTCCTATTATTACGGCGGCCGCTATTACAAGAAATACTACACGGAATGAGCCGTCTGCTGGAATTGCGCCTCTGGACCGCGGTCGGCGTCGTCGCGATCGGCGGCGTCGCCATGCTCGCGGCCGGCCGGCTCCTCGCCTTCGGCCTCGCCGATCTCGCCGCCGCGCCGACGAATGCGGCGAGGACGCTCGCGCCCTTCGTCGAGGATGCGCTCGTCGGCGCAATGGCGCAGGCGCGGCGGCTCGAGCTCGACGCGAGCGCCGGCGATCCGGAGCGGCGCGAGCGGCTGAGCCGACTCCTGTCGCGCAATCCGCTCTCCGGCGGCGCCTGGCTCGCATTTGCGCAGGCGCGCTTCGACACCGACGAGCCCATGGCGCAAGTCGAGAGCGCCCTCGCCATGTCGAGCCTCGTCGCGCCCAACGAAGGCTGGCTGATGAGCCGGCGCACGGCTTTCGCCGTTCCACTATGGCCGCGGCTCTCCGTCGCGGCGCGCCGCAATCTCGTCGCCGATCTCCTCGGCGGATGGGAGCGAGCGCCCGGCGCCGAGCGCGAGGCGCTCGTCGCGATCGTCTATCTGTCGCCGGACGAGACGAAGGCGGAAATGCGAGAGGCGCTTCTGCGCTCGGGCGCCGCGGGCGAGCGCGTCGTCGCCGAGATCGGCCTCCCACCCGCGCCGAACGGACCGCCGCGATGAGATCGAGACGCCTTCCACGAGGACGCGCCGAGATGGACGAGCGGACCGCGACGCCTATCGGCGAGGAAATGCAGCCGCCCCGCGCGCGCAAGCCGATCACTGTCATCGAGGCGCGTCCCGGCTGGCGCGCCCTCGATTTCCGCGAAGCTTTCGCCTATCGCGAGCTGCTCTATGTCCTCGCGGCGCGCGACCTCAAGGTGCGTTACAAGCAGACGGCGCTCGGCGCCGCATGGGCGTTGCTGCAACCGCTGACGATGATGATCGTGCTCTCCATCGTCTTCGGACGTCTCGCCGGCGTTCCCTCGGACGGCGCGCCCTATCCGGTCTTCGCCATCGCCGGTCTTCTGCCATGGACCTTCTTCGCCAATGTCGCGCCGACGGCGGGCAATTCGCTCGTCGTCTCGGCGCATATCCTCACCAAAGTGTATTTCCCGCGCCTATTGATTCCCCTATCGACCGCGGGCGCGCCGCTCGTCGATTTCGCGATCTCCGCTCTGCTGCTCGTCGCAATGCTGGCGTGGAGCCATATCGGCTTTCATTGGAGCCAGCTCGCGGCGCCGTTCTTCGTGCTCGGCGCAATGATCACAGCGCTCGGCGTCGGCGTGCTGCTGTCGGCGCTCACTGTCGCCTATCGCGATTTTCGCCATATCGTGCCGTTTCTCATCCAATTCTGGATGTTCGCCTCGCCGGTCGCCTATCCGGTCGCCCTCGTGCCGGCGGAGTGGCGCTGGCTCTATTTTCTCAATCCGATGGCGGGAATGATCGACGGCTTCCGTCACGCGCTCATCGGAACGCCGCTGGATTTATGGGGCGTCGCGCTCTCCAGCACCTCCGCTCTCGTCATCTTCTGCGTCGGCCTCGCCTATTTCGCGCGGGTCGAACGCCGCTTCGCGGACATAGCATGAGAATGACGCGACGAGGCGGAACGGCGATCCGCGCCGAAGGCGTGTCGAAGCGCTATCGCATCGGCAAGACCGCGCCCGCCTATCACACGCTGCGCGACGCGCTGGCCGCGGCCGCCGCCGCTCCCTTCGCGCGGCTGCGCGGCCGCCCCCCTGCGCCACAGGGGGACACGGCCTTCTGGGCGCTGCGCGACGTCTCCTTCGAGATCGCAGAGGGCGAGATCGTCGGCGTCGTCGGCCGCAATGGCGCCGGCAAGTCGACGCTGCTCAAAATTCTCTCGCGCATCACCGATCCGACGGAAGGCCGCGTCACCATAGAGGGCCGCGTCGCCAGCCTGCTCGAGGTGGGCACCGGATTCCATTCGGAGCTCACCGGCCGCGAGAATGTCTTTCTCAACGGCTCAATTCTCGGAATGCGCCGCGCCGATATAGCGAAGCGCTTCGACGCCATCGTCGATTTCGCCGAGATCGAGCGCTTCATCGACACGCCGGTCAAACATTATTCGAGCGGCATGCATATGCGCCTCGCCTTCGCGGTGGCGGCCCATCTCGAGCCGGACATTCTCGTCGTCGACGAGGTGCTGGCGGTCGGCGACGCGCGCTTCCAGCAAAAATGCCTCGGCAAGATCGACGAGGTCTCGCGCCGCGGCGGCCGCACCGTGCTGCTCGTCAGCCATAATCTCGCTGCGGTGAAGAGCCTGGCGACCAGCGGCCTCGTCTTGGACCGTGGGCGGCTCGTGCTGCAGGGCGGCGTCGACGAGGCGATCGCGGCCTATGGCCGGCTCCAGCAGGATGGCGCGACGGGCGCAGAGGAACGCGACTGGGGCGCGGGCGCGCATACGCGCATCCGCTCGGTCGAGATGATCGGACCGGATGGCCCGACGCGCATCTATCTGCCGGGAACGCCGCTGCGTCTGCGCATCCTGCTCGACACGGATGGAACGCCCGGCCTCTCTGTCGACGTGTTCCTGACCAATGCGCTGCGCGCGCGCATCGCGCTCTGGTCCATGCATCATTTCGACGCCATGTCGCTGCCGACCGAGCCCGGCTCCTATGAGCTCACGATCGAGGCGGCGCCGATCTTCCTGGCCTCGGGGCATTATTGCGTCGACGTCGCCACGGCGGTGACGATGGTCAATTGGGATCATCAGGTCCATGAGGCGATCGAGTTCGAAACGCCCTTCTCCAATGTCGGAGGAGGAAGCTGGGACTTCAAGCAATCCTTCGGCTATGGCTTCGTGGCCCTACCCTCGATCGCCCCGCCGAGGCTGACGAAGCTCGGCGAGCGCGCCGACTGACTGGAGACGAGCGGCGTGAATCTTCTCTATTGCGGTTGCCTTCCGGTCGAGCGCTCGCGTCACGGCTCGCTGTTTCTCTATCGTCTGCTGGAGAGCTGGCCGGCCGAACGTCTGCGGATCGTCGAGGGCTATCTCGGGCCGTCCGACGCCGCTCATCGTCTGCCGGGCGTGCGCTATGCGGCGCTGACGCGCAAGCCGCCGCGCCTCCAGACCACGCGCTTCGCGCCCTGCTTCGAGGCGGCTCTCGAGCGCGTCGCCGCCTTCGACGCGCATCGCCTGGCGCGCCGCGTCGCCGACTGGCGCGTCGACGCCGTCGTCACCGTGGGGCAATATAATTCCTGGCGCACGGCGGCGGCCTTCGCCGCGCGGCGAGGACTGCCGCTGCATTTGATCGTCCATGACGATTGGCCGCGCATGTCGCTGCGCGGCGAGGCGCATCGACGCGCGATCGATCGGCAATTCGGCGCCGTCTATCGGCGCGCCGCGTCGCGGCTCTGCATTTCCGCCAGAATGGCGGAGGATTATGCGGCGCGCTATGGCGTCGAGGGCAGCGTGCTGCCGCCCTTCCGCAGTCGCGACGCATCGGTCCCGGCGCCCACCGTGCGACCGGATCGCCCCTTCACGCTCGCCTTCGCGGGAAGCGTCTATTCGCCGGGCTATGTCGCGGCGCTGCGCGACGCCGCCGAGGCCGTGGCGACGATCGGCGGGCGGCTGCTGATCTTCGGCTCGCTCGCCGCGGCGCAGGCGGAGTCGATGGGGCTCGGCGGCCCATCGGTGACCGTCGGCGGCATGATCGCGGCGGCGGATTTCCTCGCCGAGATCGCGGCGCGCGCCGATGCGCTGTTTCTTCCCATGTCGCTCTGGCCGGACGAGCAGCGCGCGATGCGCCTCTCCTTTCCGAGCAAGCTCGCCGACTATACGCTGACGCGCCTGCCGATCCTGCTCTATGGACCGCCCGATTGCTCGGCGGCGGCCTGGTCGCGCGCCAATGGCGACGCGCTGCTGCATGTGGAGACGCCGGATGTGGCGGCGCTCGGCGCGGCGTTGGGCGCGCTCGCGCGCGATCCGCAGCTGCGGCGGCGCCTCGGCGAGACGGCCGGCGTCGCCGGCGATCGCGATTTCGCGCATCGGTCGGCGCTGGCGACATTCGAGGCCGCGCTCGGCCGCGGCGCCGCGCCATGATGGGCGAGCCGCGGATCAGCGCGATCGTCGCGACCTTCGATCGCCCGCAATCCTTGCGGCGTCTGCTGGATTCGCTGGCGGCGCAGACGCGGCCGGTCGCCGAGATCGTCATCGCCGACGGCGGCGACGACCCGGAGACCCGCGCGGTCGCCGAGGATCCCGCCTGGGGCGCGCGCGGTCTCGCGATCCGCCTGCTCGCCATCTCGCCGCCCAATGCGGTGCGGCAGCGGCGCGCCGCCATCGCGGCCTCGCGCGGCGATCTGCTGCTGCTGCTGGACGACGACGTCGCGCTCGAGGCGGACTGTGTCGCCGAGCTCGCGCGGGCGCTAGCGGCGCGCGCCGACAGCGTCGGCGTGATGGCGGATCTGAGCAATGAAGGATCGCCGCCGCCGACCCGCGTCTGGCGTTTCGCGCTGCGCTGCGGGCTCGGCATGCGCGAGGGCGAATGGCAGGGGCGCGTGATCGGCCCGCTGCTGCGCTTCGGCTTCTCGCCCGCGCCCGCGGAGATCACGCCGATCGACTGGATCAGCGCCTGCAATTCCTTGATCCGCCGATCGGCCTATGTGGCGGCGGGGGGATTTTCGGATTTCTTCCTGCATCGCTGCACGATGAACGAGGACATCGATCTCTCCTTGAAGCTGCGTCGCTTCGGCGCGCTCTATTTCGCGCCGCGCGCGCGCCTCGCGCATTTCCATGCGCCGGCCGGCCGAGTGACGGCGGAGATCGCCGCCGAGGACGATCTGTTCAACCGCTATATGATCCTGCGCCGCACGCTCGGACGCTCGCGCGCTCATGCGCTTTTTCTGATCGTCGTCTACGCCGTTCTGGAATCTCTCGGCTCGATGCGCCGCCTGTCGGGCACCGCCGGGGTCGGGACGCGCGAGATTTTGCGCGGGCGGTCGAGAGGGCTCGGGCGCATCATCGCCGGCCGAGCCGATCGATGAGCCGCGCCGCGCCGGACGGACCGAAGATCACCGCGACAGTGACCGCCTTCGCGCGCATCGCGCAGACGCTGGACACTGTGCGCCGGCTCGAATCCTGTCGTCCGCCGCCGGCCGAGATCATCGTGCATGTGGACGCCGCGCGCCATGATTGCGCCGCCGCCGTGCGCGCGGCCTTTCCCGCGGCGCGCGTCATCGTCAGCGAGACCGGCGTCGGACCGGGCGGCGGACGCAATCGCCTGATGGAGGCCGCGAGCCATGCGCTGGTCGCCGCTTTCGACGACGATTCCTATCCGATCGACGCCGATTTCTTCGCGCGCGCCGCCGCGCTCTTCGACTCTCTCCCGGAGCTTTCGCTGGCGACGGCGCAGATCGTCCATCCGGGCGAAGCGCTCGCGCCGGATCGGCGCGTCTTCCGCGCGACCGGCGGCTTCAACGGCGGCGGCGTCGTGTTTCGGCGCAGCCATCTGCTCGAGGCGGGCGGCTATCTGCCGCTGCCGATCGCCTATGGCGTCGAGGAGGAAGACATGGCTCTGCGCCTGATCGATCGCGGACGGCGGCTGGCGTTCACGCCCTTTCTGCGCGTGTTTCACGATACCGATCGCGCGCATCACGCCGAGCCGCGCGTGAATGCGGCGACCATCGCCAATATCGCGCTGCTCGCCTTCTTGCGCTATCCGCCGCGCTTCTATCCGCGCGCGGCGCTGCAGCTCGCCAATCGGGTCCGCTTCTGCCTGCGGATGGGGCGGTGGCGCGGCGTCGCCTCCGGGCTGGGGATGATCCCGCGCCATCTCTGGCGGATGCGCGCGCATCGACGTCTCGTATCCGCCGCCGCCGTCGCCGAGAAGCGCGCCTTGCGCGAGGGAGCCTGGATTGATTTCTGACCGAGACGCCACGGACTGGATCGTCTGCCAGATCGGCGCGCGCGAGCATTATGCGTCGCCCGCCGCGCTGCGCCAGCGCGGCCTGCTGCGCGCGCTCGTCACCGATATCTGGCTGCCGCCGGATCGGCCGTGGAGCCGCGCGCTGCGCGCCGCGAGCCCGCGTCTCGCCTCCCGTTATGCGGCGGAGCTCGCGGGGGCGCGCGTTCTCGCCGACACGCTCCCGTCCATTTTGTCGCGCAGCGCCGCCCGGCTCGCGCCGAAAGGCGCGAATTGGTCCAGGATCGTCGCCGACAATCTCCGCTTCGACCGCTTCGCCGCCGCGCAGCTGCGGCGAATGCCCGTGGCGCCCGACGGCGGCGTCGCGCTCTGCTACGGCTATGCGGCGTCGCAGACGCTGCGCGCCGCGAGCAGCCGCGGTTTCGCCACCATTCTGAACCAGATCGACGGCGGCCCGCAGGAAGCGCGGCTGATCGCGGCGCTGGCCCAAAACCCAGGCGAAGGCGCCGGCCAAGGCGAAGGAAGCAGAGCGGCGGATGCGCCCCCCGAGGACTATTGGCGCCGCTGGCGCGACGAATGCGAGACCGCGGATATGATCCTCGTCAACTCCGCCTGGAGCCGCGATTGTCTCGTCGCCGAGGGCATTGCGCGCGAGAAGCTCGGCGTCGTTCCGCTGATGTATCGCGCCGAGGGGCCGAGCGTGACGCGGCGCTATCCCACGCGCTTCGACGCGGACCATCCGCTCGTCGTCCTGTTTCTCGGCGCCGTCTCGCTGCGCAAAGGCGCGCTCACGCTGCTGGAGGCAGCCGCCGCGCTGCGCGACCAGCCGGTCGAATTCCACATCGTCGGCCGCGACGAGCTGGGCGCCGCCGTCCAAAAGGACTATGCCAATCTGCGGTTCTTCGGCGAGGCGCCGCGCGGCGAAACGCCGAGCTTCTATCGAAAGGCGCATGTGTTCGTCCTGCCGACGCATTCCGACGGATTCGCTCTCACGCAGCTCGAAGCGCAGGCGCACGGTCTGCCGGCGATCGTCTCTCGCCGCTGCGGAGACGTCGTCCTCGACGGCGCGAGCGGCCTCGTGCTGCCGGAGCCGAGCGCCGCGGCGCTTCGCGACGCGATCCTATGGGCGCTGCGCCATCCGGAGCGCCTTTGCGCCATGTCGGAGCGCGCCCGCGCCCGCGCCGAAGATTTCGATCCCGCCAGAGTGGTCGAGCAGCTGCGCGAAATGGGGCGCGAGGCGCTGCGTCGGCGCCGCCGCGACCTCGGCGCAGGAGCCTAGCGGCGCATGCGCGCCCTTCCCGGCGAGGCCGGCGTCGCGCTCGCCGGATCGGCGATCATCGGCGCCGGCGCCGTCCTCGCGGTCGCGCTGACGCCGGTCGAATATGCGCCGCCCGGCGCCATGTTCTGGCCCGCGGCGGTCTTGTCGGCGAGCCTGCTGGCGATCCCACTGATGCGCGGCGTCCTCGAGGGGCTGCATGGATTGCTCCATGCCGAAAATCTTCTCCTCGTCGCGATCATCTATTGGGTGCTGCTCGATCTGCTGCAGGGCGCCTATCCGCTCGACGAGCTCGGTCGCGACGATGTGATCGCCGCGCTCGAGACCGTCGCGATCTTCGCCATGTTCATCCCGCTCGGCCGGCTCGCGCCGACGCTCGGCGCGCCGAAGCCGATCGCGCGCGCGGCGAGAGCCGATCTGCCGACGCAGAACGCCTTTATCGCGGTCTGCATCTGCTTCGTTCTCTGCATTTCATCCTTCGGCATACCGACGAGCTTCGATCCGGCGCGGATGATCGAGGGCCTGCTTCAGCCCCGCTTCGGCGCGCCCTGGTCGCGCGGCGATCTCGGCGGCTGGGAGGCCTTCATCGATCATTTGGCCTATTTCGGCTATGTGCTGCCGGCGGCCACCGTGCTGGTGGCGACGCGCGCCAAGGCGCGCTGGGCCGATCCGCGCGTCTGGATATCCATCCTGTTCACGGCGATCGTCTGCGCCTTTCTCGCACAGAGCGGAGGCCGTCGGATCATCGGCATGATGCTGGGCTCCGGCCTGCTGTTGTGGATGATCCTGAAAGAGCGCTTCTCCATCGTGCGGGCCGCCGTGGTGGCGGGCGGCGCGATCGGCGTGCTGAGCCTGCTGCAATTCATCCTGCTCATCCGCAATGTCGGGCTCGAAGGATTTTTGAGCGGCGACGTGGATTTCGACGATTACGAATTCGCCGGCCAATTCCATGTGGACGACAATTTTCTGCGTCTCGCGCAGATCGTCCATTATTTCCCCGACGTCGTCGAATATGTCGGCTGGAAGCAGATCTATTACGTGCTGGTCCGCCCCATTCCGCGCGCGCTATGGCCGGACAAGCCGATCGACGCCGGCTTCAGCCTGCCCGGACTGGTCGGCAAATCCGATGTCTCTCTGTCGAGCTCGATCATCGGCGAGCTGCACGCCTCCTATGGGCTCGCGGCGGTCGCCATCGGCGCGCTGCTGCTCGGCTGGGCCGCGGCCTCCTGGACGACGCTGCTCCGCGAGCGCAATGAAAACGCCCGCGTTCTCTATTGCCTCGGCCTGATGGTCTTTTTCGTCGGCATGCGCTCGATGCAGGAAATCGTCTTGATGACCTATGCCGTGCTCGCCTGGACGGCCGTCAGCCTCGTCACCTCCAAAAAGACCGCCGCCGCGACGCCCGCCGCCAGAAACGATAGCGAGGAGCCGTGCGAACCGTCGTGATCCTGACCCGCATGCCGTCGCCCTATCAGGCGCGGCTGTTCGATCTCCTCGCGGCGGATGGGCGGATCGCGCTGCGGGTGATCTATGAGCGGATGACGGACGCCGACCGCGACTGGCGCGCGCCCACGCTCGCTCACGAGCACGCCTGCTGCCGCGACGCGCCCTTCGCGCAGCTCGAGCAATGGGTGCGCGACAGCGATTTCTGCGTGTTCGGCGGCTATCGCGATCCATGCTTGCGACGGCTGCTGACGCAGCGCTTCGCCGCTCGCCGCCCTTTCGTGTTCTGGGGCGAGCGCTTCGGCTACCAGACGCCGCTCGTCGTCGGGGCGATCTATCGGCGATGGGCCATGCGCGCCTTTCATGCGACCCGATCGGAAATGTGGGGCATAGGCGAAATGGCCGTCGCCTCTTATCGACGCGAGTTCGGCCCGCGCCGCCGCTATCGAAACATTCCCTACAGCTCCGATCTCTCTGGCTTTCTGTCGATCGCGCGGGACGACGCCGAAGCGCGCCTCCCCCGGCTCTTGTTCTCCGGCTCGCTGATCGCGCGCAAAGGCGTCGATCTCCTCGTCGCCGCGCTCGAGCGGGCGCTCGCCGACGGGGTCGCCATCGCGGCGACCTTCGTCGGCGACGGGCCGCTGCGTCCGCTGGTGGAGCGGCTGGCGCGCCGTCATCCGGACCGCGTCGCTCACGTCGGCTTCACGCAGATGGACGCGCTGCCCGACGTCTACGCCCGCGCCGACGTCCTCGTCGCGCCCTCCCGTCACGACGGCTGGGGGCTCGTCGTCATCGAGGGGATGGCCGCCGCCATGCCCGTGCTGGCGAGCGATCGGACCGGCGCCGCGGTCGAGCGCGTCACCGCCGAGACGGGATGGCTGCTCCCGGCCGGCGACGCCGCCGCGCTGGAGAGGGTATTGCGCGAGATCGCGCGCACGCCGATCGCGCGGCTGCGCGCCATGGGCGCGGCTGCTCGCGCGCGCAGCCGCGACGATCGTGTCGAGGCTGGACGCGATCGGATGATCGAGGCGATCGAACGCTGCCTCGCCGAAAGGTCCTGACGGAGACACGCCGCTATGCGCATTCTTCATGTGACCCCGACCTATCTTCCGGCTGTCCGCTATGGCGGCACGATCCATGCCGTGCATGGGCTCGCCGCAGCGCAGGCCGCGCTCGGCCATGACGTCGAGGCCTATACGACGAATGTCGATGGTCCCGGCGTGACGCCGACGCCGATCGGCGCGCGCGTCGATCTCGACGGCGTCGGCGTAACCTATTTCGAAACCGGCCTCGGGCGACGCCTCTATCGATCGCCTTCCATGGGCGACGCGCTGCGGCGACACGCGGCGGAGTTCGACATTCTCCATCTCCATTCCGTCTTCCTCTGGCCGACATTGGCCGCGGCGCGCATCGCCACGCGCCGCGGCGCGCCCTATGTTCTGTCGCCGCACGGAATGCTGGTCGCGTCGCTCGTGCGCGCCAAGAGCACGATGCTCAAATCCGCCTGGATCGCGCTGTTCGAGCGACGCACGCTCCGCGAAGCGGCGGCGGTCCACGTCACCTCATGGCGCGAGGCCAATGATCTGAAAAGCTTCCGCTTCGATCTGCCGCCCGTCGCGATCATCAGCCTCGGCGTCGACGCTGCGCCGCAGGGGGAGACGCCGCGGGACGTGGGCGCCGATGTGGCCGCGGCGATCGCGGGATCGCCCTTCGTCCTCGCCTTCGGACGGATCAGCTGGAAGAAAAATATCGAAGCGCTCATCGAGGCGGTCGCGCGCACGCCCGATCTGCGATGCGTCATCGCCGGCAATGACGACGAGGGCGGCGGCGCAGGACTGGCGCGTCTCGCCGACCGGCTCGGCGTCGCCGACCGCATGACCATCATCGCGCGGCAGATCGACGAACCCGATCGATCGGCGCTCTATCGCGCTTGTCTATGCCTCGCTCTCGTCTCGCTCAACGAGAATTTCGGCAATGTCGTGCTCGAGGCCATGTCGCACGGTCGGCCGGTTCTCGTCTCCAGCGTCGCCGGCGCGGCGGAGGTGGTCGCCGCGGCTTCGGCGGGCGTTCTCGTCGCGCCCGAGGTCGCGTCGATCGCGCACGGCCTCGCGACGCTTCTATCGGATCCTCGCGCCGCGGATGAAATGGGCGCGCGCGGACGCCGGGTCGTCGAGCAGCGATGGAGCTGGCGCGCCGCCGCAACCGAGATGATCGCGCATTACGAAGGCGTCCTGCTGCACGAAGGCGTCCTGCTGCGACCCGATGAGCGAGGCTCCGCATAGATGACCGCCCCTTCCCTGCTCGATCGGATCACCCCTGTTCTGCTCACACGCGACGAGGCGCCGAATATTCGCCGCACGCTGTCGCGCCTTCGCTGGGCGAAGACGATCGTCGTCGTCGACAGCGGCAGCGCGGATGGAACGCTCGCCGTCCTGCGCGCCGACGCGCGCATACGCGTCTTCACGCGGCCTTTCGACACCCATGCGAACCAATGGCGTTTCGCCGTCATGGAGACCGGCGTCGGCACCGATTGGATATTGCGGCTCGACGCCGATTATCACGTGAGCGAGTCGCTCATCGAAGAGCTGCGCGCGCTGCCGCCGGCGTCGGACGTCTCGGCCTATGAGATCGCCTTCGATTACGCGATCTTCGGGCGTCCGCTGCGCGGCTCCCTCTATCCGCCGAAAACCGTGCTTTTGCGCCGAGGGCGCTTCGCAATCCTCGATCGCGGACACACGGAGGGCTGGCGCGTCGAGGGCCGCGTCGAGAGGCTCGCGGGCAGAATTGTCCACGACGACCGAAAATCGTCGACGCGCTTCGTCGCGTCGCAGATCGGCTATATGTCGCGCGAGGTCGAGCGGCTCGACGCCGAGCCGCATTCGCTCGCGCGCCGTCTGCGCAGCCATCCGCCGTTGGCGCCGATCGCGGCCTTCGTCTACGCCTATTTCGTCAAGGGCCTGTTTCTCGACGGCCGCGCCGGTCTCTATTACGCGCTGCAGCGGCTGGTCGCAGAATCGATCCTCGCATTGCTGGCGCTGGAGAAACGGCTGACGCCTCCGTTGGAGGCGGCGCCTTCGACGCGAGAAGCCGAGCGCGATAGAGCCGATTGACGCGCGGCGATCATTCGGCCGCGCGGCGGGCCGAGGCGCATGTCGCATCGAGCTCATGCGCGTCGACGCTGCTCAGCTGGAGGCTCGCGAGCAGCGTCTCCCATTGCAGCAGCGACCGGCGGCGACCGAATTCGCCGTCCAGCAGAGCGCGCGCATTGCGACCCCAACGGTCGATCGTCTCGGGATCTCGCATCGATCGGCGCAGCAGCGCGGCGAGGCCGACTGCGTCGCCGCAGGCGATGGCGGCGCCGCAGTCGTGGCGCGTGACCAGCGACGCGATCTCGCCTTTCGGGTCGCCGATGACGATCGCGCCGCGGCCGGCGGCGGCGACCCCATAGAATTTGCTGGGCGAGATCAGCCCCTCCATGGTCGGCTGGAGCGAAATCCAATGGACATTCGCGGCGGTGAGCGAGAGCGGCAGCAGCTTTGCGTCCTGATAGGGATGAAACTGGAACATGGGCGCGAGACCGCGCCTCTCGACCTCGGCGCGAAGGCCGCTCGCGAGATAGCCGCCGCCGATGAAGAGAAACAGCAGATCGGCCTCCCCGCGCAGCCTTTCGGCGGCGTCGAGCAGCGTGCGATATTCATGCGCGCGGCCGAGATTGCCGGAATAGGCGACGACGAAACGGCCGCTCAATCCCCATTCGGCGCGCAAGGCATTGTCTTCGATCGGGCGCGGACGCACGCCCTCGTCGTCGCACCAATTGGGGATGACGGCGATGCTCTCCGGCGGCGCGCCCAGCGTCAGGAGACGCGCCGCCATGCGCTCCGCGATGGCGACATTGCACGCGGCGAATTTCAGGCTGAGATCGCGCGCTCCGACGAGCAGCGCGCCGAAGGGGGCCGGAAAGCGCAGGCCGAGCCCCAGCGCCACCTCTGGATAGATATCCTGAAGCCAATTGACGAGATGGCAGGATTTCAGCCACGCCGCCGACGCGAGCACGACAGAGAGCAGCGGCGGATCGGTCATGACGACGAGACAATCGCCGCGCGTGGCGAGGCGCATCGCCGCGACCGCGAAATGAAGATAGAGCGCGAGCGCGTCGAGAGCCCGGCCCCACAGGAAATGCCGCCCGAAGCGCGATCGATAGACCCGATGGATCGTGACGCCGTCCGACGTCTCCCGCGCCGGCAGCTCCGCGGCGGCGTCGTCATAGAGCCCGCGGCTGGTCACGACGACGACCTCCTCCCCTTTCGCGGCGAGATGGAAGGCGAGATCGGACAACAGCTGGCTGGTCGCCGAAAGATCGGGCGCAAAGAAGCGATTGAAGAAGATGAATTTCATCGCGACGCTACGAATCCTCCAAGCGAAAGTCCTCCAAGCAAAAGTCCTGCGAGCGATCGTCCTCCCGCCGACGTCAAATCGGTCGTCCGCGGGCGAGCGTCGGCGCTTTCTGCCGCGCCGGCGAGCGAAGGCAGGAGGACTCCTGACGCTCCACCCTGCCGCGCGCGCCTTCGAATTCGCGCCGATACCAGCCGGTCGCATGATCGACCGCCGCCCGATTCAATTTTTCGCCGGTGAAAGCGACCGCCAGCGTGCCGAGCGCGATCGCCAGATCCAGCCGCATGCAGGCGTGCCGAATATACCAGACGTCGAGCGCATTTTTCTCCTCGGGCGACACCAGGGTTCCGCCCTTGATCTGCGCCCATCCGGTGACGCCCGGCCGCACGCTGAGCCGCCGCCGCGGATCGATCGGCTGATCGACCGGCAGCAGCGGCCGCGGCCCGATCAGCGACATATGGCCGAGGATCACATTATAGAGCTGCGGAATCTCGTCGAGCCGGACGGAGCGGATCGCGCGGCCAATTCTCGACAGGCGCCGCTCCTTCGGCACGCGGCGGCCGAGGCGGTCGAAGGGCGGCCGAAACGTGCGGAATTTATAGACGTAGAATCGCTCGCCATCGCGCCCGACCCGCTGCTGCCAGAAAACAATGGGCGCGCCGACATCGATCAGAATGGCGCAAGCGACGATCATCGCCGTCGGCAAGGCGACGACGAGCAGCAGGCTCGTGACGAGCAGGTCGATCATGCGCTTTGCGCCGAAATAATCGGGCGCGTCGAAACGCCGGTCGGGCGGCGTCTCGAACGGCCCCTGCGGCCGCGCCTGCCGCGGCGCGAGATTGAGTGCTTCCGAAATTCCGAGGCAGTCCCGACCGCGGGCGTCGCATTGCGCGGCGACGTCCTCCAGCGAGCCGGCGGGCAAGGCCTCTTTGTCGTCGGCGAGCCAGACCTCGTCGATCTCGACGCCATGCTCGGCATATTCGTCGAGCACGGCCCCTATATCCTGCGGGAGGCCGACGATCGAGACTCCGCCGACCTTCCGCCCGACGAACGACGGCCGCGCATCCAGGGCCGCGACGACCTGCGTCGTCCGCGGCCGTTGATAATCGGTCAGCTTGATGGCGACCGAGGCGAAGCGGTCCACGCCGATCAGGATCACGCGCCGCAAGGCGACCGAAGGGTCGGCGACGTCGGTCTCCAGCTCCTTGCGCCAGATGTCCTTGTGGTGCAGCCGCGTCGCCGCCCGGATCACGATCAGGCCGGCGCTCAGAACGAGGCCATAGATAACGGGAGTCGAGCGCGGCACGCCCTCGAGCCTCGTGAGCGTGAAGAGAACCACGCTGCTCGACGCCACAGCGCAAGCCGAGGCGGCGCAGACATCGACCGCGTCGCGGAGCGAGAAAAACTGCCCCATGCGGTCGCTCAGCCGGAAGCCCCATAAAATCAGCAGTGAGCAGGAAATCGAGAGGAAGGCGTAGCGATAGGGAGCCGGCATGTCCTGTGAGAAATCGCTCGGATCGAGAAGCGCGGGATCGCGCAGCGCGAGCGCGATAAAGGGCGCCGCCGTCGCCCAGCCGAGGTCAGCCAGCTGGAGACGGAGCGCCGTCCTATCCCTCGATGCCGGCGACGCCACCCTCATATTGGAAATATCCCATTGCAAACAGGGCTTTATGGGCCAAATTGAGTGCTTCTCATCTTGAGCATAGCCGAGGTAATATGTCAACAATGCGGCGGTTGTCGATCGATCGCGGATAAAAGCCGGACGATCGCGGCGGCTGATGATTTCGTCGGTCGACGATATGATCTAGACTTCTGGCCGACTGTCGCGGCCGGGCCCCGGGCGCGGCTGCACCGGGTCGACGAGATGACGATTGCACGATTGGCTCGATTTCAGACGTTGCAGACTGGATTGCCGACTGTCCTTCCGCCCGATTTGCGCATCTATGCGGTCGGCGATATTCATGGGCGCGCCGACCTCCTCGACACGCTCGCGCGCCGGATCGAGGACGAGCGGCCCTCGGCGCCGAGCGAGACGCTGACGATTTTTCTCGGCGACTATATCGATCGCGGCCTCCAATCCGCGACCGTCGTCGAATGGCTTAGCCGCGGCGAGTTTCCGACCCCCTTTCAGGCGCTGCGCGGCAATCACGAAGAAGTCTTGCTGCGTTTCCTCGAGGATGATTCGGTCCTCGAGAGCTGGCGCAAGTTCGGGGGGATGGAGACGCTCCATTCCTATGGCGTGGACGTCTCCTCCGTCATGCGCGGCAAAGGCTATGAGGAGGCGCGCCGCGCGCTGGTCGCGCGCTTGCCGGCTCACCACCGGCGATTCATGGCGGAGACGCCGCTGACGGCGCGCTATGGCGACTATTTCTTCTGCCATGCGGGGGTGAAGCCGGGCGTGCCGCTCGACGAGCAGAAAGCCGACGATCTGCTCTGGATCCGGGAGGAGTTTCTGAGCTTCCGTGGAAGCTGGGAAAAGATGATCGTGCACGGCCATACGCCCGTCTCCGAGCCCGACATCCAGCCCAATCGCATCAATGTCGATACCGGCGCCTTCGCGACCTCTATCCTCACCGCTCTGGTGCTCGAAGGAGACAGTCGCCGCATGTTGTTCGCGGGCCCCGCCTGACCGCGCCGAGACCCATGCTCGGGCGGCTCGAGACGGCGTCCTGGCTGGACGCGCGCCGCCGCAAATTTCGCGCTGCGGCGCAATTCGTCCGCCGGCGCTGGGCCCCGCTCGTCGGCGCGACGCTTCTCGCTCTCCTCGCCGGCGCGCTCTTCATCGCATCGGCGACGCCGCTCTATACCGCCTCGACGCAATTGCTGATCGAAATGCGCCACGACCGCGCGATCGGCGCCGATGCGATACTGACCCACGCGCAGATCGGCAGGCAGACGATGAAGAGCGAGATCGCCGTCATCAAATCCGCCGCGCTGCTGCGGCGCGTCGTCGAGCGAGAGCGGTTGAACGACGACGCCGAATTCGGCGCCGCCTCGACCGCAGCGACGATCGATCGCCTCAAGAACGCCCTCGCCGTCGCGGTGCCGCGCAACTCGCCGGTGATCAAGATCGCCGTCACGTCCGCCGATGCGGCGAAAGCGGCGCGGCTCGCCGACGCCGTGGCCGACGCCTATCTCGTCGACAAGCTCGACACGCGGCTCGAGGCGGCGCGGCGCGCCTCCGCCTGGCTCTCCGACCGGCTCGTCGCGCTGCGGCGGCAGTCGCGCGAATCCGAGGAGGCGCTGGCGCGGTTTCGCGCTGCGACGGACGCCTCGGCGACCGCCGATGGAGCCAATATCGACCCCGAGCAGCGCGGGCGTCTGGCGCGACGAGCGGCGGGCGCGCGGGTGGAGGCGGCCGAACGAGAAGCGCGCCTCGCGCTGCTGCGACGGATCGAGGCAAATGGCGGGAACGCCGCCGATCTCCCCGGCGTCGGCGGCGCGATCACGGAGCTGCGCCTGCGCGCGGCGCGTCTCTCCCGACAGGAGGCGGAGCTTCGCTCGCGCTACAACAGAACGCACCCGTCGGTCGTCGCGCTTCGCGCCCAGATCGCAGAGGTCGATCGCGCCATCGCGGCGGAAGCTCGCCGGCTCTCCGTCGGCGTCCGCCACGAGCTCGCGCTCGCCGAGGGAAGCCGCGAGGCCGCCGAGACGACGCTGCGCGAAATTTTCTCGGCCGACGATCGCGGCAAGTCGGAGGCGATCACGCGAAACGAGCTGGAGCGCGCCGCCGCCGCCGACAGAACGCTGCTCGACGACACGCTGCGCCGCGCGCGAATGGTTCGAGAGCAATCGACCTATGAGCCGCGCGAAGCGAGGATCATTTCGCCGGCGCTCGCGCCGCGCGCTCCGTCCTGGCCCGACAATGGACGGACCATGCTGATCGCGCTCGCGCTCGGCTTGCTCGTCGGCCTCGGCGGCGCCTACGCCTGTGACTTGACCGACACCGGCTTCACGACGCTCGCCCAGATCGAGGCGACGCTCGCGCTTCCCCTTCTGGCCTCGATCCTCGAGACGCGTGCGCGCGCCGCGCCGAATCTCGCGGACCAGATCCGTGCGAAACCACTTTCGCGCGCGAGCGAAGCCTGCCGCACGCTGCGCAGCGCGATCACGATGAGCGATGTCGACGATCCGCCGAAACTGATTCAGATCGCCGCGACCGCCCCGGGAGAAGGCGCGACGATGATCGCCGCAGCGCTCGCGGCCTCGGCCGCGCAATCGGGCCTGCGGACGCTGCTGGTCGACGCCGATCTTCGCAATCGGACCGCATCGCGCCTTTTCTCGGCCGACGAAAAGCCCGGCCTCGTCGATCTCCTCATCGGCTCCGCCGGGCCGAGCGAGACGATCGTCTTCGATGAAGAGCGCGGAACATGGGTTCTACCGGCTGGCGGCGAAATACAGAACTCGGCCGATCTGCTCGCATCCGAGAAGATGAACGGTCTCCTCGCCGCTTTGCGTCGTCGGTTCGATCTCGTCGTCGTCGACACGCCGCCGATCGGCCTCGTCGTCGATCCGATCATCGTCGCCGGGCTCGTCGATAAGACGGTTCTCGTCATTCGCTGGGCGGCGACCCCGCGCGCGAGGGTCGCGCATGCGATCGAACGTCTGCCGGATCGCGGCAAGATCCCAGGCGTCGTGTTCAATCGCGTGATCGAAGCGAAAGCCCGGAAATACGGTCAATACGCCTATTCCCGCTATCACGGCGGCGGCGCTTTCGAATCCTATCACGTCGAGTAGACGCGTCAGGCCGGGGCGGCCGCCTTCCTGACCGGCGCGCCGCGCTTTTTCGGCGCGGACAGAATTTTAGCAGCGGGCTTGCGGCCGAGGCCGAGCGATTTCGCCAGGGCCGAGCGCTGCGCGGCGTAATTGGGCGCGACGATCGGATAGTCGCTCTTCAGATCGAAGGCGGCGCGATAGTCTTCAGGCGTCAGCTTGTGCTCGGCCTGCAGGTGCCGCTTCAAGGATTTGAACGGCTCTCCGCAACAAAGGCAAGTAATCGCGTCGGGGCTGACGGATTTCTTCACCGGAACCGACGGCCGCCATTGTTTGGCCCCGGCCTCCGCCGGCTCGACATCGTCGCCGCCGAAGGCCTTTTTCACGGCCGCGATGACAGAGGGAAGGTCCATAGGAGCAACAGTATTATTCGAAAGATAAGAAGAGAGTATCTGCGCGACGAGCGCTTTGTCTTCGGCTTCGGACATGATGGTTTCCTCGGCGTTCGAATCTTTTCTATTGGAGCCGATATCGTTGTCGATTGCAATCGGCGACTTCCCTCTCGAGGCGACGTCCAGCTCGAAGAGACGCACGTCGAATAACGCGCGCGTTTTCGAGATAGAGGTCGGCGGCGCGTCGAGTCTGAATATTGCAGAACGACCGGCGCCGGGGTCGGCCCGATGCGCGCGGGCCGCGCCGCGCCCGGACAGCGCGAGCCGGAACGGCGTCCGCCAGAGGTCGCCCTTCGTCATGGACAGTGGGATGGCTCGAGGCGGCTCGAGGGACGATGGAGGGAACCGAGCGTGGGGAATCAGGGGCCCGGAATGGTGGGCGCGACAGGGATTGAACCTGTGACCCCTACGATGTCAACGTAGTGCTCTCCCGCTGAGCTACGCGCCCCCGGCGCCGACGGGATGCTTCGTCCGGCGCGAGTGACGCTCGTATAATGGCTGTCGGGCCGAGGCGCAAGCGCCGTTCGAAACCTTTCCGCGCATGGCGCCGCCGGGCGGGCGAATCCGAGGAAATTTTAAGATTTCCTTCCGCGAACAGGGCCTTTGGGCGAAATATTTCACATCCCTGCGACCGCGCCGCCTCTTGCAGGGCGATGAATTCGTGTCACACTGGCGTCGTCCTTCTGTCATGAACCAAAGGAGGCGCCGTATGTCGCTACAGACCCATCTCGTCGAGCTCGAACGCCGCCATCAGGCGCTCAAGAAAGAGATCGAGCAGAAGCAGCATCATCCCCGAAACGACGATTCGAAGCTCCACGAGCTGAAGCGCAAAAAGCTTCAGCTCAAAGACGAGATCAACAAGCTGCGGCAAGGCGTCAGCCTGCATTGACAGCCTTCGAGAGGTCTAGCGTCGAGGCGGAGAGCATTCTCCGCCTTTTTTTATGCGCCGAGCCCTTTCCGCTCCCGTGGGCGCCCGGCTTGCTTCGACGCGAGGCCCGATGCATCAATTCTCAACGCGAGAGCGACGACGCCCATGCCCCCTTCCCCGCGCTATCGCGCCGAAACCCTCCACGCCTCGCTCGGCGACGGCTTTTTCGACCTCGTCGAGCCCGCGCGCTTTCCCGCGCATATTTTGCGCTATCGCAACCAGCGCTGGGCCGAGCGCGTCGGCCTCGACACGCTGACCGAGCCGGAATGGATCGGCCATTTCGGGCGTTTCGAGCCCCTGCCCGGCGGCTTTTCCAAGCCGCTGGCGCTGCGCTACCACGGGCATCAATTCCGCACCTACAATCCGGACATCGGCGACGGCCGCGGCTTTCTGCTCGCCCAGCTCCGCGACGCAGGGGACGGCCGGCTGCTCGATCTCGGCACGAAGGGCTCGGGCCGCACGCCCTGGTCGCGCCAGGGCGACGGAAAGCTCACGCTCAAGGGCGGCGTGCGCGAGATTCTCGCCACGGAAATGCTGGAGGCGCTCGGCGTCGACACCTCCAAGAGCTTCAGCCTGATCGAGACCGGCGAGCCGCTCTATCGCGGCGACGAGCCCTCGCCGACGCGCTCAAGCGTGCTGACGCGGCTCTCGCATTCGCATATTCGCATCGGCACGTTCCAGCGCCTCGCCCATCTCGACGATCAGGCCGCGCTCGGTCGGCTCATCGACCATTGCGTCGCCCATTATTTCCCCGAGCTCGCCGACGAGCCGGCGGACAGCCGCGCTGGCGCCTTTCTGGAGCGCGTCACCGCGCGCGTGGCGCGGCTCGGCGCGCGCTATATGGCGGCGGGCTTCGTCCATGGCGTGCTGAACTCGGACAATATCAACATCACCGGCGAGAGCTTTGACTATGGCCCGTGGCGATTCGCGCCGCGCTATGATCCGCAGTTCACGGCGGCCTATTTCGACGACAGCGGGCTCTACGCCTTCGGCCGTCAGGTGGGCGCGCTGGGCTGGAACCTCACCCGGCTCGCCGAGACCATTTTGACGCATGTCGGGCTGCAGCGGGCGGACCAGGTTCTCGGCGGCTATCAGTCCGTCATTCAGCGCGAGTTCCAGCTCGCCCTGCTCGACCGGCTCGGCCTGCTGCCGGCCGACGATCCGGCGCAGGACGCCGCGCTCGCCAAGAGTCTGCTCGAATTTCTCGGCAAGACGCAGGCGGCTTTCGAGCAGACCTTCTTCGACTGGCGCGGCGGGCTGGCGAGCCGCGAGCGCGCCGCCGCGAGCCCGCAGGCCGCGGCCTATGACGCGCCGGAATTCGCCGGCCTGCGCGACGCGCTCGCCGCGCATGAGACGGCGCCCTCCGCCAATCTCGATCATGCCTATTTCCGTCGCGCCATCCCCTGCACTATGCTGATCGAAGAGGTCGAATCGATCTGGGCGCAAATCGCCGAACGCGACGACTGGAGCGCGCTCGACGACAAGATCACGCAGATCGCCTCGATGCGCGAAGCCTATGCGCCGGCGCCCGCCGGAGGATGACGTCCGGAAGATGAGCCGCTCGATCTGCGCCTGTCTGTTTCTCGCTCTCACGAGCGCCGCCGCCGCCAAAAATCTGCTGATCGAGAAAATTCCGCCGAGCGGCGCCTGTTTCTTCCGCCGCTATGACGAAGCGCATCTTCGCGAGCATCCCGGCCAGACCGTCGTCTCTGCGCGGATCTCGCTTCGTCGCGAGCTTTCCATCACGCCCGAGGACGCGCGCGAGCTGCGCATCGAATTTCGTCAGAAGGGCCACGCCAAGCCTTTCTATGTCGTCGGCGGCTGCGCCTGGAGCGACGAGGCCAATCGCGACGTCCATGGCGTCCGCCTCGTTCAGTCCTTCCGCAAGGACGCCGCGGCTCGATGCATGGCGCGCGGCGGCCTCGGCGCCGCGGCCGAGGACGGCGGGGACTTTCCGATCGACCTCGCCGATGATGGCGCCTCGGTCACGCTCTACATGGATGAAGGCGTGAGCGGCTGGCGCGGCCCGGACCAGAAGAAAAAACCGACCACACTGGAGCTCGCGCGCCAAAGCCGGGTGTTCCGGCTCGAGCGCGTCGACCCCGCCGCCTGTGTGGAGCTGAACCAAACCATAGCGATCGACTGAGGTCGGCGGAAATATTGCGCCGATCCGCATTGGGACTTGAAGATGAACATGATGCGAGGCGATAATCCAGCGTCACGATTCGCCATAGCGCGGCGCTCGGGCAGGTTGCCGAATGGTCGATGAGCTCAACGAAGTCGAATGCAACGCGATACGGGTCGAAGTAGAGCGCCTGAGGCTCGAGCATCGGGACCTCGAGGATGCGATCGACGCCCTTCTATCGGTCGGCGCCGTGGACCAGCTGCAAATTCAGCGGCTGAAAAAGCGAAAGCTGCTGCTGCGCGATCGCATCGCTTTTCTGGAAGACGAGCTCACGCCTGATATTATCGCGTGAGCGGCGCCACGAAGCGCGGCGCTATTTCCACATTCTGAGGCCGACCGCGACGACGAGCGAAACCACCGCGACGATCGCGACGACCGCCACGAGCCTCACCGTTTCCTTGCTTTCCTGGGCGCTCCCCATACGGTCCTCCGCCGTTATTTTTCAATTTTGGCGAGCCTATGCCTGTTCAAGAGAGATACAATAAGTCTCGATGCGACGGAACAGCGCAGTATGGATCGCCGATTTGGCGCGCGACCTCGTGGCCGCCCCTCGATAAATCGATATCACATTTACGTCCGAGGATAAAAACCTCCGCCACGCAAGATCGAGACTTCTCCGCAGGCGCCGTCCGAGCCCGAGCGATCTCGCATCGCTCCCGGCGATCGGCGCGGTTGACAGGCCGACAGGAAGACGCTCCCATCGGCTTGCCTCGCGACGCAGCCGAACCGATACCCGCCGCGCTCCGATGGGGCGAGGCGAGATCACAGTCGGAGGCGTCCATCATGGGTCGAAACGAGCGGGGCCGCAAAATATTTCTGGCGACCCATCGCATTATCGGCCTTTTCGCGGGCGCGATCCTCGTCCTCATCGGGCTCAGCGGCAGCGTGCTCGCCTTTCGCGAAAACATAGACGAATGGCTGAACGCGCCGCTCATGCGCGTGGAAGCGCCGGCTCGGCCGTCGTTGCGCCCGCTCGACGAGATTCTCGCCGCGGCCACAGCGGCGATGCCGGCGGACGGACGGCCGGAGCGCCTCACGCTCCCGCGTCATGCGCATGCGGCCGCGATCGTGAGCTACATGGTCGAGACCGACGATCTCGACACTTACTTCCACCAGCTGTTCGTCGATCCCTATACGGCGAAGGTCACCGGGAGCCGCTTATATTCGCATGGCGACGATGTGCTTTCGCAGCCCTTGGTGCAGATCGTCATGGCGTTTCACTGGACGCTGCTGCTCGGCGTGAACAACGCCTATCTCGTCGGCGCGATCGGCCTTCTGCTTTTCCTCTCGATTCTCATCGGTCTTTGTCTCTGGCGGCCGCGCTATGGCGATTGGCGGCTGGGTTTGACGATCAAATGGGGCGCGAGCCCGGAGAGGATCGCCTATGACGCGCATAGAAGCGTCGGCGTCTATTTCGCGCTTCTCCTGCTCGCGACGCTTGCCACCGGGGTCGCGATGATCTTCAAGCCGACGACGCATTCACTGGCGACGCTGCTCTCGCCTGTGCGTCCCGAGCCCGATTATGGAAAATCGACTCCGATCGCCGGACGGCCGCCGATCGGCCTGGACGCCGCCGTCGCGATCGCGGATCGAGTCTTCCCCGCCGGGCGGCTGCATTGGATACTCCTGCCGAGCGGCGAGGATAGCGTCTATGTCGTCGGCAAGCAATCGGATGACGAGCCCAACCGGACCAAGACATTCCGCAATATCGGCGTCGATCGCTACAGCGGCCGCGTGCTGCAGGTGCAGGACCGGGACGATTTCACCACGGGCGAGCGAGTCTTGGAATGGCTGTTTCCGCTGCATTGCGGCGAGGCCTTCGGCGCGCTCGGCCGCTCGCTCGTTCTGCTGACGGGGCTCACGCCCCTCCTGCTCTATGTGACCGGATTTCTGCGCTGGCGCCACAAGCGCCGCGCGCGCCGCCGCCCGGCGACGCCGATATGAGCCGCGAGCGGCGTCACTGGCCCACGGAGATCGGCATTTTGATCAAATCCTCCTCGCCCTTGCCGTCGCCGAAAGCGAGCTCGAGGACATAGTTCCCTCTGTGGTCGACCGAGGATTCCAACGTCACGAAGCCGGCCGGACGCGGCTTGGACGGCACGGCGGTCAAAAGCTCCGCGGCGCCCTTCGGGTCGGTCTTGAAAAAAGAGAGCGCGACCGATTGGCTCCTCACATCTTTCTCCATGAGCGTGACGGAGAAAATGACCTTTCCCGTTCCGGGGAGCCGATCACAATATTCGGCATATTTGCTGAGGTCGTTCGTCGGCCCTCCGGCGCTCTGTTCCGAATCCGCGAGGAAATAGGTCGTCAGCCGCGCGGAGTAGAAGTCGCTCACCTTGAGGCAATTCGCCATTGTGCGATCACCCGCCTTGACGGCCGGCCGATAGAAATGCGCGTCCAAAAAATCATTCCAATATAATTTGAACGACGGCCCCCAAAAAGAATAAGAGAAGGCGGCGACATTGCCGCCGGCGATCAGAATGACGGCGAGAAACAACATCAGATTCATCCGGCCGTTCGGGCTCATCGTCGCTGTTTCCTTTTTCCATTGTCGAGCGGCTTTTCTCGTCGCGTGAAGACGGCCGCTCACCTTCGCGCCTCTCAGGGCAGCACGTCGAAATCCCAGGCGCCGCTGACGAGATGGCCGTCGGCCGACAGCGCGCGATAGCGAACCTTATATTTGCCCGGGGTCAGCGGATCGACGCTCACCGAGACATGCGCGGGATCGGAACGGTCGATCGCCGCGTCGCGCTTGTCGACACGCTCGCCGGAGGCGCTGATCACGGCCAATGCGGCGAAGGCGTCCCTGATGCCCGCATCGTACCAGACATCGACCTTGCCGATATTTCCGACGGCGACGCCGTCCTGCGCCGGAGAGGTGCGCACGACGATCGCATGGGCGAGCAGAATGGGTCGCTCGGCCCGCGGCGGCGGCTGCGACGGCCCGAGCAGGCCGATCGCCGACGGCCCCGCAAAGTGTGGCAGGATACGCGCAGCAGGCGGCTCCGCGCCGCCTTCCCGCGCCGATGTGGGCGTCGCGCCTCCGATCGCCGAGCAGAGCAGAAAAAGCGCGCAGCCGCGCGCGAGGCTCGGCCGGGCGATTGCGGGTCGACAGTGATTGCGATCGGGAGCCGCGGCGCGAGAGATCATGGTTTCCGTTTGTCTTGCATCCATCGATGCTAAGCGGCCTCTCGAGCTCGAGCAAGGGGCCCCGTCCCACTTACGATTGTGCAGCGCAGCGCCCGACGGCCGCCCGGCAGGCAAAGCCGCCCGCGACCTTGTCAACGCCGATGCGATATGCACTATCGCCTTTTCGTGCATACGTCTCCTTGTCGCCAGCCGTCAAGGGAGTCGACAGGAATGGGAGTCGACAGGAATGGCGCCTTCGCCGATCGCTCTGCTCATCGTCGTTCTCCTGTGTTTCGGCGGCGCGGGGGCGAGCGCCCATACCGCCGATATTTCCAGCAGCCGCATCGTGCCCGAAGGGAACGGCCATTATCGCGTCGATGTCGGCTTCCTGGGCGCCGACATCGAGCGCATGTTCACCGAGAGCAAGCCGAGCCAGGCGGATGTCGATCTCACCGAGCCCGGCGTGATCGAGGCGATGATCGGCAAATTCATTCAGGGCCGCGTCGCGATGCAGAACGAGGACGGCGCGACCTGCCCGAGCGAGGTTGTCTCGGTGGGCGCGGACCCTGCCAATCCGCGCGATTCGAAAGTCGTGCTGCGCATGGATTGCAGCGCCGTCGCGGGCCAGATCGTCTACAATCCCTTCAAGCTGCTCGAGGCGCAGGGAAAGCGCGCCAAGCATCTCGTCAGCATCGGCGAGCGCGACGCCGGGGAGCGCCTGACCGAGGCGCAGCTCCAGGGGCTGGAGCCGGCGCCGGGCGAGGTGATGATCTTTCCCGGCGACGCGATGGTCGATCTCTCCAAGCCCCTGCTGACGCCCTGGGAGCTCGCGCCGAAGTTTTTCGCGGCTGGGATCGAGCACATCATGACCGGCTACGATCATTTGTGCTTTCTCATAGCGGTGATGCTGTGGGCGACGCGCGTCTTGCCGGTGGTGAAGCTGGTGACGGCCTTCACCGTGTCGCATTCGGTCACTCTGTCATTGGCCGCGCTCGGGCTCGTCGATCTGCCGAGCCGCTGGGTGGAGATCGCGATCGCGCTGTCGATCATCTATGTCGCGATCGAGAATTTCTACACCTGCAAGATCGAAGGACGTTGGCGCGACACATTCGTCTTCGGCTTCATTCATGGTTTCGGCTTTGCGAGCGGCCTCATCGAGATCGGCGTGCCACAGCGCGCGCTGGTTCCGGCGCTGGCGAGCTTCAATCTCGGCGTCGAGGCCGGGCAGATCGGCGTGGTGCTGGTCGTCCTTCCGCTGCTTCTGGCCTTCGACAGGTTATTCACCCATGGGCTGCGCGATCCGCGCCTGGTGCGCGCCGGCTCTGCCGTCATCGCCTGTTTCGGCGCCTATTGGCTGTTCGAGCGGGCTTTCTAGCATTGGCCCAGGGCCGAACGGCGGCCCGGCGACGCCGACTCTCGACCGCATCATGGCGAGGCTGCGCGCATTGCAATACGGAAAATTACCTATATAACGTTCGACATTCGATTGCCGCGCGCGCGGTCAAAACTGCGCCTGTATTCGCGCCGGGCGACGCATGAAATGTAAAAAACAGAGTTGAATATGCTAGAGAATTTCACGCAATTTCAGGATGGTAATTTTTCGGCGGGCGAGGACATCGGTCGCGCGACCGGCAAGAGGCCCGCCTGCGACCTGCCATTGGTGAGCATCGTCATCACCAATTACAACTATGGCCGCTTCCTGCTCGACGCGCTCAATTCAGTATTCGCTCAGACTTATCCGCGTATCGAATGCATCATCGTCGATGATGCGTCGAACGATGACAGCGACGTCGTGCTCGAATCGATTCGACGCAGGACACCGCAAGTCAAAATAGTCCGCCATGAAGAAAATTTGGGGCAGACCGCCGCCTTCGGGACCGGCTTCGCCGCGAGCTCCGGTGAATACATCGTCTTTCTCGACGCCGACGACATGCTGCTTTCGACATTCGTCGAAACGCACATCTTCGTTCATTTTTCGCTGCGGACGGCGGTCGGCTTCACCTCTTCGGATATGTTGCAATCCACGAATGGCGGCGTCGTCAGAACGTCGTGGAGCGCCTTCAGCGACTACATCGCGTCGGGACGTGGAGTGCGCAAGGAGCGCCTGCGCTCCATCGACCTTTCCTCCGACCTCTGGCCATTCGAACGAGCGCCGCTGAGCAATGTCGAATCCCGTGTTCATTTCGTCGACGCGCATGCTTGGGAGGATTGGATTTATGCGCCGACCTCTGGAAATTGCTTCAGGAAAGATGCGCTGACACTGTTCCTCGGCGACCGTCCTCGCATGGATCTGCGATTTCACGGCGACACCTATCTCAACAAAGGCGTGCGTCTGCTGAGCGGCGTCGCGCTCATCGACGCCCCCCTCACCATCTATCGAATTCACGGCGGAAATGGATTCGCGAGCCACGCCGAGCTCTGCGGGGTCCATAGCTCTGATCCGCAGAAGGCGTTCAATGCGGAATATATCGCTTGGCGCGCCGTCGTGGATCAGATTGTCGACGATGTCGATACGCTGGCCGAGCGCCTCGGCGTGGATCGCTATGTCAGCGCGCTCGTCTGCCTGCAGAAATCCTATGTCGCGCACCCCGACTTTCGGCAGCCCGAGAGCCTCACGCGCTATATCGAAACGCGCATAGCGGCGCAGGCGGACGCTATTCGAGCCTGCCTCGGCGCGGATGGGTTCGAGATGTTGTCGAGAAGTGTGCGACGCGCCCGCAAACGCCAAATCGGTCCGAAAAGACGCGCTCCGAGAGCGTGGGTGAGACCCGCGGCCGAGCTTTGCCTGACCTTCGGACGCTTGCTCAGCCTGTCGGCGCTGATGAGAATCGGCGATCGGCTCTGGCATTTCTGAGACCGAATTCGCGCGACTGGACACGGCAGCGGATTTTTTATTTTCGATCTGGCGCGCCGGCCAGGATAAAACTTTGAACACATATATAATTGAATTCACGTTGTAATCTTTTCTCCTTAGAGTCGGACTCGAAATGTTTACGTTTTGGCTCAACCCCTTGCGATGCGTCGGGTGAGGGTGCGGATGTTGGCGACGAGCACCCAGGCAACGGCGCTGGCGATTGTGGCTTCGAAGTCTTTGGCGAGGCGACGACAGCGTCCCAGCCAAGCGCAGGTTCTTTCGTAAGCGGTGCGGCCGTGCCACACCGATCGGCTGTGGACGGCGGGGGCTGGGCAGTTGACCTCTGATCGGAGGGATGGCGTCGTGCTTTTGAGGAGCGACGCCGATGACGATCGAAGACCAGCTTCGGGAGCGGTTGC
>NZ_DATBQF010000080.1:0-122503 GCF_036560965.1 Methylosinus sp. | reverse complement strand
TGGGTCCGCAGGTGGTGGAGGCGCGGCTGTGGCGCTTCACGGTTCTGGATGTGACGATCGGGACGGCTTCGGCGATCGCTTTCGCTCTGTTCGTCTGGATGGTGCGTCAGGATTTGTCGCGGATGGACCGTGACGACGAGCCGGAGACGGCGACGGTTCACCGCCTGCCGACGCGCCGCGCAACGGCCGAGCCGACACCGGCCGAGGCTGCGCAAGAGTTCCACAGCGCCTCCGCCGGCTGAGGCGGCGGGGATAAGGACGGCAGGCTCGGTTTTGACGGCTCGCGACATTTTCGGTGGAGACTGCGCGCGGAACTGCGTTTGGCCAGAGCTGGGGCCGGAGGCGGCAGGGCTTGTCTTTCGCGCTGCGCGCCCCAGTTGCTGCGTCGTGAGAACGGCGCGCACGGCGCCGGCGCAGCGGAGCCTATCGACGCTTTGGCCATGACGAGCGACACGCGCGACATCGCCCTCGTCACCGGCGCGAGCGGTTTCATCGGAGGGGCGATCGCCGCCCTGCTGCACGAGCAGGGCTTTCGCGTGCGCGCCTTTGTGCGGCCGACGAGCCCGCGCGCCAATCTCCGCCCGCAATATGAGATTTTCGAAGGCGATGTGACCGATCGCGAGAGCCTGCGCGCCGCGCTCCGCGGCGTGCGCTTTGTTTTCCATGTCGCCGCCGACTATCGGCTCTGGGCGCCCGATCCGCGCGTCGTGATGCGCACCAATGTGGACGGGACCCGCGCCGTCATGGAGGAGGCGCTGCGCGCCGGCGTCGAGCGCATCGTCCATACCAGCAGCGTCGCGACGCTCGCGCCCGACGCCTCCGGCCTCTGCGACGAGACGCGCCGGCTGGAGGTCTGCGATCGCCTCGGCGCCTATAAGCGCAGCAAGCTCCTCTCGGAGCGCCTGGTCGAGGAGATGGTCGAGCGCCACCGGCTGCCGGCCGTCATCGTCAATCCTTCCGCGCCGCTCGGGCCGGGCGACGTCCGCCCGACGCCGACCGGGCGCATCGTGCTCGAGGCGATGCGCGGCAATATGCCGGCCTATGTCGACACCGGCCTCGCCGTCGTCCATGTGGCGGATGTCGCGGCCGGCCATCTCGCCGCCCTGCGCCAGGGACGAATCGGCGAGCGCTATATTCTCGGCGGCGAGAATGTCGAGCTCTCCGAGCTGCTCTCCGAGGTCGCGTGTCTCATCGGCGGCCGCCCGCCGCGTGTGCGGCTGCCGCGCTGGCCGCTCGTGCCTCTGGCTCATGTCAATGAGGCTCTGGCGCGCCTCACCGGGCGCGAGCCTTTCCTCAATGTCGAGAGCCTGCGCCTGTCGGCGACGACCATGTTCTTCGACGATTCCAAGGCGCGCCGCGAGCTCGGCTATCGTTCGCGGCCCTATCGTGATGCGCTCGCCGATGCGGTCGAATGGTTCGGCGCGCGCGTTCGCGACAAGCGGGAGGCGCCGCGAGACGCCCGTCGCGCGCCGCGCGGCGCGCTCGGCGAGTAGCGCTTCCAGGCGCGCGCCCTTGCGCCCGGCCTCGCGACGAGGCAATTCTCCGCGCGTGGCTTTTTTCATGACGAGCGTCGGATGATCATCGATCGGCGTCCGCCCCCGCGCGGAGCGGGGCGGCGCTTCCTGTCCGCTATCCGCGTCGCCGTATCGGCGGCGGCGATCGCTGTCGTTCCTGCGCCGGCTTTCCCGCAGGCGGCTTCTGGATTCAATCTCTGCGTGCAGCCGGGATCGCCGCCCTGCGTCTTCATGCCGGGCCAGGCCGCGGAGGCCTGCGGGCGCGAGGTGGAGCTCTATATCGCCTCGGTGTTCCATTATCGCGAATGTCTCGCCAGGGAGAGCGAGCGCGTGATTCGCGAATCGAACGACGTCATCGACCATTGGCGATGCCGCGAGCGAGGCGAGCGGTGCCGCAAATGACATCGGGCGCGCCGGCGCGGCCCGTGGTCTATGACGTCACGCGCCTGGTGACGCGCGCGCTCAATCCGACGCCCAATGGCATCGACCGCGTCGATTTCGCGCTGGCGCGGCATTTTCTCGACCAGGGGCCGGCGGGGAGCGTCGCGCTCGCCTGCGCGGCGCTGGGGCCGCGGCTCGCCTCGGCGGAAGAGGCGCTGCGCACGCTCGTCGACATAGAGACCTATTGGAACGAATTCCTCGACCCGCGCGAGGACGCCGTGTTCGAGGATCTGGTCGCGGCGCTCGATCAGCCGCCCGCCCGAGGCGGCGCGGCGCGGGTCAGCCGGCGGGGATGGGGCGTCGTCCCCGAGAATTGGCGCGCCATGCGCCGCTGGGCCTTTCGCCTCGGCCGGCCGATGTCCGAGGCTCCGCAAGGAGCGATCTACGTCAACGCCAGCCAATTTCCGGTCGACAAGGACTGGCATTTGCGCTGGCTCGACGCGCGGCCGGACGTGAAGCCGGTGTTCTTCGTCCATGATCTGCTGCCGCTCGAGACGCCGGAGTTTTTTCGTCCGGCGGAGCGCGACAAGCATCGCGCCGCAATGGCCAATATCACGCGCCGCGCCGCCGGCGTCGTCGTCGGCTCGCGCGCCGTCGCGGGCCGCGTCGCGGAATTCGCGCGACAGCAGGGCAGGGCCGATCTCCCGCTCTGCCTCGCCGGCCTGCCCGCGGCCCCGGTCTTCGAGACCGGCGCCGCCATCGATCCGCGCCTCGCGGACAAGGCCTATTTCGTCCTCTGCGGGACCATCGAGCCGCGCAAGAATCATGTGCTTCTGCTCAATGTCTGGCGCGAGCTCGCCGAGCGCGAGGGGGCGTCGACGCCCAAGCTCGTCCTGGTCGGCAAGCGCGGCTGGCACAATGAGAATGTGCTCGACATGCTGGAGCGCTGCGCCGCGCTGCGGCCGCATGTGGTCGAGGTCTCCGGCCTGTCGACGCCGGCCTTGCGCGGGCTGCTCGCCGGCGCGCGGGCCGCGCTCGCGCCCTCCTTCGCCGAAGGGTTCGGCCTGCCTGTCGCCGAGGCCGCGGCCTGCGGCGCGCCGATCATCGCCTCGGACATAGAAACGTTTCGCGAGATCGCCGGCGAGGCGCTCGATTATGTCGACCCGCTCGACGGGCCGGGCTGGCGCGACGCGATCCTCGCCTATCGCGACGCCGATTCGCCGCGCCGGCGCGAGGGGCTGCGCCGGCTGGCGGGGTTTCCGCGCCGCGACGCGGCGTCCTTCTTTCGCGCGATCGACGATTTTCTCGGCGGCCTGTGATCGGGCGGCCTGTGATCGGAGGGCCTGTGATCGGGGTGGCTCGTGATCGAAGCGGCGCCCGGTTCCTGTGCTGCGCGCCTTGCCGGGGCGGCGGCGGTTTCCTATTAAGGTCGAACAGAGGCCCACCAGCGAAAGAGAGGCGTCGATGACGGACCCGTCGAACCCGCCGAAATGGAAGAGGGTCGTCGTCAAGCTTTCGGGCGAGGCGCTGATGGGCGACGCGCCGCACGGACTGCATGCGCCGACCTTGGAGCGGATCGCCAAGGATCTGGCCTCGGCGGCCGAGCTCGGCGCGCAAATCACGGTCGTCGTGGGCGGCGGCAATTTCTTTCGCGGCATTCAAGGCGCCGACAAAGGCATAGAGCGCGCGCGCGCCGATTCGATCGGCATGCTGGCGACCGTCATGAACGGCCTCGCGCTCGAGCAGGCGATCGAGGCGCAGGGACGCCAGGCGCGGGCGCTCTCGGCCGTGCCTATGCCCTCTCTCTGCGAATCCTATTCGCGGCGGGCGGCGCTGCATCATCTCGCCAAGGGCCGCATCGTCATCGCCGCCGGCGGCACGGGCCTGCCCTTCTTCACCACCGACACGCCCGCCGTGGTGCGCGCCGCCGAGCTCTCGGCCGACGCCGTGCTGAAGGCGACCCAGGTCGACGGCGTCTATACCGCCGACCCCAAGCGCGACCCCTCCGCGCGGCGCTATGAGCAGCTCACCCATGACGAGGCCATCGCCAAGAGCCTCGCCGTGATGGACACTGCCGCCTTCGCTCTTGCTCGCGAGAATAAGATTCCCATAATCGTGTTTTCCATCGCCGACGAGGGCGCGATCCGCGCGGTGATGGAAGGACGGGGGCGGGCTACCCATGTCGTTCCTTGAATCCATGTCGTCCCTTGAAAGCATGTCGTTCCTCGAAAATTTGTCGGTCCGTCAGCGGCCGACGCCCTCGGGACGCGGCCGACGATTTCCGCCTCGGCGGATTATGTTCTATGAGACGCTCCGACCCTGAGCCGGCACGGCCCGCTCGTTCGAACCGACTGACTTCACGAATAGGCAAAGTTTCCTATGGCTCAGACTTTCGATCTGCCCGAACTGAAGCGCCGTATGCAGGGCGCGCTGGCGACGCTCAAGCACGAGCTCGGCGGACTTCGCACTGGGCGCGCCTCGGCGAGCCTGCTGGAGCCCATTCACGTCGAGGCCTATGGCCAGGCGACGCCGCTCAACCAGGTGGCGACGATCAGCGTGCCGGAATCGCGCATGCTGGCCGTGCAGGTGTGGGACAAGGGGCTCGTCTCCGCCGTCGACAAAGCGATTCGCGATTCGAATCTGGGGCTCTCGCCCACGATCGAGGGGCAGGTGCTGCGCATTCGCACGCCCGAGCTCAACGAGCAGCGCCGCAAGGAGCTGGTGAAGGTCGCGCATAAATACTCCGAGGACGCGCGCGTTTCCGTGCGTCACGTGCGGCGCGACGGCCTCGATATATTGAAGAAGCTGCTCAAGGATCACGCTCTGCCGGAGGATGACGCCAAGCGTCACGAGAGCGAGGCGCAGAAGGCGACCGACGAGGCGGTGCGCGAGATCGACGCCATGCTGGCGCAAAAAGAAAAAGAGATCATGCAGGTTTGATTTGTGGATATCGATTGTCGCGAAGAGCCGGCCGGTCCGGCTCGAGCTCTCGAGGATGGCGCGGAACAAAAAAATGGGAGACGGTGGAATATTGGAGCTGGGAGCGCCGGCGTTGGCGCCGAGAGCCGCGCCGCGTCATGTCGCTTTGATCATGGACGGCAATGGCCGCTGGGCGGCGGCGCGCGGCTTGCCACGGTTCGAGGGCCATAGGCGCGGCGTCGAGGCATTGCGCAAGACGGTGCGCGCGGCGATCGAGCTCGGGGTCGATTATCTCACGGTCTATTCCTTTTCTGTGGAGAACTGGTCGCGCCCGCCCGAGGAGGTGCAGAGCCTGCTGGCTCTGCTGCATCGCTTCATCCGCAATGATCTCGCCGAGCTGCAGTCCAACAATGTCCGCGTGAAGGTCATCGGCGCGCGCGGGGATCTCGCCGCCGAGATCGCCGCATTGCTGCGCGAGGCCGAGCAGGCGACCGCCGCCAACACCGGACTCACCCTCGTCGTCGCCTTCAATTACGGCGCGCGGCAGGAGATCGCCGCGGCGGCGCGCGCGCTCGCGGAGGAGGTGGCGGCCGGCCGGCTGCGCCCGCAGGACATAGACGCCGAGGCGATCGCCCGGCGTCTCGACACGGCGGATATTCCGGACCCGGACCTCATCATCCGCACCAGCGGCGAGCAGCGCCTGTCCAATTTCATGCTGTGGCAGGCCGCCTATGCGGAATTGCTGTTCGTGCCCGTCCATTGGCCGGACTTCGGCAGGGCCGATTTCGAAGCGGCGATCGACGAATATGCGCAGCGCGATCGACGATTCGGCGGCCTCGCCTCGGCCGACTGCAGAGCGAAGACCGCTTCATGAGAGAGCCTTCCAGGTCGGGCGCCAAGGCGGGCGTCGAGGCGGGCGCCAGCTCGGGCGCCGCCCTCGCCGGCGCCAAGGGCGCGCGATTCGCGGATCTCGGTCCGCGCATCGGCTCGGCGGCGGCGTTGATCGCGACCGCGCTCGTCGCGCTCTATGTCGGCGGCGACGCCTTCGCGCTGTTCTGGCTGCTCGCCGGATTCGCGGTCTCCTGGGAGTGGCAGAGCATCGTCGGCGGCGAGATGGCGCTGGCCCGATTCGCCCTCGGCGGCGCCGCGCTCGCCGGGGCGACGGCCTTCGCCGCCCATGGCGGCGGTCCGCTCGCGCTGGTGGCGCTCGCCTTCTTCTCGGCCGTTCTCGCGATTCTGGCGGGGCCCGGACGCAGGCTCTGGGCGCCGGCGGGACTGCTCTACGCCGGCTCGCTGATCGTCTCCACCAATGTGCTGCGCCATTCGCCCGATTATGGCGCCATCTCCATCGCTTGGCTGTTCGCCGTCGTCTGGGGCACCGATGTGATGGCTTATTTCGGCGGCCGGCTGATCGGCGGGCCGAAGCTCTGGCCGCGCGTCTCGCCGGGCAAGACCTGGTCGGGAACGCTGGTCGGCCTCGCCTGCGGCGCGCTCGCGGGAGTCGGCGTCGTCCATCTCAGCCGTTGGAGCGCCTCGGCGACGCTGCCGCTGTTTTTCGTCGGACTGGTCGCGGCGGCTTTGGCGCAGGCGGGCGATCTCTTCGAATCCTGGATCAAGCGGCGTTTCGGCGTGAAGGATTCGAGCCATCTGATCCCCGGCCATGGCGGCGTGATGGATCGCGTCGACGGTTTCATCTTCGCCAGCGCCTTCGCGGCGCTGCTCGGCGGATTGCGCGGTCAGGAGTCCCTGGCCGCCGGTATTTTCATCTGGTAGGCGACGGAATATGGCGACAGGGGCGGGATCGGAGCAGTTTGTCACCAGGGCGCGCGGCGGGCGGCCGAAGCGCATCGTGCTGCTCGGGGCGACGGGGTCGATCGGGCGCTCGACCGTCGATCTGCTGATGCGCGACCCGGAAGGGTTTTCGGTCTCCGCCATCGCCGGCGGGCGAGACCATGCGGCGCTCGCCCGCACGGCGATCGCCGTGAAGGCCGAATTCGTCGCGATTCGCGACGAAGAGGGCTATGCGGCGCTGAAGGAGGCGCTGTCGGGCACCAATATTCAGGTCGCCGCCGGTCGCGAGGCGGTGATCGAGGCCGCGACGCGCGAGGCCGATCTGGTGGTTTCGGCGATTGTCGGCGCCGCCGGCGTCGAGCCGACCCATGCCGCGCTCGCGCTCGGGCGCGTCGTCGCCCTCGCCAATAAGGAATGCCTCGTCTGCGCCGGCGCGCCTTTCATGCGCACGGCGCGCGAGGCCAGCGCCCGCCTGCTGCCGATCGACAGCGAGCATAATGCGATTTTCCAGGCGCTCGGCGGCGAGGACGTCTCGCGCATAGAGAAAATGACCATCACCGCCTCGGGCGGGCCGTTCCGCACCTGGACCCGGGAGGCGATCGAGGCCGCCACTGTGGAGCAGGCGCTCAACCACCCCAATTGGGCGATGGGGCCGAAGAACACGATCGACTCGGCCACCTTGATGAACAAAGGGCTCGAGCTGATCGAGGCGCATCATATTTTCGGCGTGCCGGCGGAAAAGCTCGACGTCATCGTGCATCCGCAATCCATCGTGCATGGGCTGGTGAGCTTTGCCGACGGCTCGGTCACGGCCGGGCTCGCCCGTCCCGACATGCGCGTGCCGATCGCCCATTGCCTCGCCTATCCCGAGAGAATCGAGACGCCGGCGCCGCGGCTCGATCTCGTCGCCCTCGGCGCGCTCACTTTCGAGAAGCCCGACCTCGAGCGTTTTCCCGCGCTCGGCCTCGCGCTCGAAGCGATGCGGACCGGCGGCGGTCTGCCGACCGTGCTCAACGCCGCCAATGAGATCGCTGTCGAGGCCTTCCTCGCCGGCCGCATCGGCTTCCCCGGAATCGCCCGCCATGTCGCGGAAGCGCTGGAGGCCGCGCTCCAGGACGGCACGGCGCGCGAGCCGGCCTCCGTTGATGACGCCCTCGTCATTGACCATATTGTGAGAGAAAGATCGCGCGGCGCCTTGGCGATGAACCAGGCTTCGGGCATGTTAACGCTTCAGTAACCAAGAGAGCAGCGCCGTTCGGCGGACTCTCGGGTCGTAGCGTTTGCCGGGAGTATCGCTTTGCTGGACTTGCTCATGACGATCCTCATCTACGTCGTCCCCTTCGTCTTCGTGTTGACGATGGTGGTCTTCTTCCACGAGCTCGGCCATTTCATCGTCGGCCGTTGGTGCGGGGTGAAGATCGATGCTTTCTCGATCGGCTTCGGCCCGGAGCTGTGGGGCTTCTATGACCGCTACGGCACGCGCTGGCGGCTGGCGGCCATTCCGCTCGGCGGCTATGTGAAATTCCACGGCGACGCCAATGGCGCGAGCGTGCCCGATCCCGAGCGCATCGACTCGATGCCGGAGGAGGAGCGCAAGCTCACCTTCTTCGCCCAGCCGGTGTGGAAGCGCGCGGCGATCGTGGTGGCGGGTCCGCTCGCCAATTTCGTGCTGGCGATCGTCATCTTCACCTTTCTCTACGCCGCCTTGGGACGCAACATCCTGTTGCCGAAGGTCGCCTCGGTGCAGGCGGGCGGCGCCGCCGAGCAGGCCGGCTTCCAGCCGGGCGATCTCGTCCTCACCATAGACGGCGAGCCGATCGATAGTTTCGGCAAGATGCAGGAGATCGTCTCCTCCTCGACCGGCAAGGGGCTGGCGATCGTCGTGCGCCGCGCCGGCCAGGATGTGACGCTGCAGGCGGTCCCGCAGCTGCGCGAGATCGAGACCGCGCTCGGCAAGACCAAGATCGGCATGATCGGCCTGCAGGCGAGCTCCGATCCCGCCGACCAGCGCGAGGAGCGTTTCGGCGTCGGCCAGTCCTTCGTGCTCGCCGTCACCGAAACATGGACGATCATCGAGCGGACCGGCTCCTATCTCGGCGGGCTCGTCGTCGGTCGCGAGGCGACCGATCAATTGTCCGGCCCGATCGGAATCGCGCAGGTCTCGGGGCAGATGGCCAAGGCGATCGACAAGGTCGGCGTCGGCCCGCTGTTCAATCTCATCGCCATATTGTCGATCTCGATCGGCCTGCTCAATCTGGCGCCGGTGCCGCTGCTCGACGGCGGACATTTGTTGTTCTATGCGATCGAGGCGGCGCGTGGACGCGCGCTCGCGGAACGTACGCAGGAATACGCATTCCGCGTCGGACTCGCCATGGTCTGCACGTTGATGGTGTTCTCCACCTACAATGATCTCGCCAGGTTGCTGCGGCGGCTCAGTGGCGCGGGAGTCGATTGAGCGTTTCGTGTCTGGTCTCTTTCTTCCCGCGGAAAAGCGGGGCGATTTCGCCAGGACGAGCGTTTGTGACCGCTTTTCGCCATCATTCTGGGGAGGATCGTCACTCGGGACTCGCGGCTCCGCCGCGGGTTCCCACGTTAACGCGACGCTGACCATAAAACGTGGCTTCGCGGCAACGAGCCGGGCAAAACGGGGAAACTCGCGGCGTTCGGCATTTGCAGTAAACGGTAAACCTTGTAGAAGGTGAACATCGGATCGGACGGCGTGCGGCAGCGTGCGTGCGTCGTCCCAGTTCGTGAGCCGCGCCGCTTTCGGCGGGCGACGGCGCGACGAGGACTTAGGATTGACAATGCGGTCCATCGAGGCTTTTCGGAATCGTTCCTATCTCATGGCGGCCGTGGTATCGGCGGTCCTCGGCTTCTCTCTTCCTTCTCTCGCTCAGGATATCGTCGTCGTCGGCAATGCCCGCGGCGATTCCGAGGTGATCCGCTCCTATTTCTCCGGGACGAGCCCCGAGGACGTCGAAAAGGGCCTGGAGGCGCTGCGCAACAGCGGCCGCTTCTCCAATGTGACCGCCACCCGCGAGAAGGGCCGCGTGGTCATCCATGTCGCCGAGACCAATCTCATCAATCGCGTCGTCTTCGAGGGCAACAGCAAGGTCAAGACGGACACGCTGACCTCGGAAGTGCGCACGCGCGCGCATGGCTCCTTCAATCAGACGGTCGTGCAGCAGGACATTGCGCGCCTTCTCGAAATCTATAAGCGCTCCGGCCGCGCCGCGGCCAAGATCACCTATCGCACGGTGCAGCTGCCCAATGGGCGCATCGATGTCGTCTTCGCCGTCGAGGAGGGCGACAAGACCGGCGTCAAGGATATCAAATTCGTCGGCAACACCGTCTACTCGACGGGCCGTCTCGTCGATCTGATGGAAACGACGGAGATGAACTTCCTGTCGTTCATCAAGACGAGCGACGTCTATGATCCGGATCGCATCGCCTCCGATCTCGAATTGGTGCGGCGCTTCTATCTGAAGAACGGCTATGCCGACTTCCATGTCGTCAGCTCCGACGCGGTGTTCGATCCGGCCCAGGGCGGCTATGTCATCACGGTCGTCGTCGAGGAGGGGCCGCAATATCGCGTCTCCAATGTCGACATCGAGTCGCATCTGCCCGATATCGATCCCGCCTCGCTGCAGCCCTATCTGCGGCTTTCGCCCGGCGACGTCTACAATGGCGACGCGGTGGAGAAGACGGTCGAATCGCTGACGCGCGAGATCGCCAAGAAGGGCTACGCCTTCTCGCAGGCGCGTCCGCGCGGCGAGCGCAATCCCGCCGCTCAGACGGTGGCCATCCGCTTCGTCGTCGACGAGGGGCCGCGCGTCTATATCGAGCGCATCAATATTCGCGGCAACACCCGCACGCGCGACTATGTCATTCGCCGCGAGTTCGAGATCGGCGAGGGCGACGCATATAATCGCGTGCTGGTCGATCGCGCCGAGCGTCGCCTCAACGGCCTCGGCTTCTTCAAGAAGGTCCGCGTCACCAACGAGCCGGGCTCGGCGGCCGATCGCGTGATCGTGAATGTGGACGTCGAGGATCAGGCGACCGGCAATTTCGGCGTGTCGGGCGGCTATTCGACGACGGAAGGATTCATCGGCGAAGTCTCCGTGTCGGAGAGCAACTTCCTCGGCCGCGGCCAGGCGACGCGCCTCTCGGTGCAGGCCGGCCAGCGCGCGCGCGGCGTGTCCTTCAGCTTCACCGAGCCCTATTTCCTCGATCAGCGCTTCTCGGCGGGCTTCGATCTCTTCGCGAAGAAGTCGGACGCGTATAACTACTCCTACTACAGCACGACCTCGATCGGCGGCACGCTGCGCTTCGGCATTCCGATCACCGAGGAGATCAGCCTCTCGCCGCGCTACTCGATCTACAATACGACGATCTCCATCCCCAACGACAGCAACCGGCCCTACAACGACTGTCAGTCGCCGCTGCCGGGGTATACGCCGGGCTTCGGCTACATATTCGCGCCGACGCAGGCCGATCTCAGCATCCTCTACAATTGTCAGTCCAACGGCGAGGCCTCGCTGGCCATCAAGGAATCGGTCGGCGCGCGTCTGACCTCGCTCGTCGGCTACACGCTGGCCTATAACTCGCTCGACAATTTCCGTAATCCGAAGAACGGCATCCACTCGCAGCTGTCGCAGGACGTCGCCGGGCTCGGCGGGGACAGCCGCTATGTGCGTACGACGGGCGATTTGCGCTACTTCCACGAGCTGCCCTTCGTCGACGACGTCGTCGGCATCGCGCGCGTGCAGGGCGGCAATATGTTCGCGCTCGGCGACTATAAGATGCGGGTGATGGACAATTTCAACCTCGGCCCGACGCTGGTGCGCGGCTTCGCGCCCGGCGGCCTCGGCCCGCGCGACATTTCCAACTGGACCAGCTCGCGCGGCAACTCGCTCGGCGGCAGCAATTATATCGGCGGCTCGCTCGAGGTGCAGTTCCCGATCTGGGGCCTGCCGAAGGACATCGGCCTGCGTGGCGCTCTGTTCGCCGACGCCGGCACGCTGTGGGGCTACAAGGGCCAGACCAACTTCAGCGGTTCGTTGTATGGCGTCGCCAACCTGCCTTGCGTCTATCCCTATTCGGCTCCCACCTATGGCCAGGGCTCTTGCATCGTCGTCTCGGGTGATAAGGCGCAGATCCGCTCCTCGGTCGGCGCCTCGGCGCTGTGGCAATCGCCGCTCGGGCCGATCCGCTTCGACTATGCGGTGGTGCTGTCCAAGGCCTATGGCGATGTGACGCAGCGCTTCCGCTTCTCCGGCGGCACCAATTTCTAAAGGCGTCGCCGCTGGCGCACAGCCGATACAGCGACTAGAATTTGCGATCCCCGAGCGGCGAGACCCGCCGCTCGGGGATCGTTTTCGTCGAGAGCGCCCGGATTGGCCCTGCACGGGCCGGCGGGGGCTCTTTTCCGCTTTTCGTCCCGGCCGCGGCCGGGCGCGACGATTCGGGAGTGCGCGGCATGGGCGCCGCAGGATTTTTCCGCCTCGACCGGCCGCTGACGCCGGGGGAGATCGCCGAGATCGCCGGCGCGCGCATTCCCGAGATCTCGCCCGACGCGGCGGAGATCATCATCGGCGTCGCGCCGCTCGATTTGGCGCGCCCGGGCGAGCTCGCCTTCTATGATCGAAGACGCTACGCGGCGGCTCTGCGCCACTGCCGCGCCACCGCCTGCCTGTTGCGGAGCCGCGATCTCGACGCTCTGCCGAGCGGGGTCATCGCGCTGGTGACGCCCGAGCCGCACAAGGCGATGGCCCGGGTGATGGCGCGGCTGTTTCCCGATTCGCTGCGGCCGCAGTCTCTATTCTCGGCGAGCGGCGTCTCGCCCGGCGCGATCATTCACCCGACGGCGCGGCTGGAGCCGGGCGTGTCGGTCGACCCCGGGGCCGTTATCGGCCCGCGCGCCGAGATCGGCGCGGGAAGCGTGATCGGCCCGCTCTCTGTGATCGGGCCGGACGTGCGCGTCGGACGCGACTGCTCGATCGGCGCCAACGCCAGCATCGTCTGCGCGTTGCTCGGCGACCGGGTCATCGTGCATCCGGGCGCGCGCCTCGGCCAGGACGGTTTCGGCTTCGCCTTGTCTCCGGACGGCCATGTGAAGGCGCCGCAGATCGGCCGCGTCATCGTGCAGGACGACGTCGAGATCGGCGCCAATACGACGATCGACCGCGGCGCGACGCGCGACACCATCGTCGGGGAGGGGACCAAGATCGACAATCTGGTCCAGATCGGTCACAACGTCGTGATCGGGCGGGGTTGCGTCATCGTCGCGCAATCGGGTCTCGCCGGCTCTTGCGAGCTCGGCGATTTCGTGGCGCTGGGCGGCCAATCCGCGATCGGCGGCCATCTCACCATCGGCGATGGCGCGCAGATCGCCGCCAAGTCCGGAGTAACCCGCGACGTGCCGGCCGGCGCGCGCTGGAGCGGCGCGCCGGCGCGTCCCGCGCGACGCCATTTGCGCGGCGAGCTGCTGCTCGACCGCCAAGCGCGGCGCGACGCCGAATGAAGCGGCGCGACGCCGAGTCAGGCCGACGCGACGCCGAGTGAAGCCGTTGCCACGCCAAGTGAAACCGGCGCAGGACGCCGGAAAGCAAGACGGGCCGGGCGCAATGACGACCGGGCCTGCAGGGGAGAACAGAATATGACCGAAGAAACGACGGCCGACGCGCCGGAATCCCTGAGCATCAGCCAGATTTTGCAGCTGCTGCCGCACCGCTATCCGATGCTTCTCGTCGATCGCGTCGTCGACATTCGCGGCGACGAGAGCGGCGTCGGAATCAAGAATGTCACTTTCAACGAGCCCCAATTTCAGGGCCATTTCCCCGAAAATCCGGTGTTCCCCGGCGTGCTGCTGGTGGAGGCCATGGCGCAGACGGCCGGCGTCATCGCCGTTCGCGCGCAGCCGCCCGGATTTGCGCGCAAGGTGTTCTTCACCACCATCGACAAAGCCAAGTTCCGCCGGCCGGTGACGCCGGGCGACCGCGTCGAGCTGCATATGACGAAAAAGGCCCGCAAGCGTGATATCTATTGGTATTCCGGCCGGGCGCTGGTCGATGGCGCGCTGGTCTGCGAGGCGGAGCTGAGCGTGATGATCGGCGGCTGACGCCGCCGCATCGCCCGGATGGGCCCATGACCTCGAGCGCGCGCATCCATCCATCCGCCGTCGTCGAGGAGGGCGCGCGCCTCGGCGAGGGCGTCGTCGTCGGTCCCTTCTGCCATATCGGCGCCGAGGTCGAGCTCGGCGATCGCGCGCGTCTCCTCTCGCATGTGGTTCTCGCGGGGCGCACGCGCATCGGCGCGGATGCGGAAATCCATGCTTTCGCCTCGCTCGGCGCGGCGGCGCAGGATTTGAAGTCGCGCGGGCGGACGGGCGCGCTCGTCATCGGCCGCGGCTGCCTCGTGCGCGAGGGCGTCACCATCAACGCCGGGACGCCGGCGGACGGCGGCGAGACGCGCATCGGCGATGATTGCGCCTTTCTCGCCTATTCCCATGTCGGCCACGACAGCCGCATCGGCGATCATGTCGTGCTCTCCAATAATGTGCTGCTCGGCGGCCATGTCCGCATCGGCGATCACGCGGCGATCGGCGGCGCGACCGTGGTGCATCAGCGCGTCCGCATCGGCGCGCAGGCGTTTGTCGCCGGGCTCTCGGGGCTCGAGGGCGATCTCGCGCCTTTCGGCCTCGCCGGCGGCAATCGCGCGCATTTGTTCGGGCTCAATCTCGTCGGCCTGCGCCGCCGCGGCTTTTCGGATGCGCGCCTCGCGCTTTTACGCGAGGCGTTCCGTCGACTGTTTCCGCAGGAGACGGGCGCCGAGGTGCTCGCGGAGCGGATCGAGGCCGCCGCGCGGGATTTCGCCGGCGCCGAGGATGTCGAGGCCATTCTCGCCTTTTTGCGGGCCGAGCGGGACCGGCCGCTCTGCGCGCCGCGTCCGGGGCGGGGCTAGGGCGGTGGAAGCGCCGCGACATGTCTTTCTCGTCGCCGGAGAAGCCTCGGGCGATCTCCTGGGCGCGCTGCTGATGCGCGCTTTGCGCGCCGAGCGGCCCGACATGCGCTTTTCCGGCGTCGGCGGCGCGGCGATGGCGCGCGAAGGGCTCGTGAGCCTTTTCCCGCTCGCCGATATCGCCGTGATGGGCCTGCTGGCCCCTCTGCTGCGGCTGCCGCAGCTGCTGGAGCGCATCGAGCGGACATCGCGCGCGGCGCTGGCGGCGGAGCCCGATTGCCTCGTGCTGATCGATGCGCCGGACTTCACCCATCGCGTCGCGCGGCGGGTGCGCCGGGCGCGGCCCGCTCTGCCGATCATCGATTATGTGAGCCCGAGCGTCTGGGCCTGGCGGCCCGGGCGGGCGCGGGCCATGCGCGCCTATGTCGACGAGGTGCTGGCGCTGCTGCCCTTCGAGCCGGCGGCGCATGAGCGGCTCGGCGGCCCCGCCTGCTGCTATGTCGGCCATCCGCTGCTCGATTGCCTCGACGCGCTCACCCCTTCCGCCGCCGAGCTGGCGGCGCGCGAGGCGGAGCGGCCGCTGCTGCTGGTCCTGCCCGGCTCGCGTCGCGCCGAGGTCGCGCGGCTCATGCCGGTTTTCGGCGAGACGCTGGCGATGCTCGCCGAGAGATGCGGGCCCTTGGATGTTGCTCTGCCCGTCGTGCCGCATGTCGCGGAGGAGATCGACAGCGGCCTCGCCGCCTGGAGGGCGCAGCCGCGCCTGGCTTCACAAGAGGACTGGAGGGCGCGGCCGCGCCTGGCTTCACAAGAGGACTGGAGGGCGCAGCCGCGCCTGCTGTCGCAAGACGAAAAGCCGCCGGCGTTCCGCCGCGCGCGAGCGGCGCTGGTGGCGTCGGGCGCGGCGACGCTGGAGCTGGCGCTCGCCGGCGTTCCCATGGCGGTCGCCTATAAGGTCGCGCCGCTCGAATGGCCGCTGCGCATTCTGGTGAGCGTCGACAGCATCGTGCTGCCCAATCTCGTGCTCGGCGAGCGGCTGGTTCCCGAGTTTCTGCAGGGGCGGGCGAATCCGGCGGCGCTGGCGTCCGCGCTGGAGCCGCTCATGCGCGGCGGCGCGGAGCGCGTGGCGCAGGTGAGCGGCCTTGCCCGCGTTCGCGAGCGCATGTCGGCGGAAGGCCGCAGCCCGAGCGCTCGCGCCGCTGAGCGTGTGATTGCCTGGATCGCGAAGGGGCGAGAGATCGCCGGAGGGGGCGCCATCAAAAAGGGGGAAGCCGAGTTTCCGGACTCCCGACTGCCCCCTGAAATTGAAAAGCGCTTTGAACAATTTGACAACAATAGCCGAGCTTACGCGCGCCGGCATCCCCCATATGGGAGAGATGATGCAAAATAACGATTGTATGACGAGCCCGAGAGGCTGATCTGGATCGCTGCTCCAACGGCATATTCGAAAAACACGATACGTGCGTAGCAGCTATTCTTGACGCTTGCCGCCGCTGTCGGCGAGCTCATTGGAGAAATACTCCCCGGTCGTCTTGAACAAATGGCAGGCGCTCTCGTCGAGACGAAAGGTGAAGGCGACGCAGGCGTCTTCCTCACGGCAGGCGTTCTCGCAGGCCTCGGGGCCGTCGAGCGACGCCGTTTGGTAGCCTGCGCCCGGAAAGGCCTTGGAGGGATAGCGCTCCATGGAGAGCGCGCCGGAGGGCGCGCGCGGGATGCGGATGTCGTCGCGCAATCCGCTGATCATGCGCGGATTGAGCATGAACGCGCCGGCCGATCCCTTCAGCCGGCAGATGCGGTTCCAGCGATCGAAGGAATAGGCTTTGCAATCGTCCCGGCCGCGACAGGCGGCGACGCAGGCGGGCTGATCGAGCTTGCGCGAGGTGGCCAGCGTCGGCCCGGCGATGTCGCGATTTTCGAAGCCGCGGAAGGTCGCAGGCTTTTGCGGGCCGATGATCGCGGGAGGAAGCCGCTCGGCCTCCTCCTGTGGCGGCGTCGTCGCTTCGGGCGCCGGGGCCGCAGCTTCGGGTGCGGCGATCCGGGGCGGAGCGGCGTTCGCGTCGCGCGTCGGTGGTTCGGTCTGCGCCTCGGCGGCGGGCGCCGAGCGGCTCGGCGCGAGCGCGTCGATCTTGGCGCGCGTCAGCTGCGGGTCGGACGCGACGGCGCGCGCGATCACATAGTCCTTGTCCTGGACGAGCAGCGCCGCGAGCGCATCCTCGCGGGCGTGGCTCGCCGCGAGATGGCCGAGCGCGGAGCGGCCGCGCGCTTCCATCTCCGTCGCGTAATCGTCGAGACGCGCGAGCGCCGCGCGCAATTCCGGCGGCGCCGCGTCCGAATGCTGCGCCAATCGCGCCACGCCGACGAGGGCGCCGAGAAAGACGAGCGCCATGATGAAGACTGTCGCGCGCCGGCGCGGCTGTCGCGGCGTCGGCGCTGCGAGCGCGAGCGCCGGCGAGGCGACGATGATCGGGGCCTCGGCGATCTGTCGTTCGGCGCGATGTTCCGCCTCGGCGAGACGCCGCTCCAATTCTTCGATGCGGCGGCTCTCTTCGTCGAGACGGTGCTGCAGCTCGAGCGATTGCGCCTCTGCGACGGCCTCGCGCCGCAGGCTCGGCTCGGCCGGAGCGCTCGCAGACTCGAAACGCCGCGCGCCGCGCTCCAGCCAGATCTCGAACAAGGTCGCGAGGCTGGGCTTGGGCGAAGTGATTCCGCGCCTTTCGCGATCGAGCCAGGCGTCGAAATCGCGTGCGAAAGTCGCGAGCACATTTTCGATCGTCGTCTGCTCGCGCGCGGCGCGCTGCTCGAAATGCTGGCGCGCGTCGCGCAGCATCGTCGCGCATTCCTCGCGATATCGCGCTTCGATCGCGTCCCAGGAGTGTTGCGCGTCTGCATGTTGCGCGTGTTGCGCGCGGGAATGTTGCTCGTCGGGGGCGCTCGTCTCGTTCCGCGCCAGATCGTTCACAGCCCCCATCGTCGTCTCCCGCTTCGTCTCGTCGGCCGCGTCGCGCTCGTCTGATCGCGTTCGGCTTCTAATACGGATTTGCGGCGCTCGTCCAAATCATGCGCCGTCACCGCGGCGGCGACGACGGAGTTCACAGGCGGCGCCTGGGGTCGCGGCGGATTCGGCCGCTCGCGGGGCGGGCGTGTCTCATTCATGAGGATGATCCGATGATCGCGAATCGCGAGGCTGCGATTCGCAGAGGCTGAAAATCGACGAATGAAACGCGGGCGATGAAAAACGCGCGCAAAGAGAAAAAATGCTGTGCGAATCGTAAAGCGAACGGCCGCCATTGGCGGCGACGAACGTGTCTTTTTCGAGTCGATTGCGGCAGAGGTCCCGCGCGTCAGACGCGCAGGACCGGACGGCCGGAGCGAATCGCCGTGACGATGCGAACGACGATCTCCGGGCCGGCGCCGCGGCCGCGCGCGTCGAATTCGGTCGCCGCCTCCGGCGTCAAAAGATCGAGATAGGAATTCACGGTCCGCAGCTTCTCGCTCATCGTCGGATCGACATAGCCGAGCGCGAAGGAGCGCGCCGGCGTGCGCCCGGCGACGACGGTCGCATGATCATCCGTCACCAGATGGCTCGCATAGACCGAGCCGCCGATCTCGCAGCGGCCGGCGCTCGAATTATTGAAGACGGGGCCTTCCGTGCGCAGGTCTCCACGAACGACGACCTCGGCGCCGCCGAGAGTCACCGAGCGCGCGCGAAGATTGCCGCGCGCCAGCACGAAGGCGGCCGAGCCGTCGAAGGAATTGTCCATGAGGTCGCCGTCGATCGTCATATCGCCGTCGACGACCAGTCCCGCGATCTTGTCGCACCACATCCATTGATAGAGCTCTATGTCGCCGCCATAGACGAAATCGCTTGGGCAATAGGCGATGCGGAAGGAGGAGAGATCGAAGAGGCCGAGGCTGATCTCGCGATCGAAGCGCAGCCTGTCGCGCGCCTCCTCGAAAGAGAGCAATTCATAGGACCCCGTCTCGATCATTTCCGCCTCCTCAGCAATCATGCGGAGACAATGGCGGGAGCGGAGGCGGAAGGCTGTGCGTTCGCGCACAATGCTACGCGGCCTTCGTGGCTTTTCACCACGAAGGCCGCGAAGGACAAGACTCAGCGCTTGGAAAAGCTCAGCGCTTGGAAAGAGCTCAGCGCTTGGACATGGGCAGATAGTCGCGCTGCTTCTCGCCCGTGTAGAGCTGGCGCGGACGGCCGATCTTCGAGCCCGGGTCCTCGATCATCTCCTTCCATTGCGCGATCCAGCCGACCGTGCGCGCCACAGCGAACAGCACGGTGAACATGGTCGTCGGCAGGCCCATCGCCTTCAGCGTGATGCCGGAATAGAAGTCGATGTTGGGATAGAGCTTCTTCTCGATGAAATATTCGTCGTGCAGCGCGATGCGCTCGAGCTCGATCGCCACATCGAGCAGATCGTCCTTGACGCCGAGCTCGGCCAGCACCTCGCGCGTCGTGCGCTGCATGATCTTCGCGCGCGGATCATAGTTCTTGTAGACGCGATGGCCGAAGCCCATCAGGCGGAACGGATCGTTCTTGTCCTTGGCCTTGGCGATATAGATCGGAATGCGGTCCGGCGTGCCGATCTCGGCGAGCATTTTCAGCACCGCCTCATTGGCGCCGCCATGCGCCGGTCCCCACAGCGAGGCGATGCCCGCCGCCACACAGGCGAAGGGATTGGCGCCCGAGGAGCCCGCGAGACGCACGGTGGAGGTGGAGGCGTTCTGCTCGTGGTCGGCGTGCAGCATGAAGAAGCGGTCGAGCGCCCGCGACATCACCGGATTGACCTTATATTCCTCGCAAGGCACGGCGAAGCACATGCGCAGGAAGTTCGACGTGTAGTCGAGGTCGTTCTTCGGATAGACGAAGGGCTGGCCGATCGAATATTTATAGGCCATGGCCGCCAGCGTCGGCAGCTTGGCGATCATGCGCGTCGAGGCGACCATGCGCTCGACAGGATCGGCGATATTGGTCGAGTCGTGATAGAAGGCCGAGAGCGCGCCGACCGACGCCACCATGACCGCCATCGGATGCGCGTCGCGGCGGAAGCCCTGGAAGAAGCGCGCCATCTGCTCATGCACCATCGTGTGGCGCGTGATGCGATAGTCGAAATCGGCCTTTTGCGTCGCCGTCGGCAATTCGCCATAGAGCAGCAGATAGCAGGTCTCGAGAAAGTCGCCGTGCTCGGCGAGCTGGTCGATCGGATAGCCGCGATAGAGGAGTATGCCCTCGTCGCCGTCGATATAGGTGATCTTCGACTCGCAGCTCGCCGTCGAGGTGAAGCCCGGGTCATAGGTGAACATGCCCGTGTCGCCATAGAGCTTGCGAATGTCGGCGACGCTGGGGCCGATCGTGCCCTCCATGATCGGCAGGCTGACGGTTTTCTCGCCGGTGTGAAAGGACGCTTCTTTTTTCGTCATGGCCCCACCTTTTCGCGTTATCCGTGCAAATTGCGGCTCCCGGCGAAATACCGCAGCATATTTTACGCCACGCCCCAGCCGCGCTTCGCCCTCGCGGCTCGGAACGGTGCGCGAATTCATCCGAACATCGGGCGTTGTTGCGCCGACGGACCGCCGGGTCCGCGCGATCGAATGAAAAGCGCTTTAAATTCAAAACCCTCCTGCGATAGCCGGCGGATATGCGTCGGTCGTCGCGCCGCTGTGGCTCGCGCGCGTCGGTCGGGACGCGGCGTTACGGCGCATAGGGTCGAGCAGAGGACCTGTTTGTGCGTTGCACAAACTATAGCATCCCCCGCCCGCTGTTCAAGCGCGTTGCACGGACTGATCGCGCAGGCGGGCGAGACTCTCGTCGCGGCCGAGAATCGCCAGCACGTCGAAAATGCCGGGCGAGGTGGTGCGGCCGGTGAGCGCGGCGCGCAGCGGCTGCGCGAGATCGCCCAGCTTCACGCCGAGCGCGGCGGCCGTCTCGCGCACGACCGTCTCGGTCGCCGTCGCGGTCCATTCGTCGAGCGCGGCGAGCGCCTCGATCAGAGCGGAGAGATTTGTGCGAGCGGGCGGCGACAACAGCGCGGCGGCCTTGGCGTCGAGCGCCAGCGGCCGCTCGGCGAACAGGAAGCCGGCGCCGTCGACGAGCTCGATCAGCGTCTTGGCGCGCGCCTTGAGGCCGGGCATGGCGGCGGCGAGCTGCGCCTTGCGCTTGTCGTCGAGCTTGGCGGCGAGCGCCGCGCCGCCCTCGAGATAGGGCAGCGTCGCGACCAGCGCCTCCAAGAGCTCGCCATCGTCGCTGCTGCGCAGATAGTGGCCGTTCATATTCTCGAGCTTCACGAAGTCGAAGCGCGCCGGCGAGCGATGAATGCTCTCGAGATCGAACGCCTCGATCATCTCCTGCGTGGAGAAGAACTCGCGATCGCCCTGGCTCCAGCCGAGGCGCAGCAGATAATTGCGCAGCGCGGTCGGCAGATAGCCCATGCCGCGATAGGCGTCGACGCCGAGCGCGCCATGGCGCTTGGAGAGCTTGGCGCCGTCCGGCCCATGAATGAGCGGAATATGAGCGAGCTTGGGCGCCTCCCAGCCGAGCGCCTCATAGATGTGCTTTTGCCGCGCGGCGTTGGTGAGATGGTCGTCGCCGCGGATGATCTGGGTGACGCCCATATCGTGATCGTCGACGACGACGGCGAGCATATAGGTCGGCGCGCCATCCGAGCGCAGCAGCACGAAATCGTCGATATCCTTGTTCGGAAACACGACGCGGCCCTGCACCGCGTCCTCGATCACCGTCTCGCCCTCTTGCGGCGTCTTCAGCCGAATGACCGGCGCGACGCCGGCGGGCGCCTCGGATGCGTCGCGGTCGCGCCAACGTCCGTCATAGCGCGGCGGGCGGCCCTCACGCCGCGCGCTCTCGCGCATCTCCTCCAGCTCCTGCGCGCTGGCGTAGCAGCGATAGGCCTTGCCCATGGCGAGCAGCTGCTCGGCGATCTCGCGATGGCGCGGGGCGCGCGCGAATTGATAGGTGACGTCGCCATCCCAATCGAGCCCGAGCCAGCGCATTCCGTCGATGATCGCGTCCATCGCCGCCTGAGTGGAGCGCTCGCGGTCGGTGTCTTCTATGCGCAGCAGGAAGCGCCCGCCGTGGCGCTTGGCGTAGAGCCAGTTGAACAGCGCCGTGCGCGCGCCGCCGATATGGAGGAAGCCGGTGGGGGAGGGGGCGAAGCGCGTGACGACTTGAGACATGAGCGCGGCTGACGATTCCCGAGAAATGAGCGTTGCGGCCCGTCTAGCACGCTGCGGGCCGGGGGGGAACTGCGGGGGGCGGGGGCGGGGGCGTTCCCCGGCCTGTGTCTCAGCGCGTCATGGCCGGGACAAGCCCGGCCATGACGAAGGAGCGGCGTGATCGTGTCCCGGTCACGAGAGAAAATCGAGAATGGGCCGCAGCCACTCCTCGATTTGCGGAAATTGGTGCATCAATTTGTGGATGACCGATGCGATTGCTCCGGTCTTCACGCCTGCGTAGCCCGTGCCGGCGACCTGTGCGCCGAGCAGCGTCCGCTTTGCCCATTTCGTAAGCTTGGGACCGAGGCCGTCGCCGAGCTTTCCAGCTTCCTTCACGATGCTCTTTTCGGCATGGCTCGCGAAATTTGTCCCGGCGCGCTTCACCACTCCCGCGACGCCGTCTTTCGTCGAGATCGCAGCTTCGGCGATTGTCTTCAACACATTGTCGATGCTGGCGATGAGGTCTTCCGCGAGAAGATCGGCGCCCGCGGCGATCGGATCGATGCGTTGGGTCTGCGCTTCGCGCTCAGCGGCGAGGCGGCTCGCCATCTCGCTCACGATCGCTGCGATCTCTTGCTCGACGAATTGCGCCCCCTCGTCGTCGCGTAACGCTTCCGCGAATTCGGCCGCGATGCGCGGCGCCTCCTCGCGCTGCTCGGCGGTGAGGCGGTCTTTTTCTGCATTCGCTTTGAACTGTCGCCAGCTCGGGAACTGTCGCACAGTGCGATCGAAGGCGCGCGTCGCTGCGAGATAATCAGCGGCGAGCATGCGCGGCCATTCTTCGACGACGCTCGCGGCATAGGCCTCGAGCTTTTCCTGCTCATGCGCGAGGCGGAACAACTGTTCCTGTGTCGGACGCTTTGTCGGTATGAGATCGGCGAGGCGCCGAAGAGAGGCGGCCGCGCGCTTGTCGATGTTCGACTCTGCGTCGAGACTTTCGAGGAGATCGGCGAACTGCTGTTTCAACGCACGTAGGGAGGCATTGAGAACGCGTGCGTCGAGATCGGCGCTTGCGAGCTTTTTCCGGAGGAGAATTTTGCCGTCTTCCGAGATCAGCTCGAGCGCAGCAGGTTTCGACTCCGGAATTTTCGGTCGTTCGCGGGGCTTCTGTTTCGGTATCAGCCGCGCGATCTCCCGTGCGAGCAGCGCGTTCTGCTCAGTGGGCGCTTTCTCTTCTGGGTTGACTGGCAACGTCGCGAAAAGGAGCTCGATTTCCTCGGAGAGCTCCTCGCCGTCGAGTCGGCGCCGATACCAATCCAGCCAGGGCCTCCAACCCTCCTCCCGGGGGAGCTGGCGCAGATGCGCCCAGTGTTCCTCTGCCCAATCCGGCGCACCCCGTGGCCAGAGCGGATCGCCCGAGAGTTCGTTTGGCAGGCGACCTCTTTCGAGTTCCTCGAAATCGCTGGTTGTCGAACTCCAGATGTCAGCCGCGTTCACGGCATCGGCGGCGCTCGTGACAGCGTCGGCGGCGACCGCGACGGCGTCGGCGGCGACCACGGCGGCGTGGTATATGATAGCGGAGTAGTTGGCGTGCTCGGCGGCGATTGCTGCGGCGACGGCGACCGGGTCCATCGCGGCGAATTCGGCGACAGCGTATGGAGAAATGTGATTGGCTCGGGTCGGATATTTCGCGGCGACCCTGGCCATTGCGTTGCTCCAGAAAACCGATAAGCGTAGCAATGAGGCGTGCAATCCCGTCTCACGCGCCGTCAGCGGCAATATGCGGAGCGCTGCGCGAGCGGCGATCACGACGGCCACTTGTCGCTGTTGATCAGGTGGCAATGCATCGAGCCGGTGCTTCAGGCTCGTTCGATCGTAAATCCGCGGCTGCTCCTCGCCGCCTTCCAAATTCGCCATCAAAAAAGCTCCGCGCTGCGATTAGGATGGCTGCAAGCGGGTGAAAACGCAAGGCGTGCGCAACGGCGCCAAGACGTCGAGGGCGATTTTTTTGATTCGTTAGATCAAATGATTGATCGGACATTCGCACCCCCTCCCGCCCCACCCCTCCTTGCAAAGCCTGCGCCTCCACCCCACATCTCGCGCCGCATGATCCGCGGCTGCGCCGAAGGCGCGGCGCCGCATGCTCCCGGCGGAATGCGCCTGGGAAAAAGGTTTCGAACCGCGCATTCCGCTCAACCAAGAGCAAATGAGATGTTTCCCCTCGAATATTCTCTGACGCCGTTCTGGCACACGAGCCTTCTCGTCGCCGGAGCGGTCGCTTTGCTGCTGCTTCTCGCGCTCATCGGCGGCGCTGTCCGCTACATTCCCAATGATCGCCTCGGCGTGCTCGAAAAGCTCTGGAGCTTTCGCGGCTCGATCAGCGATGGCTTCATCGCGCTGAAGGGCGAGGCCGGTTTCCAGCCGGAGGCGCTGCGCGGCGGCTTTCATTTCTTCGTGCCCTTCCAATATCGCGTGCATCGCGTGCCGCTGGTCTCCATTCCGCAGGGACAGATCGGCTATGTCTACGCCCGCGACGGCTTCGCGCTCGCGCCGGAGCAGACGCTCGCCTCCAATGAGACGGCCTCCGATTTCGAGGATCTGCGCGGCTTTTTGCAGAAGGGCGGGCAGAAGGGCCCGCAGCGCAAAGTGCTGCGCGAGGGCGTCTACGCCATCAATCTCGCGCAATTCGTCGTGCTGACGGCGGCGCGCAATTACGCCGTGGCGCTGTCGCCCAACGACAATGAGCTGTTCACGCGCACGGCGGCGATCATCGGCGCGCGTCATGGCTTCGAGCCCATTGTCATCAAGGACGAGCAGGATGTGATCGGCGTCGTCACCGTGCATGACGGGCCGGCGCTGCGCGAGGGCGAGATCATCGCGCCCTCCGTCGGCGGCGAGACCGCCGATCCGAACTTCCACAATAATTTCCAGAATCCGGAGGCGTTCTTGCGCGCCGGCGGCTATCGCGGGCGGCAGCATCAGGTGCTCGTCGACGGCAGCTATTACATCAATCGCCTGTTCGCGACGGTGGAGCTCGTTCAAAAGACCATCATCGATGTCGGCACGGTGGGCGTCGTCGTGTCCTATACGGGCGCGAGCGGCGTCGATGTCTCTGGCGTCGATTATCGTCATGGCGAATTGGTCGCGCCCGGCTGCCGCGGCGTGTGGAGCAAGCCGCTGCTGCCCGGCAAATATGCGTTCAACACCTATGCCGGCAAGATCATCACCGTGCCGACGACGAATTTCGTCTTGAAATGGACGGCCGATTCCACCGGCCCGCATCGGCTCGACGAAAATCTCTCGGAGATCGGCCTCATCACCAAGGACGCGTTCGAGCCCTTGATGCCGCTCTCCGTCGTCGTCCACATCGACTATATGAAGGCGCCGCTGGTCGTGCAGCGCTTCGGCGATGTGAAGCGGCTGGTCGAGCAGACGCTCGATCCGATGGTCTCGGCCTATTTCAAGAATATCGGCCAGACCAAGACGCTCATCCAGCTATTGCAGGAGCGCGCCGACATACAGAGCCGCTCCAGCGAGGAGATGCGCGCCAAATTCGCCGCCTATAGTCTCGATCTGCAAGAGGTGCTGATCGGCACGCCGCGCGCCGACAAGGAGCGCGGCGCTTCCGCCATAGAGCTGATATTGACGCAGCTGCGCGAGCGGCAGATCGCCGTCGAGAAGGTCGAGACCTATCGGCTGCAGGAGGCTGCCGCGGCGCAGGAGCGCAGCCTGCGCGAGAAGCAGGCGATCGCCGAGCAGCAGGCCAGCATCACGGCCTCCTCGCTCGCCATTCAGCTGCGCGAGAACGAGGGCAAGGCGCGGCTCGCGCAGACGCGACAGGAGGCCGAGACGATCCAGGTGACCGCCAAGGCCAATGCCGAGCGCGCCCGCCTCGAGGGACTGGGCGAGGCGGATCGCATCCGCGCCATCGGCTTCGCCGACGCCGAGAAGATCAAGGCCATCGGCCTCGCCCAGGCGGAGGCGACGGAAAAGCAGGTGGAGGCCTATGGCGGGCCGCAATATCAGCTCAATTCGACGGTGCTGCTGCGCTTCGCCGAGGCGATCGAGAATGGCAAGCTGCCGCTGGTGCCCGGCATTGTCGTCGGCGGCGGCGACGGCCGCGCCAATGGCGGCGGACTCGTCGAAATGCTGCTCGCCATGCTCGTCTCCGAGAAGGAGCAGGCGCGCAAGGGGCTGCCGCAGCCGTGACGCCGCGATCGATCGCCGGCTGTAACGTCCGGCGATCCGCTCGCGAATAGAGCTGCGACGGCGGGCGATCTCCCATTCGTCCGCCGCCGCCCTTTCCGCGTCCCCCGCGGAGCCGCCCCGAAGAGGATTGCACCCATGTCGATACGCTTCACCGCCGCGCTTTTTTCCGCCGTTCTGCTCGCGACGCCGCTTTTCGCCGCCGAGAAGCGCGCTTTCACGCCGCAGGCTTTCGAGGCCGCGCAGGCGGCCGGTAAGCCGATCCTCGTCGAGATTCACGCGCCCTGGTGCCCCACCTGCAAGGCGCAGCAGCCGATCCTCGAGAAGCTCGGCAAGGACCATAAATTCGACGCGCTGCAGGTGTTCGAGGTCGATTTCGACAGCCAGAAGGACGCGCTGCGCAGCTTCCGCGCGACGACGCAGAGCACGCTGATCGTCTTCAAGGGCAAGAGCGAGACCGGCCGCTCGGTCGGCGACACCGGCGCCGCGTCGATCGCGGCTCTGCTCGACAAGGCGCTGTGATGGGCGTCGATCTCGCCGGGGCGGGGCTCGCCTTTCTGGCCGGGCTGTTCTCCATTCTCTCGCCCTGCGTGCTGCCGCTGCTGCCGATCATCCTCGGCGCCGCGGCGTCCGAGCACAAAATGGGGCCGGCGGCGCTCGCTGTCGGCGTGGCCTCCTCCTTCGTCGCCATCGGCCTGTTTCTGGCGCTGATCGGCTTCGGGGCGGGGATCGACGGCGACGCTCTGCGCTTCGGCGCGGCGCTGCTGATGATCGCGCTCGGCGTGCTGCTGGCGGCGCCGGCGCTGCAAGTGAGGCTCGCCGCCGCCGGCGGTCCCGTTGCCGATTGGATCGAGCGCCGCTTCGCCGGATTCTCGACCCATGGGCTGCGCGGCCAATTGGGGCTCGGCCTGCTGCTCGGCGCGGTGTGGAGCCCCTGCGCCGGCCCGACTCTGGGGGCCGCCTCGCTGCTCGCCGCGCAGGGCCACGATCTCGGCCAGGTCGGCGTGGTGATGGGCGCCTTCGGCCTCGGCGCCGGCCTGCCGCTGGTCGCGCTCGGCGCGGCGTCGCGGAGCCTCTCGACGCGGCTGCGGCATTCGCTGCTGGTCGGCGGCAAATGGGGCAAGGGCGCGCTCGGCGCGGCGCTGGCTTCGGTCGGCCTGCTGATCGCGACCGGGCTCGACAAGCCGCTGGAGGCCGCGCTCGTCGCCGCCTCGCCCGATTGGCTGACGAATGTGACGACGCGCTTTTGACCGAGCGCCGGAGGGACGCTCGCGCGCCGGCCGGCTTCGGGTATAGCATGGGCTCGACAATGTTCGAGCAGCCATAGCCGAGGCCCTTTTGAGTTGGAGCGCGAAAGCCGCCGCCGGCGCGGCCGATCGGGCGAGGGGCGTCATTCGCCCCGCCGTCTCGGCGGCGTCGGCGTCGCTTTCGGCCGCCGCTCGCGCCGCGCTGGAAGAGGAGACCGCGCTGCGGCGGCCGTTTCTGTGGCTGCCGGTGGCGGCGGGCGCCGGCGTCATCCTCTATTTCGGCGCGGATCGCGAGCCGTCCTTGGCTCTCTCGGCGGCGGCCTTCGCGGCTTTTGCGGCGCTCGCCTTCGTCTTTCGCGCGCATCGCGCCGGCGCGTTTTTTCTCGTTCTCGCCTGCCTCGGCGGCGGCTTCTTCGCCGCCGTCTGGCGCGCCGCGCGCGTCGACGCTCCCATTGTTCCGCGCGCCGGCGTGGGCTTTCTGACCGGCTTCGTCGAGGAGCTCGATTTGCGCCCCAATGGCGCGCGCTTCATCGTGCGCCTCGCCAGCGCCGAAGGATTGCCCAATGACGTCGCGCCGTTTCGCGTGCGGCTGACGACGCGGGGCGAGGCGAAATTCGCCGCCGGCGATTTCATCGGCCTCAAGGCGCGCGTGCTGCCGCCGGCCCATGCCGCTCTGCCGGGCGGCTATGATTTCTCGCGCGACGCCTATTTCGCCTCGCTCGGCGGCGTCGGCAATGCGCTCGGCCGCATCGACATCCTGCCGCCGCCCGATCCCGCGCCCTGGTCGCTGCGTTTCTTCGCCGCCATCGATCGGCTGCGCAACGCTCTCGCGACGCGGGTCGCGCGCGCGCTCGGCGGCGACACCGGCGCGATCGCCGCCGCAATGGTGACGGGCAAGCGCGATTTTCTGAGCGAGGAGGCGAAGGAGCTGATCCGCCGCGCCGGCATTTTCCACATCATCACCATCTCCGGCGTGCAGATGACCCTGGTCGCCGGCATTTTCTTCGTGGGATTGCGGCGGCTGCTGGCGCTGTCGCGGACGCTGGCGCTGAATTACCCCATCAAGAAATGGGCGGCCGGCCTCGCGATTCTCGGGGCGGTCCTCTACGACATCGGCACGGGCTCGCGCGTCGGCACGGAGCGCGCGCTCATCATGACGACGATCATGCTCGTCGCCGTGCTCTTCGACCGCCCGTCGCTGTCGATGCGCAATCTCGCTCTGGCGGTCTTCCTCATCGTCGCCTTCCAGCCGGAGGCGCTGCTCGGAGCGAGCTTTCAGCTCTCCTTCGCCGCTGTGGCGGCGCTGGTCGCGGTCTATGAGGCGGGCGGCGCGCTGATCGACCGCCGGCGCGAGCCGCCGGTCTTCGGCCGGACGCCCTCGCGCTCGGCGCGATGGCGAGAGAGCGCCGGCGAGCTGCTGCTGCGCGGGCCGGCGGCGCCGATCTTCGCGACGCTCTGCGCCACATCGGCGACGGCCTCCTTCATGGCCGACGACTTCCACGAATTGAGTCCCTATGTGCTGATCGGCAATCCGCTGACCCTGGCCATCATCGAATTCTTCGCGGTGCCGGGCGCTCTGCTCGGCGCCTTTCTCTATCCTTTCGGCCTCGACGGCCCGGTGTGGCGCTATCTCGGCTTCGGCATCGATCTGGTGACGGCGATCGCGCGGCTCATCGCCGCCGCGCCGGGCGCGAGCCTGCCGGTCAAGAGCTTCGCGCCTTTCGCGATCCTGTTCCTCTCGCTCGCCGTTCTGTCGCTGGTCCTGTGGCGGACGTGGATATTCCGGGCGATGGCCATTCCCTTCGCGGCGCTCGGTCTTTTCGGCGCGGCGAATGGCGAGGGGTTCGATCTCGCCGTCGCCCCCGGCGGCGACGCCGCGGCGCTGCGGCTGCCGACCGGCGAGCTCGCTCTGCTCGGTCGCGGGAAACTCTCCTTCGTCGGCGAGCAATGGCTGCGCGCCGACGCCGACACGCGCGCGCCGGCCGACGCGCGCGGCGGCGTCTTCTGCGACGATTTCGGCTGCGTGGCGAGAGCGGTCGACGGCCGCTCGGTCGCTCTGGTGACGGATCGCAAGGCGCTGATCGAGGATTGCGCTCGCGCCGCCATCGTCATCGCTCCCTTTTATGCGCCAGCGGGCTGCGGCGCGCCGATTCTCCTCGACCGTCGCAAGCTCGCCGAGACGGGGGCGGTGACATTGCGCTTTACCGGCGAGGCGGCGCAATGGCGCACGGCCCGCGGCCCGGGCGAGGACCGGCCCTGGTCGCGCGCGCCGCGGAGCCGGACGGCGAGCGCTGCGGCGACAGCCGTCGAAATCGCGGCCGAAGACGTAACTTCGCCAAGTGATTAGTGAGTGGACAGCGCTGCGCCGGCGTCGTGAAGCATTCGATCCAGGCTTATCGATCCCGGCGGCAGGTTCGGGGCTCCCTCGCGTTCAACGCGAGCGGGCAATGCAAGGGCGATGCTGGGCCCGATCGCTGCGATGCTTCCATTATTTAGTAGGCGAACGACCCGCTGAGAGTCGCGCGGCTAGCGGCCGCCAGATTGGCTGCGGCGCTCGCCCAGCGGTCGCGCGGCGCGACGCTCGACGGCGCCACGCGCGTGCTTGCTGGCGCGCTCCAGCGCGGCCAGGCGGCGACGGACCGGCTCGTCGAGATCGGGCGATCGGGCGAGGGGACGGAAGTCATTCTTCGAATAGGGATAACGGCTGCCGCCATGGAAGACTTCGACGCCATGCGTGGTCATGACGGCGTCGCCGCGCCGCAGCGTCGGGTCGAGATAGATGGCCTCGATCGAGCTCTCATTGGACTGGCCCGCGTGACAGGAGCATTCGTTGTCCTTGTCTCCCTCGGCTTTGCGCTGGAGAGAGGCCATCAGCCGCGAATAGCTGCCGCCGCCGCGCGCCGCCACCGCATCCTCCATCTTGTCGGAGCCGCCGCGCATGACATAGAGCGTCGTCCGGGCGCCGGGGCAGAGGCGTCCACAGGCGCGCTGATGGCTCGCCGTGTCGCTCGTGCTCGAATAGAGGCCGACGGGGAAGAAATAGCCGTCGCACTCGCGCACGCAATAGGAGCGTCCGCCGCTCGCCGTCTCGGTATAGACCGAGCGCTCCGGCTCGCCGCGGCCGCGGGCGGCGGCTCGCGGATGCGAGCGCGGCTGCGGCTCGGCTCGTGGCGCCTGATGGGCGTTGGCGTGGCGCCGAGAACCGGCGTGGCGGCGATAGCTCGGATAGCCGCCGCCATAGTCCGAATAGCCGCCGCCTCCGCCGCCGCCGCCGAACAATTGCTGCAAAAAGTCCTGGGCGAATGCGGGAGGTGGCTCGAGCGCCGCGATGAGAAAGGCCAGGATCAGGCCGCCGAGGGCGGCGAGGCGACGATGGGGCGATGTTCCCCGATCGCCGCTTTTACACGATGACATGACGCGGCACCCGTTTTGACGCAACTCCCCCTTAAATGGAGCGTGATCGCGAGAGACAAGCCGCCCGCTGTCTCAAGCGCTTTGCGCGGCGTGGCGCGCAGCTGCGACGAGGGCGGCGATCAGCGCCTCGGTGCGGAACGGCTTTGCGACGATCGGACGCGCGGCATGCGCCGGCGGCAGGGCCGAGCGGCCATAGCCGGTGGCGAAGACGAAAGGGAGCCCCATTGCGGCGAGGCGGTCGGCGACCGGCTCCACGCTCTCGGCCCCGATCGCCAAGTCCAGCAGCGCGACGTCGAATTGCGCGCTGGCGACGTGCCGCAATGCGACGGCGACGGTCTGGGCCGAGGCCACGACATGGAAGCCATGCTCGGCCAGCGTCTCCTCGAGCGCCAGCGCGATCAGCGGCTCGTCCTCGACGACGAGCACGCGGCGACCGAACGCCGCCTCGCCGCGCCATTGTTCCATCGCCCTCATGCAAGCGCCCCCACGCTCGCGATCGTGGGATCGATTCCGGCTCCTGTCCAGAGCGGAATAGTCTCATCTGCCGCCATGGCGGCGCAGCTGCTATCTCGCGCGCAAAGCTATCTCACGCGCTGCGCCGCGAGCGCCCAGATCGCCAGAGCCAGCCAGCTCGCTATGGTCAAGGAGCCGCCGATCGGCGCCGCATAGGGAAACAGCCGGTCGCCGGCGAAGGTGCGGGCGACGAGGTCGCCGGAAAACAGCGCGACGCCGGCGATGAGGGCGAAGCTCACGCCCGTGAGCCAGCGCGCCAGCGGCGGCTTCGCCGCCAGCAGGGAGCCGAGTCCGAGCGCCACCGCGGCGTGGATCATCAGGAAGCGGCTCGCCGTATCGAGATTGGCGGCGCTCGAAATATGCGCCGCCGCAGCCGAGAGGGCGACGCCGGCCGCGCCCTCGAGGGCGGCGAGAGAGACGATGAGAAGGTTAGAGCGCTGCATCAACTTCTCTGCATAAGGCAAAGCAGAATAAGGAAAATTCTGCTCATGTTAATGGTCAGGATGAGGTCGTGCGCCGCGGGCGTTCGCGCGCCGCGGCGAAGGTCAGGATAGGCTCTGGCGAGGCGTCGAGCAATGATCCCGAGACGAAGCGAGCCTGAAGCCTCGCGGTCCAGGGAGGGCTTTGGACCGCGAGGCTTCAGGCTCGCATCTCGTCGCGGCGCGGCGAGGCTTCAGGCTCAATAGGCGTTCTCGGTCTTCAGCAGGGCGATCGGCGTCAGCGCGAGAATGTAGATATCCAGCGGGATCGACCAATTCTCTATGTAGTAGAGGTCGCATTCGACGCGCTTCTGGATCTTTTCCGGCGTGTCGGTCTCGCCGCGCCAGCCATTGATCTGGGCCCAGCCGGTGAGGCCCGGCTTCACGCGGTGGCGGGCGAAATAGCCGTCGACGACCTCGTCATAGAGATGCTCGGCGGCCATGGCGTGCATGGCGTGCGGGCGCGGGCCGACCAGCGACAGATCGCCCTTGAACACGACGTTGAAGAGCTGCGGCAGCTCGTCGAGCGAGGTCTTGCGGATGAAGCGGCCGACGCGGGTCACGCGCGGGTCGCCCTTGGTGACGAGCCGGGACGCGGCCGGGTCGAGCTTGTCCGCATACATGGAGCGGAATTTATAGACCTCGATCCGCTCATTGTTGAAGCCGTAGCGGGTCTGGCGGAACAGCACCGGACCGCGCGAGTCGAGCTTGACCGCCAGCGCTGTCGCCGCCATCAGCGGCGCGAAGAGGATGAGGCAGATCGCGCCGACGATCTTGTCGAAGGCGGATTTGGCCAGCACGTCCCAATCGGCGATCGGCTTGTCGAAGACGTCCAGCACCGGGACATTGCCGATGTAGGAGTAGGAGCGGGGGCGAAAGCGCAGCTTATTGGTGTGGGCGGCGAGACGAATGTCGATCGGCAGCACCCAGAGCTTGCGCAGCATCTGCAGGAGCCGCGCCTCGGCGGAGATCGGCAGGGTGAAGATGACGAGATCGAGCCGCGTGTGCCGCGCGAATTCGACGAGATCGTCGATCGTGCCGAGCTTGGGATAGCCGGCGACGACATCGGGCGAGCGATCGTCGCGGCGGTCGTCGAAAATGCCGAGAATGCGCAGATCGCTGTCCTGCTGCGCGGCGGCGAGATCGCGCAGCACGGGCTCGGCCGCGGGGCCGCCGCCGACGACGACAGTGCGACGATCGAGCTTGCCCTGCTGCGTCAGCGAGCGCACCACCGCGGCGACCGCGAAGCGCTCCGCCGCCAGCACGCCGAGCCCGCCCGCATACCAGCCGAGCAGCCAGACGCGCGACAGAGCATTGTCGAGCTTCAAGAAGAAGATCGCCGCGAGGGCGGCGAGAAAGACCAAAGTCCAGCCGCCGGCGAGCTTCAGCCCATGGCCGATCGGCGAGCGAAACGCCGCGGGCGTGTAGAGATCGAGCGCCTGCCAGACGATGACGGCGACCAGCGCCATCCCCGGAATGACGATGAAATATTCGACCCCATAGCCGTAGGCGGGCGCGACATGCAGCCGATGCACGGCGAAGCCGCCGGCCGCGATCAGCAGAAATTCGAGAATGCGGACGAGGCCGGCGAGGACGATCGGCGAATAAGCGCGCGTCGGCCGCGCATCGGCCGAGATCTCCGCGAGCTTCGAGGCGGCGCGGCCGTCATCATTGGCGGGCGCGGCCGCTTTGATGTCGCGTAGGGCGAATGCACACATGACGTCACTCCACTCATCAGGCTCTCTGCGGCAGGACGGCCTCCGCGGCGCGGCGACATCCGGCGGCTTCCAGCGCGTCGCGATAGCCGCGCAGGACTGCCTCCTCCATCGCAGTCAAACTGAAATTTTCTGCTACTCTCTCAGCCAGTTGGTCGCTGGCGCGGCGTCGCGTCGCCGCATCCATGCCGCCGGCGGCGATCATCGCGCGGGCGAGCGCCGAGGGATCGTCGCTCTCGACGAGCCGGTCCGCATAGTCGCCGAAGATCTCGGGGATGCCGCCGACATTGGTGGCGATGAGCGGCGTGCGCGCGGCGATCGCCTCGAGCACGATGTAAGGCAGCGACTCGGCGCGGCTCGGCACGACCAATATGCGCCCCGATCGCAGCGCCTCGCGCGCCGGCATGGGCGGCGCGAAGGACAGTCGATCGTCGACGCCGCGCCGTTCGGCGAGCGCGCGCAACGCCGCTTCGTCCGGCCCGGAGCCGACCAGAGCGAGTCGCGGCGCGGCGCCGGTCTCATCGCGGATGAGCGCCAGCGCCTCGATCAGCGTGTCGACGCCTTTGAATTGGCGCCACTCGCCGACATAGAGAAAATCGGCGGCGTCGGCGATCGGCGTGACGGGCGCAAACTCTTCGGGACGCAGCCCATTGGGCACGACGCGCGCAACGGCGTGGGAAAAGCCGATCGCTCTGGCGAAACGCTTTTGCGCATAGGCGCTCTCGAAAGGGATGAAGTCGGTCACCCGCTCGAGCGCGCGCTCGACGGAGAGATAGAGACGATTGACGAGCGCGTCCGGGTCGAAATGCAGGCTGCCGCCGTGCGGCGTGTAGACGCGAATATGCGGATGCGGCAGCGTCGGAAAAAACGGCAGCAGCGCCGGCAGGCGCGCATAGAGGCCGCCCTTCGCGCCATGGCCGTGGACGACGTCGGGCGCGAGGCGCTTCAACGCCGAGGCGATGCGAAAGGCGACGATCGGGTCGCTCCAGCTCGGCAGGCGGCGTATGCACAGGCGCGTGACGCCGAGCTCCAGCGAAGGCTCCAGCATTCGCAGAATCGCCTCGGCGCGCTCGCCGCCGGTCGAGGAATCGGCGATCAGGCCGACCGCATGGCCGCGTGCGGCCTGCTCGCCGGCGAGATCGACGACATGGCGAAACAGGCCGCCGATCGGCGCGCGCATGACATGCACGATGCGCAGCCGTCCGGGGGCCGTGTCGTCCTTCGCTCTGCTCTGCGGCTCCGCTCGCATCTGTCTTCAGAAAATCCGTTCGCGTACCGTGATCGTGTCTCCCGGCCTGACCGCTTGCAGCAGAGGCACCCGGCCAGTGACCGAGGCGCCGCCGTAGTCGCGTGTCAGATCGACTTCTCCTTGATAGCCGCGCGGGCTGAATCCGCCGGCTATGGCGATCGCCTTCTGCACGGTGAGTCCCTCGACGAACGGATATTGTCCGGCGCTGAGCACCTCGCCGAGCACGAAGAACGGCCGATACGCCTCGACTTCCACCGAGACGCGCGGGTCGCGGATGAATCCGTTGCGCAAACGTGCGGCGATTTCATGTTGCAGCGCCTGGGTCGTGAGGCCGGCCGCCGGAACGATGCCGATGAGCGGCATCGCTATATGGCCGGAGCCGTCGACCGTGTAGCTGTTGGAAATCGCGTCCTGGCCGAACACGATGACGCGCAGACGATCGCCGGCCGCGAGCGTGTAGGGCTCCTCGGTGGAGGTCGCCAGCAGCTCGGGAATATAGGCGCCCGGTAGGGCGCAACCCGACAATGTCGCGCACATCATCAGCCAGAAAAGGAGAAAGCCATATCTCGGCATTTAGAATCTCGGGCTCGAGGAACAGCTTAAGAACGGGGTTCCGGAGGAATTTTTTAAGAGCTTATGGTTAACAAAGCCTGATCGCCCGATCATCGAAGCGTGATCGCCTCGTCGGTGGCGCCAGATCGCCGCGGTTAACCCTGCGGAAACCATAATCTCGGTACATGGTCTGCGCGCTACATGGAGTTCGCAGATGAGTTTCGGCCACGCTCACGATGCTGCGGAGAGCCCGCAGGGGGACATCGATCTGGGGCAGATCGCCGGCGCGCTGTCGCGTCGCCGCCGGATTGTGATCGGCGTGACGCTCGCCGCCTTTCTCGGCGCTCTGGTCTTCGTCAATGTCGTCAAGCCGCGCTACACCGCCGAGGCGCGCGTCCTGCTCGAGAATCAGGAGAGCTATCTGACGCGCGCCGACAAGGAGCGCGCCGATCCCGCCGCCGCGCCGGACGCCGAGGCGGTGCAGAGCCAGATTCAAATGCTCACCTCGCGCGATCTCGCACGGCGCGTGCTGAAATCGCTCGATCTCCAGGGCAATTCGGAATTCGATCCGCTCGCGGGCGGCCTCGGGCTCGGCACGAAGATCGGCGTGATGCTCGGAATTACGCGCGATCCGTCCAAGCTCGCGCCGGAAGAGCGGATGCTGGACGCGTATTTCGACAAGCTTCTGGTGCTCTCGCCGACGAAGACGCGCGTGCTGCAGATCGAATTTTCCGCCCGCGATCCCGATCTCGCGGCGCGGGCGGCCAATGCGATCGCCGCCTTTTATATCGACATACAGCGCGAGGCGAAGCGCGAGAATGCGCGCGACGCCGCCCAGTCGCTGAGTCCGCTGGTCACCGATCTGCGCGAGCGCCTCGCCAGGGCCGAGGCCAAGGTGGAGGCGTTCCGCTCGCGCTCGGGCCTTTTCGTCGGCACGAATAATATGACGATCGCCACGCAGCAGCTCGGCGATCTCACCAATCAGCTGTCCATTTCGCGCACCGCCCAGGCGGACACCGAGGCGAAGGCGAAGCTGGTGCGCGAGATGTTGCGGCAAAATCGCGTCGGCGAGATTCCGGATGTCGCCAATAATGAGATGATCCGCCGCATCGGCGAGCAGCGCGTGTCGCTGCGCGCCCAGCTCGCGCTCGAATCGCGCACGCTGCTGCCCGGCCATCCGCGCATAAAGGAGCTGCAGGCGCAGCTCTCCGATCTCGAAGCCGATTGGCGCCGCGCGGCCGAGCGCACCGCGCGCACGCTCGAGAACGAGGCCCATATCGCATTTTCTCGCGTCGAGAATCTGTCGCGGGCGATGGATGAGCAAAAGCGCGTCGCCGGGGCGGCTGGCGCCGATGAGGTGCAGCTGCGCGAGCTCGAGCGCGCCGCTCGCGTGCTGAAGGACCAGCTCGAGGCGGATTCGGCCAAATATCAGGAGGCGCTGGCGCGCGATGGACTGAAGGCGTCGCCCGCCGACGCGCGCGTTATCCAGCGCGCCGTCGCGCCGCCCATTCCCTCCTTCCCCAAAAAGCTGCCGATCACCACTTTCGCGACCATTGCCGCTTTCATCCTCACCGCCGGCTCCATCATCGCGATCGAGCTGCTCGGCGGCCGCGCGCGAATAGCCGGTCCGACGCCGCTGCCGGCGCCGGCGCCCGAGGAGGCGTTGGAAGCGCCGCCGAAGGTCCGCATCGCGGCCGAGCGGCGCGAGCCCGCCTTCGCCGAGCCGGAGGAGACGCCGCAGACGGCGCGCTTTTCTCCGCCGCCCGATGAACGCACGCCCAAGCTCGAGGACCAAACCATGCGCGCGCATCGGTCGAGCGTCGTCGGCCGGATCGACGCCGCCCGCATGGCGACGCTCTCGGTCAAGGTTCTGATGGTCGGCTGCGCCGACGCCGAGCACAGCTTCGACAGCGCCGTGACCTTGTCGCGCTCCTTGGCGCGGCGCGGCCTCGCGATAATCGTGGCCGCCGACGCCGAGTCCGAAGGCGAGCTCTATGATCGGCTCGTGCCCGACGTCGATCGCGCCCGGCCGCTCGGCCTGGCCGATCTCGCCAGCGGCGGCGCGACCTTCGGCGAGGCCATTCACCGCGATCTCGATTCGCGTCTGCATGTGATGCCGGGCGGCCGCGCCGCGGCGGACTATGATCAGGACGCCGAATCCGTGCTCGAGGCGCTGGCGCAGACCTATGATTTCATCGTCTTCGCCACGCGCGACTATGACCGCACGATGTTCCTCGCGCCGTCCTTCGATATCGTGCTGGTGAGCGGCTCCGAGCGCGCCGCCGAGGCGGTGATCGACGAGCTGGCGCAGGCCGGCGTCAGCGACGCCTTCCTGCTCGAGGAGGAGAGCCCCGCCGACGCCTCCGCCGGACTTACCGCACGCGACGGCGCAGCCGCGTGAGCGACGCGAAGAGACGCGGATTCTGCTTCAAGGCGCGCTTTGCGCGCGTGAGAGCGGCGATGATGGGCGTGGCCAGCGCGCCGAGCGGCGTCGCCGGAATGACGCTGTCGACGAGCGCGATCGTCTCGTCGCAGACGGCGTTCTTATAGCGCGCCTCGCCGACGCCGAGATCGAAACGCCCGACGCCGCGCGCGACGAGATCGCGCAGCAGCGAATGCAGCAAGAGATCGCCCGGCGAAGAGCGCGCGATCTCGTCGTCCGTCGCGAAGGAGTTGAGCATTGCGGAAAAGCGTCCGCGATGGGTGAAGCCGGCATAGGTCGCGATGATGCGCCCGTCGAGCGTCAGCGCATGAGTCTCCAATGCGCCGCCGCAGAGGCCGAGAACGAAATCGCGCATCGCGCCATTGTCGAAAGACGCGTCCTGCAGCCGCGTGGCCTTTTGCGCGAGGAGAACCTCGAGGATCTCGCGTCCGCGCGCGCCCTCCGCGCGATGCTCGAAAACGAGCGCACCCATTTTTTCCAATCGCGCCTGCTTCTTGCGCAGCTTTTTCCGCGCATCGCTGGAAAAGCGCGCGTCGAGCGCGCTCAAAGTCGCCGGCACTGTCGTCCCATAGGCGAAGCTGGGGCTCGGCGCCGCGCCGGGGAGGGCGAGCGGATTGCCGACGCCATCGAAAGCCTGCGGCTGATTGCCGAGCCGATAGAGATCGACGCCCGCCGCGCGGGCGGCGCGGCGCAGCAGCGCGCGAATGGCGGCGGCGTCGAGACGCGCGTCCGTGGCGAAGAGGCCGAGGTTGAAGTTGCTCTCCTTCCCGCCGAGAAATTGCGCGATCCGCAGCGGCCCGAGCCGCGACACGCCGAGCCCGAGCAGAGCGAGCGGGCGCGCGCCCGCGGCATGGCGGGCGACGACGATCATCGGCTCGAGGCGCCGGGCGCGGCCGAATGTCTCGAACCAATCGCGCGCGAAGCCGAAAGATTGATAGGCGCTCGCCGGAGCATCGGCGAACAGAGCCTCCCAATCGTCGCGCGCCCCCTCGAAAGTGGAGAAGACATCGAGCGCGATTTCGTCGATCGTCGTTTCGAACCGCGAAAGCTCCATGATGTTTTCTGCTCTGAGATTTTCTGCTCTTGCGTTAACCATATCGCCGCCGCATTGCTGATGTTTGCGCTTCTTCACGACACTAGCAAGGAAAGGTCAACGAGACCTCGAGATGGTGGCGCGAGAAAAGCAATGGCGCGGGAGGCGCGGCTGTGACGAAATGGCGTCGAATGGCGATCGAAGCGGGGATGGAGTTCTTCCGCGCGAGCGGCGCCCACCATCTGGCCGAGCCTTTTACACGCGGGCTCGGCGCGATATTGATGTTTCATCGCGTGCGGCCGCGGCTCGAGCAGGCTTTCGAGCCCAATCAGCCGCTGGAGATCACGCCGGAGTTCTTGAATGCGCTGATCGTATGGCTGCGTCAGCGCGGCGTCGAGATCGTCTCGCTCGAGACCGCGCTCATGCGGCTGCGCGACGGCGTGTCGGGAGCGCCTTTCGCCGTGCTCTCCTTCGATGACGGCTATCGCGATTTCGTCGAGCATGCGCTGCCCGTGCTGGAGCGCCACGGCGCGCCTTTCACGCTCTATCTGACCTCCGGATACGCCGATGCTTCGGCGCGGCTGTGGTGGGTCGAGCTCGAGGAGGCGATCCGACGTCTCGATCATGTCGACGTCATCGCCGGCGGCAGGCGCGTGCGCTGCGATACCGCGACGGCGACCGAGAAGCGCCGCGCCTTTGCCGAAATCTATGCGCAATTGCGCGCGGACGACGAGGAGGAGCTGCTGCGCGTCGTCACCGCTCTGTCGGCCGAAGCGCGGCTCGAGCCGCATGCGCTGACGCGGCGGCTCTGTCTGGGATGGAGCGAGCTGCGCGTGCTGGCGCGGCATTCGCTCGCGACGATCGGCGCGCATTCCGTGACCCATGCGCGACTGGCCAAGGTCGATTGCGCGACGGCGATTTTCGAGATGGCCGAGAGCCGGCTGCGCATAGAAGCCGAGCTCGAGCGGCCGGTCCCGCATTTCTGCTATCCGGTCGGCGATCCGACATCGGCGGGACGAAGAGAGTTCGAGCTCGCCGCGCGGCTCGGCTTCGCCAGCGCGGTGACGACGCGTCCCGGCATGATTTTTCCCGAGCACCGCGATCATCTCTCGGCGCTCCCGCGGCTCTCGGTGAACGGGCGGCATCAATCGCTCGCGGCGTTGGATATTCTTTTGTCCGGCGCGCCTTTCGCATTGATGAACGCAGGGCGCCGCGTGACCGCGGCCTGAGCTGTCTCCCTGCGCGGCGCGGCGCCGAGGCGCCGCGCTCGATCAATTCATCGGCGCGTCGCGCCGATCGCGTCACGATCGCTTCATGCAAAGCCCAGGCGCTGCGTGAAGCCGCGCCACAGCTCACCGAGCGTTTTCTTTTCGGCGACCGAGCGCGCGCGCGCCGCGACGGCGGCGGGCGTGATCGCGCCGGAATAATTGCAATCGCAGAAAATATGATGCGCCTCGCGCATGGACAGCTGGAAGAAGTCGATCGCGTCGCCGAGCCTGTCGCCCTTCAAGCCCTGCTCGCGGAAGAGGGTATCGCGATAGGCGATCGACAAGGGCGACTCGTCCTGGCGCAGCTTGACGCGATCCTTCACGGGCACGTATTCCATCATCGAGAAGAGGCGAATGCGTCCGACATGCGCTTCGATCAATGTGGCGAGCCGCTCCAATCGCGCGCGCCGCAGCGAGGCTTGCTCGCGCCGCGCTTCGACCGGCTCGACTCCGGCAAGTTTAGTTATTTCTTCGAGAGTTCTGTATTTCATCACGCCCTCCGTCGCCAATGGGGCCGGCCGCCCGACAAAACAATTCCCCGACTCCACTGAACACGTTCGGCTGGGATTGGTTCCTGCGCCCGGCTCGATGTCGGAGCGCGACGGTGACGCTCGCGCCGACGGGCGCGATCGTCGCTCTTGCCGGCTCGGACAGCGCAACTAGATGGTGCGCGGGGTTGCAGGACGGGCTGCAGGAAACGGAGTGTCCTTATGTCCATGACCTTCCGAGAGGCGACAGCGCAAGAAAATGCCGCAGTCTATGGCGGTCTCGTCGATGCGGTGGGAGGCATCGCAACAATAGTCCTTGCCGTCTGTGGGCTGGCCGGAGTCAATCCGCCGCTCATGGCAGGCATCGCGACGATCGTGTTCGGCGTCGCGCTGCTCATTCAAGGCGGCGCAATGCTGTCCGAATATGCGCAGATCATCTTTCCCGCGGGCGCCAAAACCGCGAATTTCGAACATTTCGGAGGCGGCAGCCTCTCGGCTGTCTTCCTTGTCGGAGCGGCGGGAATTGTGCTCGGCGTGCTCTCGCTGCTCGGCATCAACTCCGGCGTGCTGACGCCGATCGCGACGATCGCTTTCGGAACCGCGCTCGTGCTCAGCAGCAACGCCGTGTGGCATCTCTACACGCTGCGTCACGCGCAGGCCAAGAGCGAAGCGACGCAGTCCACGCAGTCCACGCAGTCGCAGAATGTCGCGCAGAACATCGGCGGTGAGTTTCTGGCGAGCGAGATGGCGTCCGGCTCGGCCGGCATTCAGGCGCTGGCCGGATTGGCCGCTATCGTGCTCGGCGTTCTCGCGGTCGCCGGCAACAGCAATGATCTCGTTCTCAATCTCGTCGCTCTACTGGCTCTCGGCGCGACGGTCGTGCTCACCGGCAGCACGCTGAGCGCGACGGTTCTGAGCTTCATGCGTCCGTGGTCGTCGCAGACCTGATCCGTCGTCGCCGCTCGTCTCTCGGAGCCGTCCGCGAAGACGGCTCCGGGGGTCGTTCACCGAAGATGCGAGAATCGTTTGATCGCCCGAATGTCGTGCGGTGATATCCACCGAACGATATCGGGCTTTTCGTCTGTTCTGATCGAAATGATCGCATGTCGTTCGGCTTGCTCGATCGCGCCGATCTCGATGATTTTCTCGCGCTCGGCGTAGCGTCGACAGCGTCCTTCGGCGACGAGCGCGCGAAGCTGGCCGAAATAGCGCAGGCTGTTCGTCGCGTGCTCGATCTTCGTCAAATCCTGGCGGCGCAGGCAGACGACGGCGCCGCGCCGGACGAAATGCGTGGGACGAAGCGCTGCACCGTCGGCCGCGCAGAGCGATGGCGACAGCAATAAGAGCGAGGCGACCAGAAGGCCTTTGCGTCGCATGGTCAGCTCTGCGCCGGATCGCGATCGGGCGTCTCGTCGGGCTGAGCCTCCTGCTCCGATTGGAAGAGCGGGAGAAAGGCGCTCTTATCCGCGCGCAGCTTGCGCAGATGCAAAAAGGCGAGCTGCGCCAGTCGTCGGTCGCCGAGCGCGGTCAACACGACGAGCGAGCGGCGCCGATCGAGCGGATCGTTCTTGCGCTTGACGAGCTTGGCCTGCTCGAGACGCGAGACGAGCTCGGCGGCGCTGTGATCGCGGATCAGCAATTGGTCGGCGAGCTCGCCGACACTGATGTGCGCTCCAGCGCGAAAGGTCTTGACGGCGAGAAGCGCCTGATAGCGTTGCATGGTCAGCCCGACGGTCGCCGCCGCCTGCTCGCTGAAGGCGAGAAACTGCCGCAGCGCGTAGCGGAAATTCGCGAGCGCGCGAAGCTCCTCCTCCGACGGGCGGCTGTCGTCGTCTTCCTGAGGGCGGCTCTCGAGCGCCGTCGCCATTTTACTCGCTCTCCCGGATGCGCTGCCGCGACCTTCGGCCAAGCGACCTTCGGCCAAGCGCGCATGATGACCTTCGCCCCGCGCCTGGTCAAGGCGCCCGCTGGGCCGCCCCAGGGCCCGTGCAATGCCATCTTGCATTTATATCGCTATACGATATATATCTATCGTATCACGATGAGCGCCGAACGGCGGCGGCGCTCGGACCAAACGCGCGCGCGAATGACGTGCGGAATAGGGAGGAATACGATGAACGTCCGATTTTTTGCCGCTGTGATTTTCGTGAGCATAGGCTGTGCGACGCAGGCGCAGGCGCATGGCGGCGTCAGCATCGACGAAGGCCAATGCAAGATGAAGATCGGGCCCGATCAGATGAACTTCACCGGCTATCAGCCGTTGAAGTCGCGCGAGCAATTCTGCGACGACATTCCCGATGTCGGCCCGACCATCATCGTGCTCGACGCCGTGCAGGACGAGCTGCGCGACATGAGCCTGGAGATCCGCATTCTGCGAGACGTCGGTCAGTCCAACGACGACGAGAACCTCGAGCAGAACACGGAGACCTATGTGCCGGCGAAGAAATATCGCACCGGCACGCTCAATTTCGAATACGACTTCAAGCAAAAAGGCAAATTCATCGGACTGGTGAAAGCGCGAAACGAGGATGGATCGAAAGACTATGTCTCGCGCTTTCCTTTCTCGGTCGGCGAGACCGAGACCCGCAACATCACGATAGCGACATTTTTTGCGGTGCTGGGACTGGTCGGATTCGGACTCTGGTACAAGAACTCCTTCAAGACGAAGCCGCCGCGGGCCTGATCGCGGCGGAGCGCTTTCGTCGTCACGGGGGCGACGCCGCGGCCCTGCGGCTCGCCGAAAAGGAGGCGAGCATGTCTATCGATCGACGACGCGTTCTGTTGTTGAGCGGAGCCGCTGCGCTCGCGGCGGGCGGCCTCGGTTTCGCCAATGCGCATGAATATGAGAAAGGCGGGCTCAAGGTCGAGCATCCTTGGCTGCGCGCGCCGCGCGACGGCGAGAGCGACGCCAATCTCTTCATGGTGGTCTACAATCGCGGCGACGCCGCCGATCGTCTGATCGGGGTAAAATCTCCCGAGATCGGCGGCTTCGATCTGCATGTCGCTCCGCAGTTCGCCGTCGCGGCGGACGCGATCTTCTTTCCCAATGGCGCGAAAGTGACTCTCGCGCCCGGCGGCTCCTTCGTCCATCTGTCCGGCATCAAGAAGATCAATCCGGTCGGCTGGGGATTCGAGCTCACTCTGGTGTTCGAGAAGGCCGGCGAAATGCTCATCGACGCGGCGATCGACGCGCCCGACGCCGCGCATGCGCATGACGCCGAGGCGATGGAGCGGTGGGAGAAGGCGAATAGCCGCGGCGCCGCAGATACGCCTCGAGAGGGTGATATGCATCAAGAGGATCACCGCTCGGGCCATGAGGAGATGAAGGGTCCGGGCGAGATGGGGCCGGACGCCGGCGAGCCGCGGCAGGCGCAGTGAGCCGTTTTCCGGACCTGCTCGAAAAATTAACTTGCGCGCGACGAAATATGTCGCCATTCGATAGATAAGCTGCGACGTCTCGACGCCTCTGCATGCAGCCAATTCGAAAAAACGAGCGGCGGCGTCTAATGGAGAAGAAAATGGCTCTGCAGACTTCTGGGAAGGACATCGTCAAGTCTCTGGCGTGGTTCATCGGCGCGATCGCTCTGATCCTGACCCTTGTCCACTACGCGCCCATCATTTCGCACGGGGCGTTCTGAGCGAGACGCTCTCGCTTGCGCTACGCCGGCCACGATCCCTCGGGCGATCATGGCCGGCGTTTTCGCATTCGAGCGCGCGCTTCGTGCGCGCGCTAGGGCGGCCAATCCGTTTGAATTCGGGCGGCCGTTTGGAATAGCGGGATCATGCCGTTATTGTCCGCGACGACGATGGAGAGGTCGCGGACAGATGGTCGAAAGAACGACGGGCGATGGCCAGATCGAGGCCTATCTGCTGCATGAGATGAAGGCGGAGATCGACGAGCTCGCGCGGAGCGAGGTCGATGAATTTACGAAATTCGTCTATGCGCGCGCCCGTGAATTTTATTGGACGTTGACGCGGCTGCTCGGGCTCGGCCGGCTTCACGACGGCGTGTGGCGCAAGCCGAGCGGCGAAAAGGCGACGGCGTGGCGCACAGCGCTGACCGGCGATATTCCCGCGCCCGCGACGAGCGCGCGGCTGCTCATCGATATGACGGCCACTCATCGCTCCATCGGCCGCACCGGCATTCAGCGCGTCGTGCGCGAGATCGCGCGCGCCATGGTCGAGAGCGGCGCCGGAATTGCCGTTTTCATGGAGAACGGGCGTCTTTTTTCCCATTTCATGCATGAGAATTTGCCCGACGAGGTGACGCCCGCCGCCGGCGACAAATTTCTTCTGCTCGACGCCGGCTGGCATCTCACCGCGGAATATTCGCGGATGATCGATCGGGTGGCGCAAGCGGGCGGCGAGACCATCGGCTGCCTCTATGATCTCATTCCGCTCCTCTATCCGTCGGTGGTGACAATCTCGGCGCATGTCGCCTTTGTGGATTGGTTCGATCTGCTCGTGCGCAAGAGCGATGCGATCGTCGGCATCTCCAAGGCCGTCATCGAGGATTTCGAGGCCTACGCGCGCGCCGCGCGCGCGAGGCCGCTGCCCTGCAAGCCTGGATTACGGCTCGGCTGGTGGCCGCTCGGCGCGGATTTTCGGACCTCCGGCGATGCGGCGCCGTCGCCGCGCGCGGTCCAGGCGGCGGCGGGCGCTCAGCCGCTCTTTCTCGGCGTCGGCACGCTGGAGCCGCGCAAAGGCCATGCGATCGCGCTGCGCGCCTTCGACCGCTGGTGGAAGGAAGGCGCCGACGTCCGCTATGTGATCGTCGGCTCGAAAGGCTGGAATGTGCGGTCTCTGGAGCGGCGCATCGTCGAGCATCCCGAATTCGGACGCCGCCTGTTCTGGCTGCAGGGCGCGAGCGACGCCGATCTTCGCTATCTCTACGAGCGCACGCGCGCGCTGGTGTTTCCCTCGATCGCGGAAGGCTTCGGCCTGCCGCTGGTCGAGGCGGCGCATTTCGGCGCGCGCGCGATCGCCAGCGACATTCGCGTCTTCCGGGAGGTCGGCGGCGACTGGGTCTCCTATTTCGATCCGGCCGACAGCGACGCTCTGCTGGCTCGTATGAAGGAGGCGCTGGCCGCCTCGGCCCCCGCCCAGGCCTGCGACATATTGTCCTGGCGCCGGTCCGCAGAGGCGCTGGCGCGCCTTCTGCGCGAGGGCGACTATCCGTCGCGGCTCGACGCAGCGGGCTGAGCCCTGCGCCTCAGAACGGGTGATATTGATAGAGCCAGTTCTCGGACAGCGCTTCGGTCTTATGCGCGAGGAAGAGCCGCATCTCGACAGGATCGTTTCCGTCGACGGTGAGATCGAATTGCGCGCGCCAATGGCCGGGCACGCCGTCGAAGACCGCTTCTGTGTATATGTAGGAGAAGGTTCCGCGCGACGACCACAGCACCGGCTCGGGCTTCACGCCGAAGGGCAGGCGCTCGAGCGGGCCGCCCAGAAACTCCACCATGAATTTGCGCACGCCCTTTGGCCGCGGCCGGCCCGGCTGGCCGCCATTGCCGAGCCGCGTCGCGACGCAGCGCGCGAGCGGCATGGGAATGGGCTCGTCGGCGAGCCAATGGAGACGATAGGAGAAATCGAATGTCGCGCCGGGGACGGCCGGCGTCTCGGGAACCCACATGGCGACGATATTGTCGTGGATCTCGTCGTCGGTCGGAATCTCGACGAGCTGCACGGCGCCCTTGCCCCAATCGCCTTTGGGCTCGATCCACACGCTCGGGCGGCGATCGTAGAACACGCCGTCGAGATAATGATCGAAATTGCGGTCGCGCTGCAGCAGGCCGAAGCCTTTCGGATTCTCGTCGGAGAAGGCGGACGCCATCACGCGGCCGGGATTGTTGAGCGGACGCCACAGTCTCTCGCCGCGTCCGGTCCACATTGCGAGACCGTCGGAGTCATGCACCTCCGGGCGCCAATCGACGGCGGTCGGCTTCTTGGTTTCGGAGAACCAATACATGGAGGTCAGCGGCGCAACGCCGAAGCGGCTGAAGCTCCCGCGCAAATGCAGCGAGCAGTCGACGTCCATCACCACGCCTTCGCCGCGCTTTGCGAGAATGCGAAAGGCGCCGACGATGGACGGGCCCTCGAGCAGGAGATGCAGCGTCAGTCCGTCCGCGGTCTCCGGGCCGATATAGACATTGGTGAAGTCCGGGAACTCTTCCGGCCGGTCGGGCGCCCAAGTGTCGAGCGCGACGCCGCGGGCGGAGAGCCCATATTGGCGCAATGCGCCGATGGCGCGGAAATAGGAGGCGCCGAGAAAGGCCGCCCAGTCGTTCTTGCGCCAGTCGAGCGCGCCGTCCTTCGGCTCCTGGATGCGGAAGCCGGCGAAGCCCGCTCCCGGCGGCAGCCGGCGCGCGATCGAATCCTCCGGCATGTCGAAATATTTGGGATTGTAGAGCACCTCGCGCGCCTGGCCGCCTTCGACCGCATACATGTGGACGGCCTTTTTGAAGAAGGCGCCGAGATGGAAGAATTCGACCGGGAAACGGCCGGCGCCGGTGGTCAGCGCGTAATCTGCGCCATAGCGGATCTTGCCCCAGGCCTCGTAATCGATTTTCGAGGTGATCTCGGGATCGGGCTGGCTCGGCGGACGGAAGGGCTCGGCGATGCGGCGCCGCGCCGTCTCCTTCAGCCGCTCGAAGGAGAAGGGCTCGGCCGGTCCGAGATCGAGTCGGCCGGCGACGGGCTGGGCGTGCGCCTCGGTCGCGGCCACGGCGCCGAGCGCGCTCGTGGCCGCCGCGGCCTTGAGGAAGGAGCGGCGATCGGTGTCGTCGATCATGCGGGAAACCTCGCAGCGCGGGGAAGCGCCTGTCGTCGGCCGAAGGCGCGTGAAATCAGCGGATCAGCAACTCGGCGTATCGGCGGCTCAGTATCGGCGGCTCAGCGTATCGGTTCATGGCGGACGGCTGTCCGCATGAAGAAATACAGGCCGACGAAACCCGCCAGCGCGAACACGACCTCGAAAATGCGGCTCACCGCCGGATCGAGCTGAAATAGGCCGCCGAGCGCCCAGCCGGCCGCCCAGGAGGCGCCGACGAGCTCCGTGCCGACCAGGATCGCGACCGCGACCAGCGTCGACAAATGTATCAGGTTCAAGGGCTTCTTGCTCATCGGGCGAGGGACTCCGCGCTCATCGTCCAGCGCGAAGGTGCTATACGATCGGGCCGCTCGGCGCAAGTCGGTCGGCGCTCGCTCGGCGAAGTCCTCTTGCTAGTCGGCTCGAGCCCCTGGTATTCTGTAAATCGAGGCGACACTGGCGCATTTTTTTTATTGTTTCCGCGCGCAGAAGCAAAGTCGCGATTATTTTTCAGGGGCGGGGCTATGGGTGGAGTCGTCGAGCGCGTCGTCATTCGACATTTGTCTGGGTCGAAGGCCAATCAGATCGAGCAGCTTCCGATCGGCGATCTGAAAGAGATCACCATCGGCCGTGATCCGACCTCGAAAATCGCCTTCGATCCCACCATCGATGGGGTGGTCAGCCGGCAGCATGCGGTGATCCGCATCGAGGGCGAAGGCGACGAGGCGAAGTTCAAGCTGATCGATCTCGCCAGCAGCAACGGCACCTTCCTCAATGGCCAGCGCATTTCTCAAGAGGCCGAGCTGCTGCCCGAGGACAAGATCGAGCTCGGCGGCGCCAAGGGGCCGAAATTCACCTTCGATCTACAGCCGCGTCCGGCCAGCTTCGCGGCGCGCACGCGCGTCATCGGCATAGACGATTCCGCCGCGACCCGGCTGATCGAGACGGCGCAGACGGCGGCCTCCACCGCCGTCGCCGAGATCGCCTCCACCGGGACCCAGGCGCCGCCACACAAGGTCGGCGTCGGCCAGGAGACGGTGCAGCGGCTGATCGTCGAGGAGCGTCGCTCGGTGAGCCGCACCTGGGGCGCCGTGGCGGCCGGTCTCCTCGCCTTCATCGCGCTGGGCGGCGGCGCCGTCTATTGGAAGCAGCTCAAGGATGACGAGCGTCATCAGGCCGAGCTCGCCGACGTCAAGGCCGACACCAAGCATGTCGACCAGCGCGCGGCGGCCCTCCAGGGCGAGGTGAAGACCAATCTCATCGGCATGACGCCGCTCGATATCTACAATAAATACGCCAACGCCACGGCGCGCATCGATCTGCGCTGGCGTCTCTTCGACACGCAGACCGGCAAGCCGATCTTCCATCAGACGTTCAAGATCGGCAAGGACACGCTGCCGGCCTATGTGCGCCTGCCCAATGGCCGCGTCGTGCGCTGGCTGACGCTCGAGGACGATCAGCGCTCCAATCTGCAGATCGCCGGCGCGGGACACGGGTCCGGATTCGTCATCAGCGAGCAGGGCTATCTGCTGACCAACAAGCATGTCGCCGCAGGCTGGAAGGTGACCTACGACACGTCGCGTTTCGGCTTCGTCTTCGATCTCGGCGGCGGCCCAGGCGCGAAGAACGCCAAATTGCGCAAATATGGCGTCATCGATCTCGAATCCGACGATTATGCGGATTTGAACATGTGGGTCCCGGAGGCGGGCGGCGTCATCTTCCCGTCGAGCGTCGCCATACCGATCGGCCGCAACAATATTCCCGACATGACGCGCAATGAGCAGCGCACGTTCGAAGGCCGCAACGAGCAGCTCGAGGTGCGGTTCCCCGGCGCGCGGCTCGGCGTCAACGCCACTCTGGTGCGCGCTTCCGCGGATTCCGACGCCGCGCTCATCAAGATCGACTCGCCGCAGCTCTTGGACAAGGTCGAGCTCGCCGACGACGATGCTGTGACCATCGGCGAGAAGGTCGTCGTGCTCGGCTATCCCGGCATTTCGGTGGAGAATGTCCAGCGGCAGGTCACGGTGGAGAATGGCCTGACGCGCGTCCAGAACGAAGTCATTCCGGAGGCGACGGTGACGGACGGCATCGTCTCCAAGCTCTCCACCGGCTATAAGGAAAAGGACGGCGTGACGCTGACCAGCGCCGGCGAGCGCATTCAGCTCTCCGTGCTGGCGACGGGCGCCGGCAATAGCGGCGGCCCGGTGTTCAACTCGAGTGGCAAGGTCATCGGCCTGTTCACCTATAGCCGCAGCCGCGGCGATGCGCGCGTGACGCTGGCCGTGCCGATCAAATTCGGGCGGGACCTGCTGCGCGCGCAGCGCAATTGATCGAAGGTCGGGGAATGATGACGGGGCTCGAAGCTCCCGGGAGCGCATTTCGCGTCATCGGCGCGATGCAGACCGATGTCGGCCGTGTGCGCTCCTCCAATGAGGACAGCGTCGCCTTCGTCGCGCCGGCTCCCGGCGCGTCGGAGGCGAGATCGGGCTATCTCGCCATCGTCGCCGACGGCATGGGCGGCCACGCCGCCGGCGAGGTGGCGAGCGCTCTCGCGACGGAAGTGGTGCGCCGCGTGTTCTACTCGCTCGATGTCGAGCCGCCGCGCGCGTTGAAGGCGGCGTTCGACGCCGCCAATCGCGCCATCTTCGAGCAGAGCGCGCGTGAGCCCGAATGCAAGGGCATGGGCACGACCTGCACCGCCGTCGTCATTCGCGACGGCAGGCTTTGGCTCGCCCATGTCGGCGACAGTCGCGCCTATATCGTCAGAGGCCGCGAGGTCACGCAGCTCTCCGACGATCAGACGCTGCATGCGCAATTGGTGCGCGACGGGGTGATGACGCAGCAGGAGGCCGAGCGCAGCCCCGGCGGCAATGTCATTCTCCAGGCGGTCGGAACGCGCAAGGAGGTCGCGCCGACGATCTGGTCGGAGGGCTTGCCGCTCGAGGTCGGCGACGCGATCGTATTGTGCTCCGACGGCCTCTCCAATCTCGTCTCCGAGGCGGATCTCGCCGCGATCGTTCCCGAGCGCGCGCCGCAGGAGTCCTGCGGTCTGCTGGTGAAGGCCGCCCTCGCGGCGGGCGGTCACGACAATATTTCGGTCGGCGTGTTTCGCATCGTCGCGCAGCCGCCCGGCGCGCGCGCCGATCAAGCGGCGACGCAGAAGATTTCAGTCGTCGCGGACGGCGGGCCGCCGACGCGCGTCATTGTCGTTCGATAGAGGCATAAGGTCATGAGCGACCAGAGAATGATCGGCCATTACCGGATCGTCGAGCTGCTCGGCGCCGGCGCGATGGGCAAGGTGCATGTCGCCTTCGACACTTTCATCGATCGCGAGGTGGCGATCAAATCGCTGCGCGCGGAGCTGACTCAGGACCCCGAATTTGTCGGACGCTTCAAGGCCGAGGCGCAGAGCCTCGCGCGCTTGAACCATCCCAACATCACGACGCTCTACTCGCTCCTGCCCGACGGCAATGCGCTCTATATGGTGATGGAGCTGGTGCGCGGCCGCGCGCTCGACGATGTGCTGCGCGACCGCGGCGGACCGCTCGGCGTCAAGGAGAGCCTCGCCATCATCGCGCAGGCGGCCGATGGCGTCGCCTATGCGCATCAGATGGGCGTGATCCATCGCGACATTAAGCCGTCCAATCTGATGATCGGCAATGACGGCCGCGTGAAGATCATGGACTTCGGCATTGCGCGCGTGCAGGGCAGCGTGCGGATGACGCGCGCCGGCACGGCGATCGGCACGCCGCTCTACATGGCGCCGGAGCAGCGTCGCGGCAGCGAGGGCGACGAGCGCAGCGATCTCTATTCGCTCGCCGTCGTGCTCTACGAGATTCTCTCGGGCGCGCCGCCTTTCGCCGGACTCGACGAGGTCGAGCTGCTTCAGGCGCAGATCGGCAAGGACCCGCCGCCGCTGGTGCCGCGCGTCGTCGGCGTGACGCCGGCCCTGGAAGCCGCGCTCATGAAGGCGCTCGCCAAGCGGCCCGAGCAGCGCTATCCGTCGATCCGCGCCTTCAGCGACGCGATCGGCGCGACGAGCCTGCGCGTCGACGCGACGACGATCGTCCAGAGCCCCGCCCATCTCCTCGACAGGACGACGCAGACCGCGAGCGCCGCCGCCGCCGCCTCCTTGCCGTCCGTCGCTCTGGCCGTCGCGCGGAGCCGCTCCACCTCGCTGGTCCGGCGCTTCAAATCGCTTCATCCGGCGTTGCAGGGCGTGTCGGTGGCGATCGTCGCCTTCGCGGCCGTCGCGCCTCTGCTGTTCGGCGGCGGCGGCGACGCCGAAGGCGGGGCGAAGAAGCACGATGAGCGAATAGAGCGCGACCGACGCGCGGCGGAGCCCGAGATCGATCGCCGCCAGACGGCGAAGAGCTATGATTACGCCCAGGTCGGAGAGATCAAGCCGGTGCGAAACGAGATCGACCGGCCGGCGGTCGCGACGACGGATACGCCGTCGAAGCCCAAATGCAATGAAGGTTTCAGCATAGCCGATTGCCAGCCGTCGTCTGTCCCGGGTCAGAAGACCGCTACCGTCGAGAAAGCCTCGCTCGGCTCGGCCGGGACGATCGCCGATTTGCGCCGGGCGGTGAAGGAGAGGGAGTTCGATCGCGCTTTCGCGATCGGCGAGCCCCTCGCCGAGACAGGCGAGAGGGAGGCGCAATTCATCGTCGGCATGATTTCGCTGAAAGGGCAGGGGCGCTCCCAGCATCTTCCGACAGCCTTCAAATGGATCAAGAAATCAGCGGAGAAGGAGTTTCCGGAAGCGGAGGCGATGCTCGGCAACATGTATCAGAACGGCGACGCGGACGGCGGCGAAAACCTCGAGGAGGCGGTTCGCTGGTTCACCAAGGCGGCCGAGCAGAACAACGCCCGCGGCCAGTTCTGGCTGGGCAAAGCCTATGAGAAGGGCGTGTCCAACGTTCTGAAGAAGGACGTCAGGAAGGCCGGCGAACTCTACCGCCTCGCCAAGACGCAGGATTTTCCAGGCGCCGCCCAGGCGTTGGAGGCGCTCCGCAAAGCGGGCAAATATTGACGGAAGCGTTTCGGCGGATTTTTCAGTAATCCGCCTTGCCGAGCCCGGTCGCGCTGCTGTTGGCGCCGCCGCCCGTATCGCCGCCGCCACCCCCGCCGTCATGGCCGCCGCCGCCACCCCGGCTGCGTCGCGAGGCATGGCGTGAGCCGCCTCCGCCGCTATGATGGTGGACGGCCTGGCGCGGGGGCCGGCGCGTGCGATGGGAATAGCCTCCGCCGCCGTTATAGCCGCCGCCGGTCGGGCCGAGATGCAGCCGGAAGGGACCGAATCCGATATATTGCGCCTCGGCGGAGCTGGCGTCGAGCGCGGCGATCGGAAGCACGAAAAGCCCCGTCAGCAGCGCGCGGCGGGAGAGTTTCGGCGAAGCCTCGGAGCGGGATTCATCATCGAGAAATTCGCTATTTTGTTCGTCGATCATCTTCGCCAGCCTGAAAAATTTTCAGGCTGAACTATCAGGCGAGGCCTCGACATTGTCAAACGCGTATTGCAGTCGCTGGCGGCGCGGCGCTCGATGCATCGCGCCGCGCTCGCGGTTTGGAGCGTTCTGATCGTACGAACGATTCCGTCTCGATCGAAAGCGCTCTGATCTACCAGCGCCATCTACCAGCCCCAGCCGCCGCCGTAGCTCGCGCCGACGAGGCCGTAGCTCGCGCCATAGCCGTAACCATATCCGTATGGGTAGGCGTATCCATAAGAATAGGCGGGGTAGGCTATCACCGGGGTCGCCACCACCTCGGGCTGGGCCACATAGACGGTCCGGCGCTCGACGATGCGCTGCACATAGCTCGTCCTATGCTCGCAGGGCGGCGGCTCATATTCGGTTCTCTCCTCGCACACTTGCCGACAACGCTTTTCCTTGGCGACGGCGGCGTCGACGGCGAGCGGGCCGACGACGAGCGCCAACACGACCGCCGACAATCTGACGACTGTGCTCATGATGCGATCTCCTCCGTCCATGCTGCGAACGCGCGTCGTCGCGCGTCTGCGAAAGAACGCGCGTTGTCGCGCGTCCGTGCTGCGAAAGAACGCGCGTCGTCGCGTCGTTCTTTCCGAACGAGATTGAACTATGTCGCCGATGCGCGCCGACGAGAGGCGCCGCGCCGCTGCGATCAATCTTTCATTTGATGAAAATCAAATTCATTCGCGCTGCGCGCTTCTGCGGGCGAGTGCAGCGCTGCTGCGGTTGTTTGACGCTGCGGCGACGCGCGCGCTCGTCGTGCATCTGATCGAACGCCTAATCTTTCATGCAAGCTTGGCGTCTCGAAATATCGCACAGGCGACTGGAGGAACCGGCAATGTCCATTTATGGAGCCAATGATCCGATCGTTTTCACTTTGCTCGCGGAGGCCGTCGTGATCGCCGTCGTCGCCGTGTCGATCGTCGCCTATCTGCTTTTCAAAGCCGGCTCACGCGCATTGAGCAAGCCGCACATGAATTGATCGCGACGACATCCGTGAAAGGCGCATCCGATCGTGCGTCGCGCGAATGACTGCAGACCCCGCTCTCTCACGCTTTCCTTTCGAGCCGAGTCGTTCGAGCCGAGTGGTTCGAACGACGAGAATGCGCTTCGAACGAAAGGCGAGACCAGTTCCCGATCGGTCTGGATCGGGAGCTGGTCTGGCGGGATCGGCGTGTGCTTCTAGAAGTGATAATTGAGGCCGCCGCGGATCGTCGACGTGTCGATATTCGTCTGCAGCGAATTGGCAGAGAAATCGAAATAGCGATCGCCGCCGACCGAGGTGAAGAGATATTCCGCCTTGGCCGAGAGATTGGGCGCGATGCCGAATTCGACGCCGGCGCCCAGCGCCCAGCCGGCGAGGAATTTCGACTGCTGGCCGTAGAAGCCCTGGAACACATTGTTCACGCTCACGGACGTGTTGCTGCCGGCGAAGCCGCCGGTGACGAACAGCAATGCGCGATCGACAGTGACGCCGGCGCGCGCGCGAATGGTGAGCGTATTGTCGACGGAGCCATTGCCGGACACGCCGACGAAAGGCGAGCGGCCGTCCTTCGAGCTGTTGAAATCGAAGTCCGCCTCGACGCCGACGAGGAAGTTCGGAGCGAAGGTGAGATTATAGCCGGTGGTGCCGCCGACCACCCACCCATTCGGGTCGCCGAGCAGAGTCTTGCTGCCGTTCTGGAACGCGCCGAGCGCATAGCCGCCGTTGATGCCGATGTAGAAGCCCTGCCAGGTGAAGGCGGGCGGCGGGCTGTAATAATCGGTGGCGGGGGCGGAGCGCCGCGGCAGATCGGCGGCGAGGGCGGTCGCGCCGGCGCAGAGCAGAGCGGGCGCCAGCAGCGCGGGAAGCAGCATAGGTCTCATCGAACTCGACTCCACATTCGCGCGCCTTCGGGGCCTTCGGCTCGCGGTCACAAAACTCGGCGTAGGCGAGGGGCAAGGCCCAGCCAGAGCTCAGTCGAATTAAAATCGTTCACGTTAACGGAGCCTTGCGCCGCCCGAGCCCGCGCTCGTCTCAAAGCAAAACCGGCGCGCTCTCCAACGTATTGATTGTGTCGAAACCATGTTATATTTAGAATTAACCGAGATTATCCTGGCGTCATCGATCCGGCTCCAGATCAGTCTATCGCAAACAGGCGTTCAGATTGCCTAATAATGCGTAAAATCGCCTTCGGTTACGTCTCGATCGCGCATTGACCGCGGCGCCGCGGCGTGAGAATTCCCTTGCTCGCGAGCAGGATGGGGATTCGTGCGATGAGCGCAGGCGGTTCGGGGCCGGCACTGGTGACCGGCGCGGCGCGGCGGATCGGTTTGGCGATCGCGGCGCGGCTGGCGCATGCCGGGCGCCCCGTGGTGCTGCACGCCTCGCGACGCTCGATCGAGGAGGCGGAGCTCGCCGCGGCGGCGATCCGCGCCAAGGGCGGCCGCGCTGCGGTTGTCGGCGCCGATCTCTCCGACCCGCGCGAGACGCAGGATCTCATGGGCTTCGCGGCGCGCCAATTCGGGCCGATAACGCTGCTCGTCAACAATGCTTCGGTGTTCGAGCTCGACGCCGCGCAGGATTTCACGCTCGACGTCTTCGACCGGCAATTCGCCGTCGACCTGCGCGCGCCTTTGCTGCTGGCGCGCGACATGGCGGCGCAATTGCCGGAGGACGCCGAGGGGGCGATCGTCAATATCGTCGACCAGCGCGTGTTTCGGCCGACCCCGCGCTATTTCACCTATACGCTCGCCAAATCCGCGCTGTGGACGGCGACGCGCACGATGGCGCAAGCCTTCGCGCCGCGCATTCGCGTCAACGCGGTGGGGCCGGGGCCGGTGTTTCCCAACGCCGTGCATGGACAAAAAGGCTTCGAGACGGAGGCGCGCGGGGTCCCGCTCCGCCGGCCGGCGGATGTCTCGGGAGTCGTCGACGCCGTCGTCTATCTCGCCGAGGCGCGCAGCGTCACCGGACAGATGATCGCCGTGGACGGCGGCCAGCATCTCGCCTGGGAGACGCCGGATGTGCTGCCGGATTAGCGCGGGCGGACATGACAAAGCGCCTCCGATAGGAGAAAAGGCGCGCTATGCGTCCCTCGATCCTCGATCCGCTATTCGGCCGCGCCGCCGCCCTTCCCGGGATCGGCCCGAAGACGGCCAAGCATCTCGACCGTCTGCTCGCCCGGCCGGGCAAGGAGACGCGTCTCGTCGACGTGCTGTTTCATCTGCCGATCAATCTCGTCGACCGCAGCCTGCGCCCGACGATCGCCGAGGCGCCGACGGATCGCGTTGTCGTGCTGAAGGTGCGCGTCGCCGAGCATCGCAAGCCGCAGGGGCGCTACTCCAAGGCGCCGTTCAAGGTCCACGTCGAGGATGACACGGGCGACGCCGAGCTGGTGTTCTTCCTCTCCAACGCCGATTGGATCGAGCGCAGCCTGCCGGTCGGCGCGACGCGCTGGATCTCCGGCAAGATCGAGCTCTATGACGGCCGCCGCCAGATCGTGCATCCCGACCGCGTGCTCGACGAGGCCGGCCTCGCCAAGCTGCCGCCGGCCGAGGCTGTGCATGGCCTCACCGAGGGGCTTCAGGAGCGCTTCGTGCAGAAGGCTGTCGCCGGGGCGCTGGAGCGGCTGCCGCGCCTGCCGGAATGGCAGGACCCCTCCGTGCTGGCGGCCAATGGGCTTCCCGATTTCGCCGCCGCGCTCGCCGAGGCGCAGAATCCCAAATCGGCGGCCGACATAGAGCCCGCCAGCAAGGCGCGCCAGCGTCTCGCGCTCGACGAATTGCTGTCGCAGCAATTGGCGCTGCGGCTGATCCGCTCCAAAATGCGCCGCGAGCCCGGCCGCGAGAGCGCCGGCGACGGCCGCATCAGGCGCGTCATCGAGGCGGCGCTGCCCTATGCGCTCACCGGCGCGCAGCAGCGCGCGCTCGCCGAGATACGCGACGATCTCGCTTCCTCGCGCCGCATGCTGCGGCTGCTGCAAGGCGACGTCGGCGCCGGCAAGACCATTGTCGCGCTGCTCGCTATGGTGAGCGTCGTCGAATGCGGGCGGCAGGCGGCGCTGATGGCGCCGACGGAAATTCTCGCGCGCCAGCATTATGAGCGCCTGCTGCCGCTCGCCGAAGCCGCGGGGCTGCGCCTCGCTCTGCTCACCGGGAGAGCCAAGCCGTCCGAGCGCGCCCGACTCTACGAGACGATCGCCGCCGGCGCCGTCGACATCGTCATCGGCACGCATTCTCTGGTGCAGAGCGAGCTCGCCTTCGCCGATCTCGGCCTCGCCGTCGTCGACGAGCAGCATCGCTTCGGCGTGCAGCAGCGCCTCGCGCTCGGCGCCAAGGGCGAGAGCGTCGATGTTCTGGTGATGACGGCGACGCCGATTCCGCGCTCGCTGGCGCTCACCTATTTCGGCGACATGGACAGCTCCGTCCTCGACGAGAAGCCGCCCGGCCGCTCGCCCATCGAGACGCGCGCGCTGCCGGTCTCGCGCATCGGCGATGTGGTGGAGGGCGTGCGCCGCGCTCTGGCCGCCGGCGCGCGCGTCTATTGGGTCTGTCCGCTGGTCGAGGAGAACGAGGATCTGGACCTCGCCGCCGCGCAGGATCGTCACGAGGATCTGACGCGTATTTTCGGCGAGATCGTCGGCCTCGTTCACGGCCGCATGAAGGCCGCCGAGCGCGACGCCGCCATGGAGGCGTTCAAGGACGGCCGCACGCGCATTCTCGTGGCGACGACGGTCATCGAGGTCGGCGTGGACGTGCCCGAGGCCACGGTGATGGTGATCGAGCACGCCGAGCGCTTCGGCCTCGCGCAATTGCATCAGCTGCGCGGACGCGTCGGCCGCGGCGCCGGCAAATCCTCCTGCCTGCTGCTCTACAAGGGCCCGCTGGGCGAGACGGCCAAGGCGCGGCTCGTCATGCTGCGCCAGACCGAGGACGGCTTTCGCATAGCGGAGGAGGATTTGCGCCTGCGCGGGGAGGGGGAAATCCTCGGCTCGCGGCAATCGGGCCTGCCGGGCTTTCGCCTCGCCGATCTCGCCGCGCATGCGCGGCTGCTGGCGACGGCGCGCGACGACGTCGAGCTGATCCTGCGCCGCGATCCGGAGCTTTCGAGCCCCCGCGGCGAGGCGCTCAGGGTCCTGCTCTATCTCTTCGAGCGCGACGAGGCGGTGAAGCTTCTGCGGGCGGGATGAGAGCGCCGGCCCTTTATCGAAAGCGCCATTGCGCGTAAATTCCGGACCTGCGCCGCGGCGACGGCGAAAAACGAAAAAAGCGGGCCGCGAGCGCCCGCCAAGGGAGAGCGAATTGTCCTATCTGCACACGATCTGGACCCAATTGCCTTGGAGCGACAGGTGGGTCATCGCCATCAATATCTTCCTCGCCGTGATCTTCTTCGCGTCATGGCGGAACAAGAAGCGCCGGCTCGCCCGCGAGGCGAAAAAGCCGAGCGAGTGAGCGCTCTCAGCCGGCGCCGCGGACGTTCGCGGCGGTCTGGCCGAAGAGAATTTTTCGCTCCTCTTCCGTGAAGCCCTCGCGCGGGCGGGAGACCGCCTCGCCTTTCGCATAGGCGCGCTCGACCGCCGGCCGCGCGCGGATCGCCTCGAACCAGCGTTTCACATTGGGAAAGTCGTCGAGGTTCTGTCCCTGTCTCTCGTAGGGAACGACCCACGGATAGGCGGCCATGTCGGCGATGGAGTAATCGTCGGCGAGGAAGTCGCGCCCCGCCAGCCGCCGCTCCATCACGCCATAGAGGCGATTGGTCTCGTTCACATAGCGATCGATCGCATAAGCGATCGTCTCCGGCGCGTAATTGCGGAAATGATGATTCTGTCCGGCCATGGGGCCGAGGCCGCCGACCTGCCAGAACAGCCATTCCAGCGTGCGCGCGCGGCCGCGCAGATCGGTCGGCAGGAAGCGGCCGGTCTTCTCGGCGAGATAGACGAGAATGGCGCCGGATTCGAACAGCGCGACCGGCGCACCGCCGTCGGCCGGCGCATGGTCGACGATCGCGGGCATGCGATTATTGGGCGAGATGGCCAGAAAGGCCGGCGCAAACTGCTCGCCCTTGGAGATGTCCACGGGGACGATCCGATAGGCGAGCCCCGTCTCTTCCAGAAAGAGCGTGATCTTGTGGCCATTGGGCGTCGGCCAAAAATGAAGGTCGATCATCGTCGTGTCTCCGTATCGTGACGAGTGGGCGGCGACCCGTTGACGCCTACTCCGTATTGCCGGGCCTTTTCATCGGAATTGCGACATAAAATGTCGAGCCACGCCCCGGTTGCGACGCGACCGAGAGTCGCCAGCCATGGCGATCGGCGATGGATTTGCAGATCGCGAGGCCGATGCCCGTGCCGGGATAGCGGCCCTTGGGATGCAGCCGCTTGAACGGCTCGAAGACCATCTGCTCATATTTGCTCTCGAAGCCTATGCCATTGTCGGCGAAAGCGACGACGATCTCGCGCTCGTTCTGCGTCGTCGAGACGACGATGTCCGGCGCGCAATCCTGCTTGCGGTATTTGAGCGCGTTGGAGACGATATTATGCGTGAGCCGTGCGAATTGCGAGCGATCGGCGCGAAAGGCGACATGCTGCGCCTCTATGCTGAGGCGCGCGCCGGTTTCGGCGACCGCCTCGGAGAGATCGTCGATGGCGAGCTCTATCTCCTCGCGCAGATCGAGCTCCTGGACATTCTGCGCGTCATTGATGGCGCGCGAATAGGTCAAGAGATCGTCGACGAGCTCGCGCGCTCGCAGCGCCGAGGAGCGCATGACGCTGTTGGCGTAGGTCATGTCGGTCTGGTTCGCGGAAGAGATCGCCTGCTCGAGAATATCGGAGAAGGCGGCGATCTTGCGCAGCGGCTCCTGCAGATCATGCGAGGCGACATAAGCGAATTGCGCGAGCCGCTCATTGGCGCGCTCGAGCTCGGCCGCTCGCTGCGACAGCGCGTTCTCGGCCTCGCGCCGCGCGGTGATGTCGAGCACGGTCGCGAGCACGATCGCGCCGCTCTCGCTCTCGATCGGCGTGAGTCCGATCTCGACCGGAAACTCGCTGCCGTCGCGGCGCGTCGCCTTGAGATCGCGGCCGACGCCCATCGGCCGCTTGCTCGGATGAGCGAAGAAGCTCTGGCGCAAGGAGGAATGCGCCGCGCGCATGCGCGCCGGCACGAGAATATCGATGGACTTCCCGACCAGTTCGTCGCTACGATAACCGAACATACGCTCGGTCTCCGCGTTGACGAATTGGATGAGCCCGTCGGCGCTGCTGACGATCATAGCGGCGGGCGCCGATTCCACCGCTAGGCGAAACTGATCTTCGCCTATGCTGTCGAAGCTCATCCTCGCACCCCTTCTCGCGCGCGTCTGACGCGCTCGTTGGCTGCGCGCGGGGCGTCCGCATCCTATTTTAGGAAACAGCGTCGGAGAAACGAGCGCAATCGAGAAGATGGGGATTGTGATGTCCGCTGTCGAGACGAAGAACCGAGCCTGCCGCGTTTTAATCATCGAGGATGATCAGGACGACGTCTTTTTGTTCAAGCGCGCCCTCGATTCCGTGCGCTCCATGCTGGAGCGCGACATTGAATGCGAGCAGGTGGACAATGGCCTCGACGCGATCTTTCTCGTCTCGCGCGAGGAGATCACCGACAAGCTGCCGGATGTGCTGGTGCTCGATCTCAACATGCCGCGGCTCGACGGCGTCAAATTCCTCAAGTCGCTGCGTCGCTCGCTGCTGCTGAAGGATCTGCCGGTCTATGTGCTGACGACCTCCACCGCGCCCTCGATCCATGAGGAGGCGATGCGCGCCGGCGCCGACAAGGTCTTCGTCAAGCCCAATGACGCCGAGGCGCTTCTGGCCATAGCGCTCGAGATCGTGAGCTCGGCGCTGGAGCGCCGCGGCGGGGCCGGGACCGCGCCGACGCTTCAGTAATACCAGAGGCCGTCATGCAGCCCGCGCGGCGATTGCGGCGGCGCGGGGCGCGGCGGCGGCGGATTGCCGTAATTGCCGTAATCGCCGGAATAGCCGCCGCCAGCGCCATAGCCGCCATTCGGCGGGCCATAGGCGTAGGGCGTTTGTCCCGGATAGCCGCCCGCGTTCTGGCCGGCCTGCTGCCTGTGGCGTTGGCGCTGGCGTTGCTCGGCCAGACGCTCGCGCGCCTCCCAGAGATCGCGTCGGCGCTGGTCCTCGGCGGCCCGCGTCTGCGGCGCGGGCTGAACGCCGTTCTCACGGGAGCGCGCGGCGCCGAAAGGCTCCGCCGTGGCGGCGGTCGCGAGAGCGACGCCTGCGACGATCGATGCGACGAGCAGGGCTTTCGACATGGGACGGCTCCGATTTCGAATCGAAGCACAGTCTAGACCATGGCGCGCCGAATGATCGGAGCCGCGAGCGGATGTGGTTAAGCGCGCGTCTCGCGCCACGCCGCGCCGAAAGACTTTTTTCAACCTTTGCTGGAAATCTCGCATCGGTCTCCGTTCCGGCGGAAACCTGCTTCCGCGATGTGATGCGGAACATCTCCTTTTGGAGCGGCGCATGACGACGCTTGGTCCGGTCGGCGACAACGCCGGCGTCGAGAATCGATTCGATTCCGCGAGCCTGCCTCCGACGGCGACGCGCTGGGTGGCGCGCCGCAAAGCCGAGGTCGTCGCCGCGGTGCGCAGCGGGCGGGTCACGCTCGACGAGGTCTGTCGGCGCTATTCGCTCACCAGAGACGAGTTCGAGGCCTGGCAGAGCTTCATCGATCGCCATGGCGTCGACGGCCTGCGCACGACGCGCCTGCAATATTATCGGCGTCGCGCGGCGCGGCCGGCCGCCGGCGAGCGGCGCTGAGCGTCAACCCTCCGGCTTGCGCTCGATCTGCAGCGCCTCGCCGGCTCTATGGGCGAGGGCGGATTGGATGCGGCCGGTGAGCGCGGCGAGAAGCCACGGCAGCAAGACCTCTATGCGCAGCGAATCGGCCAGCACGTCGATGCGCGCCTGCATCGCATGGCCGAAGGCGACGACCTTCAGATCGGCCGCATTTTCGGTCCAGGCGACCTCGGAATGGGCGAGCTTGTCCACATAGTCCCGTCGCAGCTGGTCGAGTCCGGCGGCGACGCGCGCCCGCGCAGTCTCGACCCCGAGGTCATGCGAGACAGTGACGACGATGGTTTTTTGCATGGCGAGGCTCCCGTGCCGCCAATCTAGGCGCCGAGAGGCGGTATTCACAGGGGCGACGGCCGAAGCGTCGGCGTTGTAAGCACGGGTGTGAATAGCGTGCTGACCACGCGCACGATTACAAATGTATCGTCAAATATAAGCACAGTTAAATGCAAGTGATATCTATTCAGCAGCTGCGGCGGCAACATAAGACCCAATAAAAATCTGAAATCTAAAAGGAGGAAAATCATGATTGTCGATATTAACAATGACATAGCCCAAATATGCGACGATCTTGATGCGATAAAGTTTCGGGATATAAAAGACTTTATCGAGAACGAAAGAGGTCGGCGTATGGTTGATGATATTTTACTTGCAATATCTGTCAATACATCATCTGTCATCATCGTCGCCGCCAAGGCGTGTCACGGCAATCCGCAACATGCGGCTCTCTATATGCTGTCGGCGATCATGGGACAGGTTCACGCAGTGCTCTCGGATCAGGATGATTTCTGACACAGAAGAATACGACGGCTCCGTCGCGGAGCGCGACGGGGCTCGAGAACGAACGCAGACTTCACAATTCTTCGCCGTCGACAATTTTGGCTGGCGATGAACGGGCCGGCGTGGACGCCTCGCTCGAGAGTGTGCGGATTTCGGGAGAAAGGTAGCGGTTGGCTCCCCGAGCAGGGGGCAAGCGACTGTTTTTGCTGTCCTTACTGGAAACATCGCATTGATTTTCATAACCACGGGAGCGAGAGTGTCGCCGAGGTTAACCCTGGTGACACAGGCCCCGGTTATGAAGGTCGTTACGCATGGCTCGACACAAGCTCACTGACTCAAAAATCAGGACTCTAACCGTCGCGGGCATCTACGGAGACGGCGACGGGCTCTATCTTCGCGTCCAGCCAACCGGCCGGCGATCGTGGGTTTTCATCTGGAAGCGCTTCGGCGCCCGGCGCGAAATCGGGCTCGGCTCCTATGACGCCGGGACGCGGCGCGTCACGCTCGCCACGGCCCGCGCCAAGGCGGACGAGGCCCGCGAGATTGTCGGCGCCGGCGGCGATCCGAAGACGGATATGGCCGAGCGCAAGGCGGCCGTCGCCGTAGTCACCTTCGGCAAGGTGGCGGACGAATACATCGAGACCATGAAATCGAAATGGCGGGGCAGGGCGACGCTCGCCGGCTGGCAGCGCTTCGCCACGAGCTACGCCAATTCGATCCGAAAGATTCCCGTCGATAAGCTCACGACCGAGGACGTGGTTCGAGTCCTTCGCCCTCTCTGGCATGAAAAAATCGAGACGGCGACGAAGGTGCGCGAGCGCATGAAGATCGTTCTCGACCACGCCAAGGCGCGCGGCCTGCGCAGCGGCGATAATCCGGCCGAATGGCGCGGCCATCTCGACCAAATCTTACCAACCCATTCGAAGCTCTCGCGCGGTCATCATGCGGCTATGCCGTATTCTGACGTGGCGGCCTTCCTGGTGAGTCTTCGTGCGATCGGCGGGGTAGGGGCGAAGGCGCTGGAATTCACGATCTTGACGGCCGTGCGCAGCGGCGAGGCGCGCGGCGCGACCTGGGCGGAAATCGATCTCGAGGCGAAGGTCTGGACGATCCCGCCCGAGCGGATGAAATCGGAGAAGGAGCATCGCGTCCCGCTCTCCGATCGTGCCGTGACGATCCTGCGCGAAATGGAGGCCGTCGCTGTCAATGCTCTGGTCTTTCCGGGCCAGCGCGATAAGCGTCCACTGTCCGACATGACGCTCTCCAAGGCGCTCGAGACGGCCGGCGCCGGCGAATACACCGTGCATGGTTTCCGATCGAGCTTCCGCGACTGGGCGGCCGAGGAAACGAATTTTCAACGCGAGGTCGCCGAGGCGGCGCTCAGCCATGCCGTTGGCGACGCGGTGGAGCGCGCATATCGACGCGGCGATGCGCTGGAGAAGCGGCGGCGGCTCATGGCCGCATGGGCGAGCTATTGCGCGACCGTCCGGCCGGCAAATGTGGTCGCGATCGCGAGGGCCAGCTGATGAACAACGAGAACGACGACGATCTACTGTTCAAGCGCTTCGATATGAACGATCCGACGACGTGGGAATTGGACGGGCCCTCGGCTTGGGCACTTTCGCTCATACGGCTTGCCAAGGGCGAACCGGCCGAATTCGTGAAGCGCCTTCGCGCTGGCGTAGCTCCCCCGGAATTCATCCTGCGGGAGCTTGCCGATCTGATCGACACCGATAGCCCCGGTCATGAAGGTGTTCGGCTCGTATTCAAATCAGAAAAGACGAAGACACAGCGCGATGCGGATAAACGATACCCCACGTATTTTTATGAAACGATGCGCCTCGTCTCGAATGGAGCGAAAGTCAGAGATGCATGGGAAATCGTCGCAAAAAAATATCTAATCTCAATCAAGCCCGTGAGTGAGGCTTGGAATGCGTTTAAGCACTTGGATGGACCCATCCTTCGAAATCACTTCAAGGATAGAGGACTTTAGTAACCCGTTCGTGGCTCGTTCGGGTGACGTGACCAACGCGTCGTTATGCTCATAGTTGGCAACCATTCCAACCCAGTGAGGAATGGCAATGCCGAATATCGATATCCCGACTCTTATCTCGCTCAATGACGCGTGCGAGCTGACGAGCTTGTCCCGCACAGCGATTAATCGTTATCGGGCCGAGGGTCGCTTCCCGCAGCCTGTTCCGGTCGGATTCCGGCGGATCGCCTTCGTCCGCAGCGAGGTTATCGGCTGGATCGCCGGTCGCATCGCCGAGCGCGACGCCAAGGCGGTCAAGCGGGACGCTGCGTAATGGGCGCCCGCAGCGAGAAGCTCGACGCCGCGCGCCGCGCCCTGGCGGCGGCCGAAGAGCGCCAGAACACGCGGGTCCCCAGCCGCGCGGCGCTGGCCCGGAAATGGCCGAGGCTTCGGGTCAATCGTATGTCCTGGGCTTGGATCGACGAGGCGAGTGGGGAGCGTGGTTACACTCAGGCGAGCCTGCTCGAGTATCTGCGCAAAGAGGCCCGGCCGAATGGCGAAACATGATCGCACGGGCCGGAGCAAGAGCGAGGGGCGGTTTGCCGCCCTTCCGCTCTCGATCGCCGAGACGCCGGCTTGGCGCGATCTATCGGGCGTCGCAGCGAAGGCATTTATCGACATTGTGCTGCGCTACGACGGCTGCAACAACGGCAAGATCGTCGTGCCGACGCGCGATCTCGCCAAACGCATCGGCATAAGCCATGCGACGGCCGCGCGTGCAATCCTCGAGTTGGAGAACGCCGGCTTCGTCCGTCTCATGAAGGCGTCGAGCTACAGCATGAAGCGCACGGCCGCAGAATATCGACTGACACATCGCCGCAATGACGTGACGGGCGAGGCTCCGACAAACGAGTTCAAGCGTCCCCGCGTCGTCGACAACGTGGTCGCGCTTCCCCAAAAAAAAGACGCAGGAGCGGCCGGCTCATAGTCTCACTGGTGAGACACATAGTTTCACCTGTGAGACAGCATAGTCTCACCAGTGAGACTATCGAACGTCTATAGTCTCACTGGTGAGACTGTAAGGCCCCTTTTGGCTACTCCCATAGTCTCACTGGTGAGACACATCTAATATACCAGTAGGGGGCGCAGCCGATCCGATCCGAAATCAGTTGCTCGACCGTCAAAAACCGCGGGCGGCCCGAAATCGCCCCGAACGCCATTGACGCCCCGTCGCAGGGCTCCAATCGCAAATGTCGAAATTCACGTGTTGCCTTATGGCAACGACTGGCGCGTGGCCGACGCTGGCCGACGCAGTGGCGTTCCACCGTGGAACGCTACTCCGTGGCCGACCATCGCCCCGCCGTGGGGCGTTGCATCCGCCGCTGCATCCAAGCCTGTGGACGTTCTCGCCACGATGGCGAAAACCCCGTCACTGCGCCCGTCACTGCGCCCGCGTCCGCAGTAGGTGCGGACATGTCCGCAGCGCGTCCGCCTTAGCAACCATCGCTAAACCCATGACTCGACACGCTCGAGCGTTGTTCACAAACTCTTGAACTGCGTTCGTGAACGTGATTCAACGGGTCACGCGATGGTCCCAATGCCCGGAAATCGGTTTGGGGGCGCTAACCGGCAGGAGCCTTTCCAACAATCTCTCCCGAGGGCAATCCGATGACGCCGGCCGAGTCCGCCTGCCGCTTTATCGAGAGCTTGCGAGTCCCCGAGGGGGCCCTCGCCGGGCAAAAGATCAAGCTCGCCGATTTTCAGCGCGAGTTCATCGTCGGGGCCCTGGTGCCCGGCATTTCGATAGCGGCGTTGAGCGTCGGACGCGGGGCCGGCAAGACGACGCTCGGCGCGAGCCTGTGTCTCGCGGCGCTTCTCGGAAAGATCGACAAGCAGCCCCGGCGAGAGATCGTCGTCGGCGCGAAGACGAGAGACCAGGGCGCTATCGCATGGCGGCTGATCGAGGGGCTGGCGTCGTCTCTTCCCCTGAAGGAACGGAAGCTCCTCACCTTCGTTCGCGCGCCTCGGCTGCAAATCCGCTATGAGGGCGACGGCGGCGGCCACGTCCTGAATGTGCTCGCGAGCGACGCCCGCAATGCCTTGGGCCTCTCGCCCGTCTTCGCCCTGCTGGACGAGCGCGGACACTGGCTCGACGAGCGGGGCGATGCGCTCGAGGCCGCAGTCACGTCGGCGGCCGGCAAGCGCCAAGGGCGCGTGTTGGTGATCTCGACGAGCGCCGCGACGGACAGCCATGCGTTCTCCAAATTGCTCGACGAGCCGGGCGAGGGTGTCTTCGTTCGCGAATATCGGGCGCCCGACGATCTCGCCCCCGACGATCTGGACGCAATCCGGGCGGCGAATCCGGGCGCCGTGGAGGGCATCGGAAGCTCGGTTGAGTGGTTGCAGGCGGCCGCGCGACGGGCGCTCGCTCGAGGTGGCAGCGCGCTCTCGTCATTTCGCCTGTTTCACCTGAATCAGCGCGTCAGCCACGAATCCCGCGCGGTCCTGATATCCGTCGATCGCTGGCAGGCGTGCGAGGTCCCCGAATTGCCGCCGCGGCAAGGGCCTCTCACGTGCGGAATCGATCTCGGCGGATCGTCGTCTATGAGCGCCTGGGCGAATTTCTGGCACGAGACCGGACGGCTCGAGGTCTATGGCGCGTTCCCGTCGGCGCCGAATTTATTGGACCGCGGGCGCAGCGACGGCGTCGGCGATCGGTATCAGCAAATGTTCGAGGTCGGCGCGCTCCTCATGCTCGGACAGCAAGTCGTCGACGTTCCTGCATTCGTCTCTGCGATGGTGGCGAAGCTCGGCGGCTATCCGATTCATTCGCTTTGCTGCGATCGTTTCCGACAGAGTGAATTTCTCGAAGCACTCACGAAAACGGGATTGCAGCTCGTTCCGACATGGCGCGGACAGGGATGGAAGGAATCGGCTGAAGACGTGGAGCGTTTTCGTCAGTTCGCGTTCGAGCGGCGAATCAAAGCCGAGAGAAGCTTGCTCTTGCGCAGCGCGCTCGGAGATTGCGTCACGCTCATCGATCCGACCGGCGCGGCGAAGATCGCGAAAGGACGCTCGACGGCCCGCGTCGACGCAGCGACTGCGACCGTGATGGCAGTAGGAGAAGGATCACGCATCGCCGGGCGCGTGCGAAAAGCCGCGAGGCCAGCCCTATGGGTGTAGCAGGCCGCTCAATCTATTCGTCGAAGCGCTGGGAGCGCGCGCGCTTTCTCACGAAGCGCCGCGACGGCTTCAAGTGCGCTCAGTGCGGCTCGCGTGAACGGCTCGAGGTGCATCACCTGCGACCCGTGCGCGAGCGCCCGGACCTCGCCTTCGATCTCGTCAATCTGAAAACGCTCTGCCGCGCCTGTCACGCGGCCGAGACTGACAAGGAATTGGGGCGCGCCCCGAACCAAGCGCAGAGCGCCTGGAAATCCGCCGTCGCCGAGCTGGCGCGGCCTCAAAGGAAGGATCGGTGATGTTGGAATCCGTGAAAATCTCCCGCCGTCAGTCGGAAATCCGGCAGGCTCTCGCCGGGCTTGTCGGAAAGGAAAATCCCACCGAAGACGAGACGCGCTCGATGGCCGCTCTCGACGCGGAATATCGCGCAAACGAGACGCGCTTCCGAGCTGCGCTGATCGCCGAGGATACCGAGCGCCGCGAGGCGAAGGACGATCTCGAGACGCGCGGCTCGAACGAATGGAACGAGCTCGTCGGCCGCTTCGAAATGCGGCAGGTCGCGCTCTTTCTCGACGAAGGCCGCGTGCTGAATGGCCCGACGGCGGAAATCGTGTCCGAGCTGCGCAACCGCGGCGGCTACAGGGGCGTTCCGATTCCCTGGGGCGCGCTCGAGGTGCGAGCCGGCGAGACGCTCGCGAGCGGCGTCGTCAAGCCCGTCACGCACGCGCCGATCATCGATCGTCTCTTCGCGCCGTCCGTCGCCGCGCGCATGGGCGCCGCCTTCATTTCGATCGACTCGGGCGAGCTCGACTATCCGGTGACGACGAGCGGCGTCGTGGCGACGTGGTCTTCCTCAGAGCTGGGCGCGGTCGGCGGCCCGACTGCCTATTCGACCACGGACAAACCGCTCACGCCCGCCAATACGCTCGGCGTGCAAATGAAGATCACCAGAAAAGCGATGAAGCAGAGCGGCGACGCGCTCGAGCAGGCCGTGCGGCGCGACATGAACGGCGCGATCGGGCAGGCGATGGACAAGGCCGTTTTCCTCGGCGCGGGCGCGTCCGGCGAGCCGGCGGGCGTGCTGGTCGGCTCGTATGGAATCACCTCGACGAGCATCGCCGCCGCAGCGTCGTGGGGAGCGTTCCGCTCGGCCGTCGTGCGCTTCCTCAATGCGAATGCGGCGGCCGGCCCGGGCGATGTCGTGGCGCTGATCCGGCCCGAAGTGTGGGACAAGCTCGATGCGTTGCTGGCGTCCGACGCCGGTCCCAAGTTCGAATATGACCGGATGAAGGAGAACCTCGGCGGCATCGTCATGAGCAGCAATGCGCTCGCCGCGCCGACCGGCTCGCCGCTCGCGACGACGGCGCTCTTGACCACGAAGGCCGGCGGGGTGGCGCCGATTTTCGTCGGCGCTTGGGGCGCGATCGATCTCATTCGTGACGTGTTTTCCGACGCTGCGTCCGGCGGCCTGCGTCTCACGGCGCTGGCGACGATGGACGTGACGGTTTCGCGCCCCTCGCAGCTTCAAATTCTGACGAATATTCAATGAGAAAATGGCGCCCAGCTTTCTAAAGGCTGGGCGCCGTCGTTGCGTTGAGTTGCGCAGCGATGCGTTGCGACGCGGGACGATGCGCAGCGTAGCGGCGCGAAGCATAACAAGGGGGACGGCCGTTGGAAAAGCGCGCAATCCAAGTAGAAATCCGATCGGCGCGGGACAATCCGCGTCGGCTCGCCGGCTATGTCGCGACATTCGACAGCGAAGCGCGCGTCGGCGATTTCGTCGAGGTCATTCGGCCCGGCGCGTTCGCAGCGACGCTCGGCGCCGGCGCGGATATTCTCGCGCTGGTCGACCATGATCCTTCCCGAGTGCTCGGTCGCACGAAGAGCGGGACGCTGCGTCTGCATGAGGATCAACGCGGCCTGACCTTCACGATCGACGTTCCCGACACGACGCTCGGGCGCGATATCCTCGCGCTCGCCGAACGCGGCGACCTCGGCGGGATGTCCTTCGGATTTCGTGCCATCGACGAGTTTTGGAACGGAAATCGGCGCGAGCTGCGGGCCGTCGAGTTGAAGGAAATTTCCGTTGTAAGTGCATGGCCCGCCTACAGCGATACGAGCGTCGAGGCGCGGGCGAAACGCGCGCCGTCGTGGCGCGCGTTTGACAGATGGAGGTGAAAATGGCGACGACATTGAAGCAAACCGAAGCCGCGCCCGCGGCTTATCCCGCTGCGCCGGGCGGCCTCTCCGATGGCGCGCTGGCGCTCGACTCGGCGACGATCTGGCAGCGCCTCGAGGGATATTGCGGATATCGATGGTCGGCGCGCACTGTGATCTGGACGGCAGAGGGCCCGGGCGCATGGTTTCCGCCGCTCGCGCCGGCGACGATCGCGACGATTGAGCGCTGGGAGGCCGGGTCCTGGGTTGAGGACTCGACGCTCTCGGCCTCGCCCATGGGCGGCTATTGCCTTCAGCCTGCCACCTATCGTTTCACCGGGACCGTCGGGCCGGCGACGGCGGCGGCGCCCGCGCTCGTCCTGGAGGCCTATCGCCGGCTCGTCGAGCATCTGGCCCTCGCGAAGGTGAATTCGCAGCCGGGAATTCGGCAACAGACGATCGACGGCCTTATGTCGACGACCTACGACGCCGCAGCGCTCGGCCGCGCGCTGGACAGGTCCGGCGCGGCTGATTGCCTGCGGACCCTTCGGAGGGCCGCTTGATGCGCTGGAAATGGCCCTGGACGAAGACAGAGACCCGCAGCGTTTCGAGCGGCTTCACGGCCGAAGTCATGGCCGCGCGGGAGAGCTATATCAGCGGGCGCAGCGGCCTCGCCGAGCTGACGGCGACGGCGCAGAGCTGCGTCAGTCTGTGGGAGGGCGGCCTTTCGATCGCCGATGTCGTCGGAACGTCGCTGCTCGACCGGCGCACCATGGCGCTGGTCGGCCGTTCCCTGGCCCTGCGCGGCGAGGCGGTGTTTCTGATCCGGAATGGCCTCGTCCCCTGCTCAGATTGGGATTTGCGCACGCGGAACGGAATTCCGACCGCCTATCGGGTTTCGATCTCCGAAGCCGGCGGCGGGACGACACAGACGGCGCTCGCGGCCGAGGTCCTTCACTTTCGCATCGGAGCCGATGTAGCGACCCCCTGGCTGGGCTCGGCGCCGCTGCGGCGCGCCAGTCTCACGGCCGGCCTGCTCAACGCGCTCGAGGCGGCGCTCTCGGAGGTCTTCGAATTCGCCCCGCTGGGCTCTCAGATTGTCCCTTTCCCCGAATCGCCCGATGTGGACATGGAAGCCCTGGGGCGCGGCTTCCGGGGCCGGCGCGGGCGCGTAATGCTCCGGGAAAGCGTCGCCGTCGCGGCGGCAGGCGGGCCGGCGCCGGCGACGGACTGGCGCCCGAGCGATGTCTCGCCAGACCTTTCCCGCGCGATGACGGCCGAGACGCTCGCCGCGGCCCGTGAGGCGATCTCTGCCGCCTTCGGCGTGCTGCCGGGCCTTTTCTACAAGCAGACGACGGGTCCGTTGGTGCGTGAGGCGCAAAGGCACCTCGCGGCGTGGTGTCTTCAGCCGATCTGCGAATTGATCGCCGAGGAAGCGAGCATGAAGCTCGGCGGCGAGGTCCGGCTCGATTGCCTGCGGCCGACGCAAGCCTTCGACTCCGGCGGCGCGGCGCGGGCGCTCTCGACGCTCGTCGGGGCGATGGCGGAGGCGAAAGCGGCGGGCCTGCCGCCCGAGGCGCTGGCGGCGGCGTTCCGGCGCTTGGATTGGGAGCAATGACGCCGGGCCGCGCGCGCGCCGCTCTCGACCGCGCGCTGGCGCTCACTGGCGAGCCCTGCCGCCTCGAGCGCCTTCTCCCCAGCGGAGTGATACACGCCGTCGATGTGCTCGCCGCTGTGCGCGATTACACCGCCGTCGAGGTCGGGCAGAGCAACGGCGGGCTTCAGGCCGGATTTTCGAAGGTCATCATGTCGTCCAGCGAGATCGACGCGGCGGGATGGCCCGACCTCGTGACGCGCGCGACGCAGACGGCGGATGACCCGCGCATTCCGCGCCGCGGCGATCGGCTCGTGCATCAAGGCCGTGTCCGCATCGTACAATCCGCATGGGCTGCGCCGCGCGTCGAGGGCGAGCTCGTGCGCATCGAGCTTTCGATCAAATAGGAGCGCCGCACATGCTCATGGTGACGCCCGCCACGCTGGCCCGTCTTCGGGCGGAGACGAGAGCGCCTGTCAGCCTCGCGCCGATCAAGGCCGCGCCCTTCAAAAAGCTCGGGCGAGCGCGCCGAGAGGCGATCATCGAGAAGCTGGCCGGCATGATGCGCCGGGCCGAGCCGACGCCCTTCGCGATTGAGGGGCCAGCTCGGGCGGGCGTGCGGTCGGCGCTCTGCATGAGCGGATGGCCATGGGGCGCGGCTGACGTGGCGGCGGCGGATGTTGTCGAGACCGCGCTCGCCCGCGTCGGGGCCGAGCGGCCGAGCTGGAAAGCGGGCCAGCCGGAACACACACAACAGGCCGTCCTGCCGATCGAACGCGAGTTCTGCGTCCGCTGCGGAAAACGTCTGCACGATGGCGCACTGAAATACTGCGGAGACGTTTGCAAGAAAGCTGCGGCAGTTGATCAATTGGCGAGGCGATATGATGAAGAGAAGCGAGCGCGAGTCAAAGCATATCGAGCAACCTGGGTTGCGCGGCAGCCTGCGCGAGAATGCCCGTCGTGTGGACGATATTTTCAACCAAAGATGCTCGACGCCAAATATTGCTCGACCCGCTGCTATCAGGACGCTCGACGACTTGAGAGACGAAACATGCGCATGGTGTGCGAAGCCGTTCGAAGCGAAATCAGCGGTTCAGAAATACTGTAGCCTGCAATGCGGAATTGACGCCAGCCATGCGGCTATTTCAAAGACGCGCGCCGAGGCGCGATCGTCGCTGAAATGTGTCTGGTGTGGTTCAGTTATACTGAAAGCTGGCCGCAGCGATCAGAGGTATTGTAGCCTGTCATGTCGGAAGGACGCGAATTACGAGACCCGCGAAGGATGGCGGGCCGAGACCAGGGTCCGGCTCAACTGCGTCGATTGCGGCACGCTGATCGCCGGCGCCCACCGGTCCGACAAAAAGCTCTGCCCGACGTGCAAGAGGAAGCGCCGGCTCGCGAACCGCAAGGCGAACCGCGAGCGCACGAAGGCCGGCACGAACGGCAAGCGCGGGCGGAATCAGTTCACGGGATGACGGGCCAAATTTGGGCCGGCGGCACGGGCCGAGGTTATGAACGAAAATGTGCGCGGCTTCCGCCGGTTTCGAAAACGTAAACTAAATCAAGTGCTTGGAGGTTGTTACTGGCTCCCCGAGCAGGACTCGAACCTGCGACCCAGCGATTAACAGTCGCTTGCTCTACCGGCTGAGCTATCGGGGAACGGTGCCGGCATATAGCAAGCTCTAAGCGCTCTTGCCAAGCCCTGTTCTCGACCTTTCCGGATTTCCGTCCGGACTCTCCACAAGCCATTCAATCGGCAGGCGGAAAAAGCGCGAGTGTCGCTACTATGTCATTCTGAGACGGCAAGCCCGCCTCATTGCCCAAATGCTGGATCTTGAAGCCCGAGGCCGCCCGCGCGAAGCGGAAATGCTCGCGCCAGGGCGCTTCAGGCCGCTCCAGATAGGACGCCATATAGGCGCCGTGGAACACATCTCCGGCGCCCGACGTGTCGACGATTCGCTCCGCCGGCACCGGCAGGGAGGGGAGGCGCTGCACCTCTCCGCTCTCGTCGTACCAGAGCATCCCCCTCTCGCCATTGGTGACGCCGCCGATGCGGCAGCCCTTGCTCTTGAGAAAGGTCAGCATGTCCGCCTCCGACAGCGACATCTGCTCGCAGAGCCGCTCGGCGACGATGGCGACGTCGATGAACGCCAGGAGATCGGTGATGCCCGGCCGCAGCGCGCCGCCGTCGAGCGAGGTCAGCGCGCCCATCTCGCGGCAGGCGCGGGCGTAATGCAGGGCGGCGTCGGCCAGATGGCCGTCGCTGTGCAGGGCGCGCAGGCCGGCGGTGTCGAGACGCGGAAAGTCCTCGAGGAAATTGGCGTCCCGGGCGCGCAGAATCGCGCGCTTGCCCTCCTTGGGCAGGACGAAGGACAGCGACGAGCGCCGCACCCGGCGCGGATGCACGCGAACGCCATAGGTCGCCGCCATATCCATGAACATATGGCCGAGCCAGTCGGGCGCGAGCTGGGTCAAGAGCTCGACGCCGTCGCCGACCAGCTTGGCGCAGGCGAAGGCGGCGGTCACCGCATTGCCGCCGAAGGAGACGGCGTAATCCTCCGCCACATCCTTCTCGTCGCCCTTGGGCATGACATGCGTGCGCATGGTCACGTCGATATAGGAGTGCCCGATGAACAGAGATTGCAAGCGAGGGCTCCGAGAGGGAGGGCGCGCCGGATTTAGACCGAGAAGCTCGAGCCGCAACCGCAAGAGGCGGTCGCCTTCGGATTCTCGACGCGGAAGGACTGGCCCATCAGATCCTCGACATAATCGATGCGCGCGCCGGCGATATAGGCCACGGAGACCGGATCGACGACGATTTTCGCCCCGTCGCGTTCTATGGCGACGTCCTCGGGCTTGGGCGCTGTCTCGACCGTGTAGGCGTATTGCAGGCCGGAGCAGCCGCCGCCGTCGACCGCGAGGCGCAGCGCCGCGCCCGCCTCTTCTCCGGCGAGAATGGCGAGGACGCGCTTGGCGGCTCGCTCGCTCATTTCCACTTTAGCAATCGTTCCGGATTCGCTCATTTCGACAAGCCTTCCTTCTCCCGGCCTCGTCCCTTGCGCTGCGCCGCGCGGCCGGGATATGCGAAACCAAGATATGGTCGCCAGCGCGACCTTGCAATGACAGGAGCCGCCGATTGGCGATCCCCGATCCCGCCGCCCGCGGCCGCGCCCCTTACGCCAGCGATCCGGCGGCCTCGCGCGGGCGCTTGTTTCCCGAATCGGCCTCGCCGACGCGCAGCGAATTCCAGCGCGATCGCGACCGCATCATCCATTCGACGGCGTTTCGTCGCCTTGCGCATAAGACGCAAGTCTTCGTGCCGCTCGACGGCGATCATTTCCGCACCCGGCTGACCCATACGATAGAGGTGGGGCAGATCGCCCGCGCGCTCGCCCGGGCGCTGGCGCTGGACGAGGATCTCGCCGAGGCGGTGGCGCTGGCCCATGATCTCGGCCATACGCCCTTCGGCCACGCCGGCGAGCACGCGCTGCAGCGCTGCATGGAGGCCTATGGCGGCTTCGACCACAACGCCCAGGCGTTGCGCGTCGTCACTCTGCTGGAGCGCCGCTACGCCCGCTATGACGGGCTGGACCTCACCTTCGAGACGCTGGAAGGCCTCGTCAAGCACAATGGCCCCTTGCGCGGCCCGCGCGCCAATCGGGCGCTCGCCCCCTATGTGGCCGAGTTCGACGCGCTGTTTCCGCTGGAGCTCGAGACATTCGCCGGGGCCGAGGCGCAGGCGGCGGCGCTCGCCGACGATATCGCCTATGACGCCCATGACATAGACGATGGTCTGCGCGCCGGCCTGTTCTCGCTCGAGGACATTGCGAGCGTGCCCTTCATCGGCGTGATGCTGGACGAGATTCGCGCGGTCTATGGCGCGCTCGAGCGGACGCGGGTCATTCACGAGCTGGGCCGGCGCGTCATCACCCGATTCGTCGAGGACGCTATCATCCAATCGGAGAAGCGCCTGCGGCTGGTCTCGGCGCAGAGCGTCGAGGATGTGCGCGGCGCCGGCGTCGCCACCGTGGCCTTCTCGCCGCCCATGGCCGAGGCCGACCGCTCGATCAAGGCCTTTCTCTTCCCAAGCATGTATCGGCACGAGAGGGTGGTCGGCGTCTGGGACCGGGCCGAGCAGGTGATCTCGCGGCTCTTCCCGGTCTATTTCGACGATCCCGGCCGGATGCCGCCCGAATGGGCCGATCTCGCGAGCGGCGAGCAGGGCGCGGCGCGGGCTCGGCATATCGCCGATTATATCGCCGGAATGACCGATCGCTACGCGCTCGGCGAATACCGCAAGCTGTTCGGCGAGAAAATGTCGCTCGGCTGAGGGCGGACCGCAACGCGCCTTGACGGCGGCCCTCGCGCGCCCGACCTCCTGATTCTGACCGGGAGGCTCCCATGCTCGTCATCGAATTCGTCGGCGTCGCTCCTGAAGGAGCGATCGCTCAGGTCATCGACCGGATGAATACCGACATCAGCGATGTGCGCAAGGCGGTCACTCACGCCAAGTCATTGTTTGCGAATGTGATCGTTCAGCGCACGCATAAGCCGCTGCCGCATGGCTTCCGCATATTGGACAGCGATGGGCGGGAGGTCGCGAGCTGGAGCATAGACGAGTGAGCGGCGGAGAAATCGTAAGCCCGCGCTTCAATTTCCAGGTGGAAGATAGCGGATGGCGGCGAGAATGACGCCGACGGCGACGACCATGACCGAGCGAACCATATCTTCAGGTCGCGCTCGGCGATCTCTATGTCGGACCGAACCGAAGCAATATCGGCTTTGGTCGAGAGTTCCTGACTGGTCGCCTCCGCGAAAGCCTCGGCCGCGGCCTTCGCCTGAGCGTGCGTAAACCCGCCCGCTTCGAGCTTCTCGACAAACTTCAATGTGTCGAACGGAACGGCATTGCTCATTCGGGGTCCCTGACGGTCGAATATATGTTCGAGGACGATGCTGCGGGCAAGACAGCAGGGAATGCGGCGGGTCACGAGGGGAGCTGGTTGGGACGACGCGAGCGACGCCGGTGGCAGGCCGAAGTAGCAGAAATGGGAAAAGACCTGGCGGAAATGCGAAAAGATGCGCTCCGGCCGCCATTCTGCTAAACCGCCGGCCGCAATCGCCCCCGGCCCGGACATTCGATGAACATCTTCTCCGACTTCCACGTCGCCATCGCCGCCATTCTCGATTCGATCAAGGCCTCCGGCCGCCTTCCGGAGGCGCTGGACTATTCGCGTTTCGTCGTGGAGCCGCCCAAGGACGCCGCCCATGGCGATCTCGCCACCAACGCCGCCATGGTCTTCGCCAAGGAGGCCAAGGCCAATTTCGCCAATCCGCGCCAGCTCGCGGTCGAGATCGCGGCGGCGCTGGCCGATCTGCCGAATGTGGCCGAGGCCGAGGTCGCCGGGCCGGGCTTCATCAACATTCGCCTGAAGCCGAGCCTCTACGCCGATGTGCTGCGCGCCGTGCTGAACGACTGCGAAGCCTATGGCCGGCCGCGGGGCAGGGGAGCGCTCACGGGCAAGATCAATGTGGAATATGTCTCGGCCAATCCGACCGGGCCGATGCATGTCGGCCATGGGCGCGGCGCGGTGTTCGGCGATGCGCTGGCCAATCTCCTGGCCTTCGCCGGCGCGGAGGTGACGCGGGAATATTACATCAATGACGCCGGCGCGCAGGTCGATGTTCTCGCCCGCTCGGCCTTCCTGCGCTATCGCGAGGCGCTCGGCGAGACGATCGCCATTCCAGAAGGCCTCTATCCGGGCGATTATCTGAAGGCCGCCGGCGAAGCGATCGCGAAAGCCCATGGCCGCGATCTTCTCGATAGACCGGAGAGCGAATGGCTGGAGCCGGTCAAGCGCGCGGCGATCGACGCGATGATGGCGATGATCCGCGATGATCTCGCCGCGCTCGACATTCGCCATGAGGTGTTTTTCTCGGAGCGCACTTTGCACGAGACGATCAACGGCCTTTCCGAGATCGACAAGGAGATCGACGAGCTGCGCGCGCGCGGCCTCGTCTATGACGGCCGCCTGCCGCCGCCCAAGGGGCAATTGCCGGAGGATTGGGAGGATCGCGAGCAGACTTTGTTTCGCTCGATCGATTTCGGCGACGACGTCGATCGTCCGCTGAAGAAGTCCGACGGCTCCAATACTTATTTCGCCGCCGACATCGCCTATCACAAGTCGAAGATCGATCGTGGCTACACGACTTTGGTCGATGTCTGGGGCGCCGATCACGGCGGCTATGTGAAGCGCATGACCGCCGCCGTCGCCGCGCTCTCGGACAATAAGGTCACGCTCGACGTGAAGCTCTGCCAGCTCGTCAAGCTGATGCGCAATGGCGAGCCGGTGAAAATGTCGAAGCGCTCCGGCGATTTCGTCACGCTGCGCGAGGTCGTCGACGAGGTGGGCGTCGACGCCGTGCGTTTCATGATGCTGTTTCGCAAGAACGACGCGCCGCTCGAATTCGATCTCGCCAAGGTCATCGAGCAATCGAAGGACAATGCCGTCTTCTACGTGCAATATGCTCATGCGCGGGCGAAATCGGCGGTGCGGCAGGCGCTCGCCGCTTTTCCCGATCTCGACGTCTCGGCCAAAGCGCTCGCGCAGGCGCCGCTCGATCTGTTGCAGGACGAAGGCGAGATCGCGCTCGCCAAGGTGATCGCCCAATATCCGCGGCTGATCGAATCGGCGGCGGCGGCGCATGAGCCGCATCGTATCGCCTTCTATCTCTACGATTTGGCGAGCGTCTTCCATTCTCATTGGAACAAAGGCAAAGATCGGCCACAATTACGCTTTGTTAATGCAGATGATAGAAATTCGACCTCAGCGCGGATGGCGTTGGTCGTTTCCTTGACTTGCGTCCTGGCGTCGGGTTCGAGACTCCTCGGCGTGAGCGCCCCCGACGAGATGCGGTGATCGTGGCCGGCGCCGATGCGCGGCGCACGCTCGCGTATGGGAACGACGACGAGGCGTCCGTCGGGAAGTGAGCAGGAAGGTGCATCATGCGCGAGGCGACGGCCCGAGGGCCTTCCATCGACATCAGCGAGTTCGAGCGGCGCCTGCGTGGCGGCGAGCCGCAGGACGAGAAGCCCGGCAAGGGCGATTCGGTGAAGAGCGATCCGCTCGCCGAGCTGGCGCGGCTGTTGCACGGCGACGAGGCGGCGGCCTCTGCCGATCCTTATGGGAAAGTGTTCGCCGAACCGCAACGCCGGGAGCCGTCCGTGGGGCATAGAGACGTTTTCGAGACGACAGAGCTGCGCGGCGCGCTGCCGCCCATGTCGCCGGCGTCGCAGCAGCAGGCGCAGTCGGACGATTATTACGCCGTGCACGCTCCCGCCGAGACGCAATGGCGGCAGCAGCAGGAGCAGCAGCAGGATTATCTCGACTATGGCGTCGAGGCCGACGAGCCTTACGAGGAGCCGCCGGAGCGCAAGGGCTTTTTCGGCGCGCTGCGCGACAGGCTGCGGCCGTGGCACGCGGTCGTCGCGCTGGCGGGCGTCGGCGCGGTGAGCGTCGGCCTGGCGCTCGGCCATCGCGGCGGCGTCGTGGCGCCGCAGGAGCTGGCCACGATCAAGGCGCCCGAGGGCCCGTCCAAGGTGCAGCCTTCCACCGTCGCCGAGGCGGCGGCTCCCCAGCGCGGCGCCGCCGTGCTCGACCGCAATCAGAACGCTCCGGTCAAAAAAGTCGTCTCCAAGCAGGAGCAGCCCGTCGATCCGGCGGCGGCGGTGCGCGTGGTCAAGCTCGGCGACGGGCCGGTCGACGCGCCGCACGAGCCGGCGGCGCGGGCCGGCGCGGCCAATAATCCCTATGGCGCGGAGCCGCGGCGCGTGAAAACCGTCTCGGTGCGGCCGGATGGCACCGTCCTCGACAATGACGCGCCGACGCCGGCGATCGCCCGTCCGGCGCCGGCCAATGTCGCGCCGCCGTCCCGGCCGCCGTCTCTCGCCGCCAGGCCGAGCGCCCTCAAGCCGCCGAGCGCCGTCGACGCTGCGGCCGAGCCGCCGACCGCGACGCCCAAGAGCCCGGCCAAGCCGGCGACGACGCCCAAGATCGCCCAGCCGCCGCGCCCCAAGCCGGCGCCCGCCGCCGCGCCGGAGCAGACCGCGGCGATCGAGCCCGCCGCGCCGGAGGCCGCTCCCGCCGGCAATGGCGGTTTCGCCGTGCAATTCGGCGCCGCCGGCTCGGAAGACGAGGCGCGCCGCCTGATGCAGACGGTGACTTCGAAATATGGCTCGCAGCTCGGCGGTCGTCGGCTCGGCTTCCGCCTCGCCAAGGTCGGCGAGAAATCCGTCTATCGGGTGCGCGCCGCCGGCATGACCCGCGAGTCGGCGGTCGGCGTCTGCGAGAAGGTCAAGGCGTCGGGCGGCTCCTGCTTCGTCGCCGCCAATTGACGCCAGCAAAGGGGATAGCGGCTCCGTGACGCGCGCTTTCATCTGCGGCTGCGCCGGCCTCGCCCTCACGCGGGAGGAGAAATCCTTCCTGCGCGAGGCGCAGCCCTGGGGCGCGATCCTGTTCAAGCGCAATGTCGCCTCGCGCGAGCAGCTTTGCGCCCTCGCTTCGGAAATCCGCGAGCAGCTCGGCGACGACGCTCCCATCCTCGTCGATCAGGAGGGCGGGCGCGTCCAGCGTCTCGGGCCGCCGGTCTGGCGCGCCTATCCGTCCGCCGCCGCCTTCGAGAGGCTGCGGCGCGCGCCCGAGGAGACGGCCCGCCTCGTCCGGCTCGGCGCGCGGCTCATCGCTCATGATCTGCGCGAGGTCGGGATCAGCGTCGATTGCCTGCCGGTGCTCGACGTCCCCGTCGACGGCTCCCATAATATCATCGGCGACCGCGCCTATAGCCGCGAGCCTTCCGAGATCGCGCGGCTCGGCCGGGCGGCGGCCGAGGGGCTGCTCGACGGCGGCGTGCTGCCGGTGATCAAGCATATTCCCGGACACGGCCGCGCGCGGGCCGACAGCCATCTCGAGCTTCCCGTCGTCGACGCCCCGCGCGCCGAGCTGGAGGCGCAGGATTTCATTCCTTTCCGCGCCGACGCCGATCTGCCGCTCGCCATGACCGCCCATGTCGTCTACACGGCGATCGATCCGGAGCGGCCGGGCACTCTGTCCAAGGCCGTCGTCGAAGGGATCATTCGCGGCGTCATCGGCTTCGACGGCCTGCTGATGACCGACGACATTTCCATGAAAGCGCTTTCGGGCGGCTTTCGGGAGCGCGCCGAGACGGCGCTCGCCGCCGGCTGCGACGTCGTCCTGCACTGCAATGGCGCGCTCGACGAGGCCCGCGCCGTGGCGGAAGGGGCGGGCGATCTCGCCGGCCGGGCGCTGGAGCGGGCCCGCGCGGCGCTGGCGCTCATCGGCGCGCCCGAGGATTTCGATCCTGTGGACGGCGCCCGGCAATTCGACGCGGCTCTTGCGGCCGGCGTCTGAACGGCCCACTCTCTGCCTTTCCCGTTGGCGGGGGGCGTGAGAGGACGCCGTGAGGCGAGATGGCGCAGGATTTGGCTTTCGACATCGCCGGCGAACATGAGCGCGCCGAGGCGGAGCCCGCCTTCCTCGTCGATGTGGATGGTTTCGAGGGCCCGCTCGATCTGCTGCTCGAGCTCGCCCGCCGCCAGAAGGTCGATCTGGCGCGCATCTCCATTCTGGCGCTGGCCGAGCAATATCTCGCCTTCGTCGAGGAGGCGCGGCGGGTGCGCCTGGAGCTCGCCGCCGACTATCTGGTGATGGCCGCCTGGCTCGCCTATCTGAAATCGCGGCTGCTGCTGCCCGAGCAGCCCAAGATCGGCGAGGAGCCCTCCGCCGCAGAGCTCGCCGCCGCTTTGGCCGACCGGCTGCGCCGCCTCGAGGCGATTCGCGCCGCATCGGACAAGCTCCAGGACCGGGCGCGGCTCGGTCGCGACATGTTTTTGCGCGGCGGCCCCGAGGGGGTGGAGACGACGACCGCCGCGACCTATACGGCGAGCCTCTATGATCTGCTGTCGGCCTACGCCCGCCAGCGCCAGAAGCATGCGGTGTCCCGGGTGACCTTGCGCCAGCGCAACGTCTGGTCGCTGGCCGAGGCGCGCGAGACGCTCGAGCGGCTCGCCGGAATTGCCGCCCAATGGACCGCGCTCGACGATTATCTGTTGGATTATTGTGTGGATATTCAAACGGCGCGCACCGTTCGCGCCTCGTCTTTCTCGGCTTCGCTCGAAATGGTGCGGGAAGGGCGGTTCGATATCCGCCAGGACCGCGCCTTCGCGCCGATCTGGCTGAGGCGACGCGAGGCGGAGCTGGACCGCGAGCCTTCAGGCTTCGAGGAAGCCTCGGAATAGCGAGCCTGACAGACGGGCGAGCCGGAAGGCTCGCGGTCCGATGGCGAGGGGAGAAAAAATTTGGCGCAAGCCTTGCGACCCATCGAATTATTCGACAACGAGCCGGAGATCTCCCGCGAGGAGGCGGCGCTGCGCGAGGCGGCCCGCGTCGCCGAGGCGCTGCTCTTCGCGGCCAGCGAGCCGCTGGAGGAGGCGGAGATCGCCCGCCGGCTGCCGGACGGGACCAATGTCGAGGCCGTGCTGGCGCGGCTGAAGCAGGATTACGCCGACCGCGGCGTGACGCTGACGCGGGCGGGGCGCAAATGGTTCTTCCGCACCGCCGCCGATCTCGGCTGGGTGCTGGCCCGCCGGCAGGTGGAGCAGAAGAAGCTCTCCCGCGCCGCGCTGGAGACGCTGGCAATCGTCGCCTATCACCAGCCGGTGACGCGCGCCGAGATCGAGGACATCAGAGGCGTCGCCGTGGCCAAGGGCACGCTGGACGTGCTCCTGGAGACGGGCTGGATTCGCCTGCGCGGCCGCCGCCGCGCGCCCGGCCGGCCGCTGACCTATGGCACCACCGATGGATTCCTGATGCAATTCGGCCTCGAGCAGATCGGCGATCTGCCGGGCCTCGAGGAGCTGAGGGGCGCGGGCCTCTTCGACGGCCGTCTGCCCAAGGGCTTCGACGTGCCGCAGCCGACCGACGACGCCGCGCTCAAGGAGGACGAGGAGCCTCTGGAGGGGGAGGCGGAAGTGGAGCTCGCGCTCGACTATCTGCGCGAGCCCGACGCGCCGGAGGAGCCGGAGACGCTCGAGGATTGATGCGCTTTCACGGCGTCTCGCGGCGAGGCGCGCAAATCCTATCGGCGCAGTCGGACAATTCCGCCCGCGAGCCGGTGATCCAACTTGTTTTTGCGCGTCCGCCGTCCTAGGTTCCGGGATACTTCGGGGCTCCGATCGTTGCGGGTTCCTGGACAGTTTCGGTCGGCCTCGCCGGCCCACGAAGACGAGTGGAGGTTCGCGCCATGGGCGGTCTGTCGATCTGGCACTGGATTATCGTCGGCGGCGTGGCCTTCATCCTGTTCGGCGGGCGCTTCAAGATTTCCGATGTGATGGGCGACGTCGCCAAGGGCATCAAGGCCTTCAAGAAGGGCCTCGCCGACGACGAGACCGAGGCCAAGGCCGAGGAGCCGTCGAAGTCCCTGGAGCATCAGCCGCTCGCGAATCAGGTCCACGACCTCCATCACGCCGACAAGCCGGTCGAGGCGAAGAAGGCCTGACGTCTCCCTTTTTCCTCGTCGGCCGAGCGCAGGCTCAGAAGAGACCATGTTCGATCTCGATCCCGGAAAGCTGATCGTCATCGGCATCGTTGCGCTCGTCGCGATTCCGACCAAGGATCTGCCGCGCGTTCTGCGCCAGATCGGCCAGGTGACTGGGCGCATGCGCCGCATGGCGGCCGAGTTCCAGGGCCAGTTCATGGACGCGATGCGCGAGGCCGACCTCACCGATATCCGCAAGGATTTGAAGGGGGAGGTCGATTCGGCCTTCGCCGGCGTCGGCAAGGACGTCGCCTTCGATCCGCTCAGGCAAGCCCGCGAGCAGATCATCGGCGCGATCGAGGGGCCGCCGGCCCCGCAGCCGAGCGACGAGCGCGAGCCCGAAGCCGCGCACGAAGAGGCGGTCCCCGCTCCGGCGGCGCATGAAGACGCGCTCCCGCCCGCCGCGCTCGAGGCGGAGCCGGCGAGCGAGGCCGGGACGCCTCCTGAAAGCCCGTCGAAATGAGCGACGCCGACATAGACGCCACCAAGGCGCCGCTCATCGAGCATCTGATGGAGCTGCGCGAGCGGCTCATCCGCGCGCTGCTCGCCTTTCTGGGCGCTTTCATCCTGTCCTTTTTCTTCGCCAAGGACATTTATAATCTGCTGGTCGTGCCCTACACGATCGCCGCGGGGCCGGAGGCCAAGCTGATCTACACGGCGCCGCAGGAGTATTTCTTCACGCAGATCAAAGTGGCGATGTTCATGGCGGCCTTCGTCTCCTGTCCGATCGTTTTCGGGCAGCTCTACGCCTTCGTCGCGCCCGGCCTCTACAAGCACGAGCGCGCCGCTTTTCGGCCTTATCTCTTCGCGACGCCGGTCTTTTTCGCGCTGGGCGCGCTTGTCGTCTATTTTTTCGTCATGCCCAATCTGCTGCATTTCTTCATCTCGATGCAGCAGGCCAACGAGCCCGGCAAGGCGCAGATCGAGCTGCTGCCGCGCGTGTCGGAATATCTCTCGCTGATCATGACTCTGGTGCTCGCTTTCGGCGTCGTCTTCCAGCTGCCGGTGGCTTTGACGCTGCTCGGACAGATCGGCGTCGTCTCGTCGAAATTCCTGGCCGAGAAGCGTCGCTATGCGATCGTCCTCGTCTTCATCGTGGCGGCGGTGCTGACCCCGCCGGATGTGTTCAGCCAGCTGGCGTTGGCCATTCCCGGACTGCTGCTCTACGAGGCGTCGATCATTTCGGTGCGCTGGATCGAGAAGAAGCGGGCGGCGGAGCAGTCCACGACGACGGCTTGACCCCTTCTCGCGCATGCGGGAGAAGGGCCCTCATCCGACCCTCGCTGACGCGAGGGCCACCTTCTCCCGCAAGGGGAGAAGGGGCGGCCGACGTTTCGCGAAAACAAAGGGCGCGCTCTCTTCTCCCATTTCGGGAGAAGGTGGCCCCGCGAAGCGGGGTCGGATGAAGGCCTCGCACCAGCGGCGGATGAATTCTCATGTACGACATCAAATGGATTCGCGATAACGCCGCCATTTTCGACGCGGGCCGCGCACGCCGGAACCTCGAGCCTTTGTCCGAACGCCTGCTCGCCCTCGACGACGAGCGCCGCGCGGCGATCGGCGCCTTGCAGGCGGCGCAGGAGCGGCGCAATGCGGCGTCGAAAGAGATCGGCCTCGCCATGCGCGAGAAGGACGCCGCCCGCGCCGAGGCGCTGAAAGCCGAAGTCGCAAAGCTGAAGGAGGATTTTCCGCAGCTCGAGCAGAAGGAGCGCGAGGCGAGCGCCGCGCTGGATAAGGCGCTGTCGGAAATCCCCAACACGCCGCTCGAGCAGGTTCCCGAGGGCAAGGACGAGCACGACAATGTCGAGGTTCTGCTCTGGGGCGAGCCGCGCAAATTCGACTTTACGCCGAAGGAGCATTTCGACATTGGGGAAGGCCTGAAGCTGATGGATTTCGAGAGCGCGGCCAAGCTCTCCGGCGCGCGTTTCGTCGTGAACAAGGGGGCGATGGCGCGGCTCGAGCGCGCGCTCGCGCAATTCATGCTCGATCTGCATACGGATCAGCATGGCTATACCGAGGTGGCGCCGCCGCTGCTGGTGCGTGACGACGCGATGTTCGGCACGGCGCAGCTGCCGAAGTTCCGTGACGACCAGTTTTCGGTGGCCGCCGGTCGCGGCGATGGCCAGTCGGACGAGCCGACGAGCGACTATTGGCTCATCCCCACCGCCGAAGTTCCGCTCACAAACCTCGTGCGCGAATCCATCCTCGACGAATCGCAGCTCCCTTTGCGCTTCACCGCGGGCACCTATTGCTTCCGCGCCGAGGCCGGCGCGGCGGGGCGCGACACGCGCGGCATGATCCGCCAGCATCAGTTCTACAAGGTAGAGCTCGTCTCCATCACCACGCCCGAGCAATCGCTCGAGGAGCATGAGCGCTTGACCGGCTGCGCCGAGAAAGTGCTGCAATTGCTCGAGCTGCCCTATCGCAAGGTGACGCTCTGCACCGGCGACATGGGCTTCGCCTCGCAGAAGACCTACGACCTCGAGGTGTGGCTGCCGGGGCAGGGGAAATATCGCGAGATTTCCTCCTGCTCGGTCTGCGGCGATTTCCAGGCCCGGCGCATGAACGCGCGCTTCCGCCCCGCCGAGGGCAAGGCGACGCGTTTCGTGCATACGCTCAACGGCTCGGGCGTCGCGGTCGGCCGGGCGCTGGTCGCCGTGCTGGAGAATTATCAGGAGGCCGACGGCTCCGTCACGGTTCCGAAGGTTCTGCGTCCCTATATGGGCGGGCTGGAGCGAATCGCCGCGGCGAGGTAGCTGGGGCGTGACCCTTCTCCCGCGCGCGGGAGAAGGTGGCCCTCGCGTCAGCGAGGGTCGGATGAGGGTCCTTCCGCTATGCTCGTCGCTTCGTGTCCTTCGAGTCTCTGAAGACACGAAGGACCCTCATCCGACCCCGCTTCGCGGGGCCACCTTCTCCCACGAGTGGGAGAAGGAATCGCGCCCGCCGATTGCTATAGTCCTTCGAGAACGAGTGACGATGCGCATCCTCATCACCAATGACGACGGAATTCACGGCGTCGGCCTCGCGCTCGCCGAACGCGTCGCCCGCACGATCAGCGACGATATTTTCGTCGTCGCGCCGGAGAGCGAGCAATCGGGCGTCGCGCACTCGCTCTCCATCAATGATCCGCTGCGGCTGCGCGAAATCTCCTCGCGTCATTTCGCGGTGAAGGGCACGCCGACCGATTGCGTCATCATGGGCGTGCGCAAGCTGCTCGCCGACAAGCCGCCGGATCTCATTCTCTCCGGCGTCAACTCGGGGCAGAATCTCGCCGAGGACGTCAGTTATTCCGGCACCATCGCCGGCGCCATAGAGGGCACGCTGCTCGGCATTCCCTCGATCGCTCTGTCGCAGGTCTATGATTTTTTCGCCGGCCGCCAGCACATTCATTGGGCCTGCGCCGAGACTCATGCGGCGTCCATCATCCGCCGGCTCGTCGGGACGGGCATTCCGCCGGGCGTGCTGATGAATGTCAATTTTCCCAATTGCGCGCCGGAGGAGGTGACGGGCGTCGCCGTCACCATGCAGGGCCAGCGCAGCAATGATCTGATGCATATCGAGGACCGCAAGGACGGTCGCGGCATTCCCTATTATTGGATATCCTTCCGCCGCGGCAATTTCACGCCGGGGCCGGGCACCGACCTCGAGGCGGTCGAGGCGAATAAGATTTCGGTGACGCCATTGCGCCTCGATTTCACCGACCATCCGACTTTGACGCGGCTCTCCGCCGCTTTCGAATAGGGGCCAAATGGAGGAGCGCGCCGGCGAAGGACAGTCGATCGAGGCTCGCGCGGCGCTTCTCCTGCAATTGCGGCGCGCCGGCGTGCGCGACCTCGCCATCATGCGCGCCTTCGAGACGACGCCGCGCGCGCTGTTCGCGCCGTATCGCTTCCGCGATCTGGCCGCCCGCGACATGGCGCTGCCGATCGGCTGTGGCCAGACCATGCCGGCGGCCGCCGATCTCGCGCGCCGGCTGGAGGCGCTGGCCATAGAGCCGCATCATCGCGTGCTGGAGGTGGGGACGGGCTCCGGCTTCGGCGCCGCGGTGCTGTCGCGACTCGCCCGCGAGGTGGTGACGATCGAGCGTTTCGAGACGCTGGCGATCGAGGCGCGGCGGCGGCTCGCCGAGCTCGCGCTGGCCAATGTCGAGGCGCGCTTCGGCGACGGCCTCGCCATGGAGGAGACGCCGGGCTTCTTCGACCGTATCGTGCTGCATATGTCGTTTCACCAGCCGCCGCAGGCGGTTCTGGCCGCGCTCGCGCCCGGCGGCGCCGCGGTGTTCGGCCGTTTCGAGCCGCCGGCCGCCGATGACGCGCCTCCCTCGGAGCGGCTGCGCCTGACGCGTCGCCAGGCCGATGCGCTGTGGAGCGAGACCGATATCGGTTCCTGCTGGCTCGGCTCGGCGCTCGCCGGGCGCGCCAAGGCGCTGTGAGCGCACGCATTTACCTAAAATCCTCGATGCGCGGGTGAACTCGCATTCATCTTAAACGCTCCCTTAACCGGCCTGTGGCTAGATGAATGAAGTGAAGTGCGTTCGAGTGTAGGTCGCGTCATGGCAATTGAGCGTCGTATTTTTCTATCGCGGGTCGCTAAGCGGCTCATGTTCGCAGCGGGCGCCGCCGGCCTGCTCGCCGGTTGTTCGGACGCTTCCCGCTTCGCCGATCCTTTCAACAATCCGTTCCAGGATTCGGCGCCCGTCGGCCGCGTCGATCGCGCGCCGACCGGGACCAATCCTGTGCGCCGCAGCGTCGTCGAGCAGCGTCCGCTCGCGCCGCCGCAAGCGGTCGCTCACAACGCCCCCGTCGCGGCGCCCGCCCCGGTCGCGGCTGCTCCGACTCCGGCTCCTGCTCCTGCTCCTGCCCCTGCCCGCGTCGCGGGGGCCTATAATCATTGGAGCGCCGAGGGCGGCACGCCCGTCGTCGTCGCCGAAGGCGAATCGGCTGGCGTGATCGCGACCCGCTATGGCGTGCCGGTCGACGCGCTGCTGCGCGTGAACGGGTTCGGCAAGGCGGCCGAGGTGCATCCCGGCTCGCGGCTGGTGATCCCGATCTATCGCGCTTCCGTCGCCGCTCCCGCGTCGGCGCCCGCTGCGGCGCCGGTCGCTCCTGCGCCCGTCCATGTCGCCGCGCAGCCCAGGCCGCAGCCGTCGCAGCCGGCGGCCAGGACCGCGGATATCCGCGATCGCAAGACGGATAAGAAAGCAGCCGCTCCGGTCGAGCCGAAGAAGAAGACGTCGAGCGTCGAGCCCGCGCCTGCTCCGGCGAAGCTGGCGGTGGTCGAGCGACCGCGTCCGGCGCCCGTCAAGCAGGCGCAGGCCGCGGTCCCGGTCGAGCCGAAGCCGGCAAAGCCCGCGCCGAAGCTGGCCGAGGCGAAGCCCGCGCCCAGGCAGATCGCGCAGGCGCAGGCGCAGGCGCAGGCCGCCAAGCCGGCGCCCGCGCCGAAACAGGCGGAGGCCCACCCGGCCCGCGCGCAGCTCGCGCAGCGGACGAAAGAGGCCGAGCCCGTCAGGTCGGAGCCCGTCAAGTCCAAGCGCCTCGAGGCGAAGCCCGCCGAGCCGCAGCGCAAGCTCGCGCAGGCCGAGCCCGTCCGCAAGGCGGAGCCCGAGGTCCGCGCCGAGAAGATCGCCAAGAAGAAGCCCGAGCCCGCTCCCGTAAAGGAGCGAGAGATCGCCCGCGCCGCGCCGCAGGCCGAGAAGCCGCAGAAATTCGCCGAAGCCGCGCCGGCTCCGCAGCGCAGCATCGACAAGACGCCGACCGCCTCGATCCCGCCGCAGGCGCAGCCGGCCGAGGAAAAATCCGCTCCCGTCGCGTCTGCGCCGGCCGCCGCCGACGCGCGTCCCGAGTTCCGCTGGCCGGCGCGCGGCCGCATCATTCAGGGCTTCAACAATGGCGGCAATGACGGCATCAACATCTCCGTGCCCGAGGGCACGCAGGTGAAGGCGGCCGAGGGCGGCGTCGTCGCCTACGCCGGCAGCGAGCTCAAGGGCTATGGCAATCTGGTGCTGATCCGCCATCCCAATGGCTTCGTCTCCGCCTACGCCCATAATGGCGAGCTCGATGTGAAGCGCGGCGATCAGGTGAAGCGCGGCCAGACGATCGCCAAATCCGGCCAATCGGGCAATGTCGGCTCGCCGCAGCTGCATTTCGAGCTGCGCAAAGGTTCGACGCCGGTCGATCCGACCGGCTATCTCGCGGGGCTGTGACCTCGTTCCGCGAAGGAATCTCGGGCGTTCGCGAGACACAGCGCCAGAGTCGGGCGACGGGCCGCGCAAGCGCCGTCGCCCGTTTTCTTTTTGCGCCAGAGCCTCTATAGGGACGTCCGGGTTGGGCGATAAGGGAAAATTCGGCAGTGAAACATCTCATATCTCTCGCGGCGGTTCTTCTCTGCACGACGCCGGCGCTCGCCGTCGATCCGACCGGCATTCCGATCTGCGACACGCTGCTGAAGCGCTATGAGGAATGCTCGGTCGAGCTGCCGCGCGCCAATATTCACGCCGCGCAGAAGGAGCTGCTCGAAGGGGCGATGAGCCTGCGCGCCAACGCCGCCAATCCCGAGCTGCGCCCGAGCCTCGAGAAATTCTGCGCCGACACGTTCGAGGCGATGAAGGCCTCGAGCGAAATCAAGGCCTGCATGGCGAAATAGGTTGGCGAAACAGGCGTCGATCGACCGACCGCGCCGAATCGCGTCGGGTCGATCGCGCCTTCACGAGATCAGTGGATCGGTATGGTGATCGTGCTGCGCAGAGCCGATTCCGCGGCGAAATAGCCGTAGCATTCGGCCGTATGCAGGGCCGTCCAATTGTTCACGGTCAGAAAATCGGACCTCGTGTCGTAAGTGTGATCGCCGATACGGTCGGGACTCTTGACGCCGGGGCCGACGAAATGCGCGAGCTCGTGAATGATCGTCTCGAGCATGTAATTGTCGGTCTTCGTCAACAGCTGCCCGACCGGAAAGAAGATCGTGTCCTCGCGCAGATCCTTGCGGCCCTTGTAATTATCGTCGCCGGAAAGCCGCGGCTTGCCGTCCGGGCGGCGCGCCTGCCAGCCGCCGTAGAATGTGTAGGCGACATAATTGAGCGCGGCGAGCGTTCCGTCGGCGGGGTCCGGCTGGAAATAGCCGACCCCCCAGCCGAACATCGGCGCCTGCAGCAGCGAGTGGGTGATGACGGTGTTCATGGAATCGTAGATGCGCTTGGCTTTTTGCAGCTGTTGCAGCTTGGTCGCGTTGGAATGATTTCCCGAATGGAAATATTTGTCGAAGAGACCGAGTTGCGATTTGCCGATGTCGTGCAGCGAGGGAAACGGATCGCTGCGGCCGGGCGGCCCGCGGCGCACGAAGTCGGACGCCATGTCGATATTGAGCTGCGCCATCGTGATCCAGTGGCGCGCGCGCGGCAGCAGCAAGCCGATGCGCTCGACGAATTGGGCGTTCTGCGCCGCCGTGGCCTTGGGCGGCGGCGTGGGGGCGGGGCCGCCTTTGGCCGGCGCGCTCACGCCGCCGCTCTGGCCGTTCAGCGCGTGGATCGTCGGGCCGTCGGGATCGATGCGGCCATCCGCCCAGCCGAGCTTGCGCGTCTGATATTTCTCGATCGCGGCGATGGTGAGCGGTCCGACGAATCCGTCCACCGCGAGCTTCAAGGTCGGCCCACCATCGGCCGAGCTCACATTGTTCAGGGCGGCTTGGATGGTGCGGACGTCATTGGGGAGATTGCGCCCGCCGCGGCCGACGGAGCCGTCGATCGCAATGCCCGGCGCGGGCGGAGGGTCGCAGCAGGAGCAGCCGCCATTCGATAGTTTCATGAGAACGTGCTGAGCCATAATGGATTCCTTTTCGAGCGCTATTCGAAACGAGAATGTCCTGTCGGCAGCCGTCGGAGCGGCGACGAGCCCTAGGTATTGCAACCGATACCGGCCCCGCCGCTTTCGCCCTAGGCTCTGGAGCGTCGGGACCCGGCGAGCGGCGGGGGTCGTTTCAGCCATATTATCCCGGCTGTTTCGCCTGTGTGTGCGGAGCCTCACATTCGACGCGGATCGCGAGCCGGTCTAGCGCCGAGCCTGCGGCGCACCAGATATGATTGTCATGCGCTCACTCTGTCTGCGTTGGCTGCCGAATTTCATCACGATCGGGCGTCTCGTCCTGACGCCGGCGGCGATCGATATGATCGTCGGCGAGCATTGGCGCGCCGCTTTCATGATTTTCGTGCTCGCCGGCGCATCGGACGCGCTCGACGGCTGGCTGGCCAAGACCTTCGATCTGCGCACCGAGCTCGGCGCCGTGCTCGATCCGATCGCCGACAAGGCGCTCATCGTGTCCATCTATGCGACGCTGGCGATCAAGGGCGTGCTGCCGCCCTGGCTCGCGCTGCTGGTGATCTCGCGCGATGTGATGATCGTCGGCGCGGTGTTCGTCACCTGGCTGCTGCGGCGGCCGATGGATCTCAGCCCCTTGCCGGTCTCCAAGGCGACGACGGCGGCGCAGCTTTTGCTCGCGGCGCTCGCGCTCGCCGGCGAAGCCTTCGTTCTTCCGCTCGAGGGGACGACGAGCTTCGTCTCGGCCGTGGTCGCGGCATTGACCGTCGCTTCGGCGGCCGTCTATCTCTGGCGCTGGGTCGAGCTGATGGGGCCGGACGATGTCGGAGCGTGAAATGGAGTCGGCGCGCATTCCGGGCGGTCTCGGGCTCGAGCGGCAGCTCGCGCTATGGGCGGCGGCGATTCTCTTCGTCTTCGCGGCGTTTTATTTTCTGAGCTCGGTTCTCGCGCCGTTCCTGGCGGGGCTCGCGCTCGGCTATCTGCTCGATCCGGTCGCCGATCGGCTGCAGACGCTCGGCTTCTCGCGGCTCGGCGCCTCGCTCGTCATATTGACGGTGTTCGTCGTTCTGGCGGCGATGATCGTCGTGCTCGTGGCCCCTGTGCTCACCCGGCAATTGACCGAGTTCATCGAGAGCCTGCCCGGCTATCTCACCACTCTGCAAGGACTGCTCACGCGCGTCAGCCGCGAGGCGACCGGCGACTTCGTGCGCAGCATCTATGAGAAGCTCGGCCTCCCGACCACGGATGCTTCGCTCGACACGCAGAAATATGTGAACGACCTCACCGGCGAGGCGGCGCGAATGGGCGGCGCCTTCCTGAAGTCGCTGGTCTCGGGCGGCGCGGCGCTGGTCAATATGGCGTCGCTGGTGGTGATCACGCCGGTCGTCGCCTTTTATATCCTGCTCGATTGGGACGATATGGTCGCGACGCTCGACCAGCTGGTGCCGCCGCGCCATCGCGACGATGTGCGCGCCATCGCGCGCGACATAGACCGGGCGCTCGCCGGCTTCCTGCGCGGCCAGGCGCTCGTCTGTCTGTTCCTGGGCCTGTGGTACAGCATCGGCCTGTCGCTGATCGGCTTGAATTTCGGCTTCCTCATCGGCGTCAGCGCGGGCGTGCTGAGCTTCGTGCCCTATGTCGGCTCGATCACCGCCTTCGTCCTGTCGATCATCGTCGCCACGGTTCAGGGCTGGCCGGACTGGCGCCTGCCGGCCATGGCGGTGGCGATCGTCTCCACGGGCCTGTTCCTCGACGGCAATGTTCTGTCGCCGCGGCTCGTCGGCGGCTCGATCGGCGTGCATCCGGTGTGGCTGATGTTCGCTCTGCTCGCCGCCGGCTCGTTGTTCGGCTTCACCGGCCTGCTGCTGGCGGCGCCGGTCGCTGCGGCGCTCGGCGTGATCCTGCGCTTCATGGTGCGGCGCTATCGCCGGAGCGCGCTGTTTCTGGGACCGGCCGCGCCGGGGGAGAGCTGAGCCCATGCCCGGCGCAGGCGATGCACGCCGCGGCCCCGCCCAGCTCTTCTTCGATCTGGCCGGCGAGCCGCGCTATGGCGAGGCGGATTTTCTGATCTCGCCGGCCAATCGCGCGGCCTTCGAGATGATCGGGCGATGGCCGGACTGGCCGGACAGCGCCCTGCTGCTCGTCGGTCCGCCGGGCTCCGGCAAGACGCATCTCGGCGCGATCTTCGCCCGTCGCAATGGCGCGATTCTGGTCGCTCCGGGCGAGATTCCCGAGCCCGGCCGGCTCGCCGGCGCCACCGTCCTGCTCGACGGGCTGGAGGAGGTCGCGGACGAGACAGCATTGTTTCATTTGATGAATTTTATTCGCGAGAGCGGCGGGTCGATGTTGATCTCGTCGCGGCGGCCGCCTTCGGCGCTGAAAATCGCGCTTCCCGACCTATTGTCGCGTTTACGTCGTGCGCCGGTCTTAGAAATCGGCGCGCCGGACGATTCCCTGATTCGCGCGGTGCTGGAGAAGCTGTTTCGCGACCGCCAATTGGCGGTCGAGGCGACGCTCGTGGATTATGTCGCGCTTCGGCTGGAGCGCTCGCTCGAGGCGGCCCGCGCCTTCGTGCGCATGATCGACGAGGAGGCGTTGGCGCGCGGCCGGCCGGTCACGCGCGCGCTCGCCGGCGAGCTGCTCCAGCTTCTCGACGCGTCGCGCGGCGCATGAGGGATTACGTGTGGCGGAAAATCTGTCAGAATCGCGCCGGCGCGCGAGAGGTGGAAAAGCATGACGAAGCACATCCAGGACAATCTCGAGGCCGAGCGCACCGGCGCCGACATTCCCGTCATGGACAAGCCGGGCGATCTGTTGGACCGGCCCGACGAGCTCGCCGCCCTGCCGCAGCGCTTCATCAATCGCGAATTGTCCTGGCTCGAGTTCAACCGCCGCGTTCTCGAGGAGGCGTCCAACCGCAATCATCCGCTGCTCGAGCAGCTGCGCTTCCTCTCCATCTCCGCCAACAACCTCGATGAATTCTTCATGGTGCGCGTCGCCGGCCTGCGCGGCCAGGTGCGCACCGGCGTCGCCACTCTGTCGCAGGACGGGCTGACGCCCGCCGAGCAGCTGGTGAAGATCAACGAGCGCGTGGCGCTGCTCACGGCCGCCCAGACTCGGCGCTGGCGCGAGCTGCGCGGCGAGATCGAGGATGTCGGAATCGTCCTCGTCGAGCCCGGCCATCTCTCCAAGGCCGATCGCGATTGGCTCGAAGAGCATTTCATGTCGCGCATCTTCCCGGTGCTGACGCCGCTCGCCATCGATCCTGCGCATCCTTTCCCCTTCATTCCCAATCTCGGCTTCACTCTGGCGCTCGAGCTGGTGCGTCCGGGCGATCGCAAGATGCTGCATGCGCTGGTGCGCCTGCCCTCCAAGATCGAGCGCTTCGTGCGCCTGCCGAGCGCGCATGGGGCGGGACAAGGGACCGGGCATTCGGCGGGGCAGGGGCGTGAGCGCTTCATGCTGCTCGAGACGCTGATCGCCATCAATGCGCAAAGGCTCTTCCCCGGCTATCAGCTGCGCGGCCAGGGCATTTTCCGCCTCATTCGCGACAGCGATCTGGAAGTGGAGGAGGAGGCGGAAGATCTCGTGCGCCTGTTCGAGACCGCGCTGAAGCGCCGCCGCCGCGGCTCGGTGATTCGCCTCGAGGTCGCCGCCGACATGCCGGAAGCGCTGCGCGCCCTCGTCGCCGAGGAGCTCGACGTCGGCGAGGACGAGATCTTCGTGCTCGACGGCATGCTGGCGCTGAACGATCTGTCCGAGCTCGTCGGGCTCGACCGGCCGGATCTCAAATTCAAGCCCTACACGCCGCGCTTTCCCGAGCGCGTGCGCGACAATGGCGGCGATTGCTTTCTGGCCATCAAGCAGAAGGACCTCGCGGTCCATCACCCTTACGAATCCTTCGACGTCGTCGTGCAATTCCTGCAGCAGGCGGCGCGCGACCCCAATGTGGTCGCGATCAAGCAGACGCTCTACCGCACCTCCTCCAACAGCCCCATCGTGCGCGCTCTCGTCGAGGCGGCGGAGGCCGGCAAATCGGTGACGGCGTTGGTGGAGCTGAAGGCGCGCTTCGACGAAGAGGCGAATATCCGTTGGGCGCGGGATCTGGAGCGCGCCGGCGCGCAAGTGGTGTTCGGCTTCATCGAGCTGAAGACGCATGGCAAGCTGTCGATGGTGGTGCGGCGCGAGGGCGGCGCCATCGTCACCTATTGCCATGTCGGCACCGGCAACTACCATCCGGTGACGGCGCGCATCTACACCGACATCTCTCTGTTCACCGCCGATCCGGCGATCGGCCGCGATGTCTCGCGCATCTTCAATTTCATCACCGGCTACGCCGAGCCGGCCGGGCTCGAGCGCATGGCGGTCTCGCCCATCTCGCTCAAGACGCGGCTGCTCGAGCATATCGAGCAGGAGATCGCCTTCGCCAAGGCCGGCAAGCCGGCGGCGATCTGGGGCAAATGCAACGCTCTCGTCGATCCCGAGATCATCGACGCGCTCTATCACGCCTCTCAGGCGGGCGTGTCGATCGAATTCGTCGTGCGCGGCATCTGCTGCCTGCGGCCCGGCGTTCCCGGGCTTTCGGACAATATCCGCGTGAAATCGATCGTCGGGCGCTTCCTCGAGCACGCCCGCGTCTATTGCTTCGGCGGCGGCCATACGCTGCCGCACGCCAAGGCTCACGTCTATATCTCCTCGGCCGATCTGATGCCGCGCAACCTCGACCGCCGCGTCGAGGTGCTGATGCCGATCACCAATCCGACCGTGCATCAGCAGATCCTGGATCAGATCATGCTGGCCAATCTCATCGACAACGAACAGAGCTATCGCGTCTTGCCGGATGGCTCGTCCTTGCGCATAACACCCCCCGAGGGCGAAGAGCGGTTCAACGCCCATAAATACTTCATGACCAACCCGAGTCTCTCCGGCCGTGGCAAGTCTCTCAAGGAATGGCGTCCGCGTTCGCTCCTCAAGCCGCGCGAGGACTGACGCGGCGGAGATCGAGGCCGCGTCGCATGCGGATTCGCACCAGCCCGTCGCGATCGTCGACATCGGCTCCAATTCGGTGCGCCTCGTCGCCTATGCGGGGCTGCAACGGGCGCTGACGCCGATCTTCAACGAAAAAGCCATGTGCGGACTCGGGCGTGGCGTCGTCACCACCGGCCGGCTGCCGGACGACGCCATTCGCAAGGCGTTGGCTGCGCTGCGCCGCTTCCGCTCGCTCTGCGAGATCATGGAAATCGGCAATATCGAGGTGATCGCGACCGCGGCGGCGCGCGACGCCGTCAATGGCGCCGCTTTTCTCGCCGCGGCGACCGAGGCGATCGGCCGCGAGATTTCGCTGCTGTCCGGCCGCCGCGAGGCGGAGCTCTCGGCGCTCGGCGTGATCTCCGCCATTCACGAGCCGGACGGCGTCGTCGGCGATCTCGGCGGCGGCTCGCTCGAGCTCATCGACCTTCATGACGGGGCGATGGGCGACGGCGTGACATTGCCGCTCGGCGGCCTCGCGCTGATGGACGCCGCCAGCCGCTCGACGCGCCAAGCGTCGCGGATCGCCCGCAAGGCGATCGACGACGCGCTGCCGCTGCAACGGCTCAAGGGCCGCGCCTTCTACGCCGTCGGCGGCACCTGGCGCGCGTTGGCGCGGCTGCATATGCGTCAGCGCAATTATCCGCTCGACATGATGCATAATTACCGCATCCCGACGAGCGATGCGGCCGAGTTCGCCAGCCTTTTGGAGCGCGTCGACAGCGATGCGCTGGCCGATATCGCCGCCGTCTCGACGGCGCGGCGGCCATTGCTGGCCTATGGGGCGATCGTGCTCGACGAGGTGATTCGCAAGGCGCGGCCCAAGGAGATCGTGATCTCGGCCGCCGGCGTGCGCGAAGGGCTGCTCTATGAGCGCCTGTCGGCGGAGCAGCGTGCGGCCGATCCGCTGGTCGCCGCGGCGCGCGAGCTGGAGCGGGCGATGGCGCGCGCGCCGGGCTATGGCGACGATCTCATCGCCTGGACCGATGCGCTTTTCGACTCGTCCAGCCTGCAGGAGACGGAGGAGGAGGCGCGGCTGCGCCATACCGCCTGCTTTCTGTCGGACGTCAGCTGGCGCGCCCATCCGGACTATCGCGCCAATCAGGCGATGAATGTGATCGCCAATTCGGCCTTCGTCGCCGTGGACCATCCCGGCCGCGCCTTTCTGGCGCTGGTCGCGGTGCTGCGCCACGCAGGTCCCGACAGCGAGAGCGCGCTGCCGGTGCGCGGCCTGATGTCGCCTCGATTGCTGGAGCGGGCGCGGGTGCTGTCGGCGGCGTTGCGCGTCGCCTATCTGCTGACGGCTGCCATGCCCGGCGTTCTGCCGCGCATTCCGCTCGTCGCGAATGGGGGAAGGCTGATTCTGTCCCTGCCAGGGGAATTCGCCGATCTCGTGAGCGAGCGGCTGGCCAGCCGCTCCAAAGCGCTCGGCCGTCTGATCGGAGCCGAGGCGGTCATAGAGGCGGCCGCCCCCGTCGACTGACGGAGGCGGCGCTTTTCACGTTTCAACAAGCAGCGCGCGGCGCGACGCGCTTCTCCATGCTCAATAAGCAGCGCGCGGCGCGACGCGCTCTTGCGCCGTCACCGTCATGGCGGCGGCGTCGGCCGTGCAGGCGAAGCGCAGCGTCTTGGCGACGGCCGTGTCGATATTGGCCGATTTGCCGCTGGAGATCGGCACGATGAGCCGCGTCGTCGCGGTCGCGGGAGTAGTCTCCTCGAGCGAGGGCGCGTCGAAGATGATCACCGTCAACCGGCAGGCGCCCTCGCCGCCGACGAAGTAGCTCAACACATGCTTCCGCCCAGCGTCGAAGCTGGCCGCGGCGAGCGGCTTCAGCGTCACTGGCGCAGCCGCCGGCCCATTGGGCTCGGCGTGCAGGGACACGCCCGCCGTGAGGCTCAGCACAGCGGCGAGGGCCAGAGCGAAGATGCGTTTTCCTGCTGTCATCATGGTTTCGTTCCTTCCAAAGTCTCGAATGGCGGCGCCGGCAAGCGCCTCGCCTGCGACCTCGATCCTTGACGCGCCGAAGCCGCGCCAAGTCCACGTTGCGTCGCAACATGACTGTATGTTGCAGCGCAGCAGCAGAATTTCAAGGCGCGGTTTGTCGCAGGCGCGGTTCTATAGAACCATTCGATTTTGCAATGAATTCAGACCGAAAAGTGAGTTGTGCATCGCAAAACGGACAGGCGCTGAATATGCTGTCGGGTTGGCGTCGAGCTACCCATCCCCACCCATAGGAATAGGGGTATCAAACGATCGAAGGGTGGGTAGGCCGCCTACCCGGCAGGCGGCCTCAGCGCGTGGCGGACTCGTCGATGTCCTGCCAGTCGAGGGTGACGACCTTGCCCTTTTCGACCGCCAGAGCCAGCTTACCGGCCTTGAGCTGCAGGGCTTTGTCGCCGAAGATGGTCCGCCGCCAGCCGGACAGGGCGGGCACGTCCGCCGCATCGTCGCCGGCCATCGCCTCGAGGTCCTCGACGGTGGCGATCATCTTGGTGGCGACGCCCGTCTCTTCGGCGACCTGCCGCAGCAGAACCTTGAGCAGCTCGACAGTGGCGCCGCTGGAGCTGCCGCGCTTCTCGCGCTCAATGCGCGGCAGAGTGGCGGGGTCGCGGGCGAGCGCGCGCTCCACGGCTGCGACAATATCGGCGCCGGAGCGCGAGCGCTCGAGCCCGCGCGGGAAGGCGCGCAGATTGCCGAGCGCCTCCTGCGTCCGCGGCGCGGCGAGCGCGATCTCGATCAGCATATCGTCCTTGAGCACGCGCGAGCGCGGGACGTCGCGGCCTTGGGCTTCGCTCTCGCGCCAGGCGGCGAGCTCCATCAGCACGGCGAGGTCGCGCGGCTTGCGCACGCGATGGCGCAAGCGCTCCCAGGCGTTCTCCGGGCTCTGCTCATAGGTCTCGGGCGTGGTCAGCGTGCGCATTTCGTCGGCGAGCCAGTCGAGCCGGTTGGAGCGCTCGAGCCGCGCGCGCAAATGGGTATAGATTTGCCGCAGATGGGTGACGTCGGCGATGGCGTAGTCGATCTGCGCCACCGATAGCGGGCGCCGCGACCAATCGGTGAAGCGCGAGGATTTGTCGAGGCTCTCCCTGGAGATGGCCTTGACCAGCTCGACATAGGAGACCTGATCGCCGAAGCCGCAGACCATGGCCGCGACCTGGGTGTCGAACAGCGGGGCGGGAATCAGCCGGGCGAGCCGCCAGACGATCTCGAGATCCTGGCGGGCGGCGTGGAAGACCTTGACCACGCTCTCATTGGCCATCAGCTCGAAAAAGGGCGTGAGGTCCAGTCCCTCGGACAAAGTGTCGACGGCGAAGGCCTCGTCGGGCGAGGCTAGCTGAATGACGCAGACCTTGGGCCAGAAAGTCGTTTCCCTCAAGAACTCCGTATCGACGGTGACGAAGGGATGACTGGCGAGACGGGCGCAGGCGGCGGCGAGATCATCGGTAGAGGTCAAGAGGCTCATCGACGTGCAGTCTTAGAGTACTTTTTTGTGGTCCTGAAGAGTCTCGATGCATGTTTTGGCGTCTTGTCGCATGTTTTCGACCGATTTTCTGATCCGAGGGGCTTTTCCGGCGGCAGCGGGGCCGCGCGGCAGCGCCAACGGAGCGCAAATCGGCCCGGCGTCGCAGCGCCGCGCGCCGGCTCCGATCGGTTGAGCTGCTTCACGAAATGCACTAAGGCCGCGGTCGCGAGGACGCAATCCGTCGCGCTGGTCCGGCGCCGAAGGTGGAATCGCAGGATTTCCGATTGCCCTCGAAGCGGCGAAATGAAATCATAGTGAAATGGTCAACAATAAGGAGCCCGTCGGCCACATGGCGCCCCTCGCTTTCGTCTCGACTCCGTTTCATTCGCCGCTCCGCCTCGCTCTGGCGGCCGCCCTTTCCCTCTTCTGCGTCGCGGCCGAGGCCAAGAGCGACGGCTGGGCCGGCTGCCGCGCCGCCGATCCCGACAAGCGCATCGAGGGCTGCGGCGAGGTGATCGCCCGCGGCGACAAGGAGAGAAAGCCCAATCGCGTGGCCGCCTTCGTCAATCGCGGCGGGGCCTATCACGCCAAGGGCGACTTTGACCGCGCGCTCGCCGATTTCGACAAGGCGTTGGAGATCGACCCCGATTCGGCCGTCGCGCTCGGCGATCGCGCCGCCGCCTATCGCGCCAAGGGCGATTTCGACCACGCCATCGCCGATTATGACAAGCTGGTCGCCGCGCAGCCGAAAGCGCCGGCCTATCTCGGCCGTGGCGGCGCCTTTCAGGGCAAGGGCGATCTCGACAAGGCCATAGCCGATTACGACAAGGCGCTGGAGCTCGACAAGAAATCCGTCGCGGCGCTGAGCAATCGCGGCCGCGCCTGGCGCGCCAAGGGCGATCTCGACCGCGCGCTGGCCGATTTCGACAGAGCGATCGAGCTCGAGCCCAAATCGGCGCTGTCCTATCTCAATCGCGCCGGGCTCTATCAGGCCAAGGGCGATCTCGACCAAGCGCTCGCCGATTACGACAAGGCGATCGCCAAGGACGGCAAGCTCGCCATCGCCTACAATAATCGCGGGCTGGCGCTGCACGCCAAGGGCGATTTCGACCGCGCGGTCGCCGATTTCGGCACGGCCGTCACGCTCGATCCCAAATATGCGCGCGCTATCCTCAACCGCGCCAACGCCTATCGCGGCAAGCATGATCTCGAGCACGCCAAGGGCGATCTCGAGCAGGCTCTGGCGCTCGATCCCAATCTCGCCGCGGCAAAGAAGGGCCTCGACGAGGTGACGCGGCAGCTCGCCGCCCGCGCCGCCGCGCCGGCGCAATGAGCGCGCGCCGAGGCGGTTCGCGCCTCGGCGAGCCCGGTCAGCTCGCGTGCGAGGGCGTCTCGTCTATAGCGAGGAAGAGGCGCTCGACGCCGGTTCCTGCGATCGGCGGCGAGCGATGCGGCAGAGCCGGGGCCTCGGCGGTCGCGGCCTTCTCGCCGCGCAGGATCGCGACCCAGCCGCGCTCGAGCCGGCGAACGGCCTCTTCGGCGAGCGGGTCCGCTCCCGGGCGCGGCGCGAGCCATTGCGTGCCCGGTCCGCGATAGGTGGTCACGAGGCGGAAGCGGACGAAATCGACGTGGAACAGACGACAGGCGTCGTCGGCGATCGTCTCGAGACGCACCCGAATCTCGCCCGCGCGCGTCGCCTCCCGATAGAAATTCGCGAGACGCATCACATCGTCCACCAGCCAATCGGCGAGCCATGCGGGCTCGAGGCCGGCGTCGGCCAAACCCAGCGCCAAGCCGCGCCGAATCGTCTCCGTTTCGCCGGTCACGCGCAAGCGTAGCGGGCTCGCGAGCGTCGTCGCATCCAGCGCCGCGACGATCCCCGGCTCCAATTCGCGCGGAAATAGGCCGATCGAGCGGGATTGCAGCAGATTGCGCGCCGCTCGCCGCGACACCGGCGCGGCGGCCTCGTCACGCAGCATCGGCGTTCTCCCAGGTCGGGAAGGGATCGTGCAGCGAGCGATAGGCGGATTCGTCGAAGCGCTTGGGCTTTTGCGGCCCGACGAGGCAGGCGTCGAGCGCCGCGCGGATCGCCGCCTCGTCCATGCCCACGCCGATGAAGACGAGCTCCTGCCGACGGTCGCCCCAGACCGCGTCCCAATTGCGCTCGAAATGGCTCTTCCAATCGGGATGGTCGGGCCAATGCTGCTTGGGAACGGCGATCCACCAATAGCCCATGGCGGTCACGCGGGCGACGGCGCCGGCGATCGAGAATTCGCCGACCCATTTTGGCCGCGTGGCGAGCCAGAAATGCCCCTTGGCGCGCACGAGGCCGGGCCAGGTCGCGTTGATGAAGGCGTTGAACTTCTCCGGATGGAACGGCCGCCGCGCCCGATAGACGAAGCTCTCTATGCCATATTGCTCGGACTCCGGCACATGCTCTTGCGGGCTGTAGAGCGCCTTGTGCCACAGCGGATGGCGCTGCGCCTTCTCCTCGTCGAAGAGGCCGGTGTCGAGAATGGCCTCCATGGGCGCCTGACCGAAATCGGTCTCGACGATGCGCGCATCGGCGTTGAGCGATCTCACCACCTTGCGCACCAGCGCCAGCCGCTCCTCGGACACCGCCGAGGCCTTGTTGACGACGATGACGTCGGCGAACTCGATCTGCTCCACCAGCAGATCGACGAGGGTGCGGTCGTCCTCCTCGCCCGCGACCTCGCCGCGGTCGCGCAGGAAATCATTGGAGCCATAGTCCTGCAGCAGGCTCGCGGCGTCGACGACGGTGACCATCGTGTCGAGCCGCGCCAGATCGGAGAGGCTGGCGCCATTCTCGTCGCGAAAGGAAAAGGTGCTGGCGACCGGCAGCGGCTCGGCGATGCCCGTGCTCTCGATCAGCAGATAATCGAAGCGGCCGTCCTCGCCGAGGCGGCGCACCTCCTCGAGCAGATCGTCGCGCAACGTGCAGCAGATGCAGCCATTGGTCATTTCGACGAGCTTCTCGTCGGTTCGCGACAGCTGCGCGCCGCCGTCGCGGATGAGATCGGCGTCGATATTCACCTCGCTCATGTCATTCACGATGACGGCGACGCGCCGGCCCTCGCGATTATTGAGCACATGATTGAGCAAGGTCGTCTTTCCGGCCCCGAGGAAGCCGGAGAGGACGGTGACGGGAAGGCGAAGGTCGGGGGTCTGATGAGGCATGGCGCGCCATATGTTATGTTATAACATATTATGGCGTAGCCGAGCGGGATGGCGGCGTCAAGCGGAGGCGAGGGTAAGCCGAGGAGTCGTTATTACGTTTCGCCTATGCGCGCTTGTCAATGCATGTCAAATAAGCTAAATTGCATTCATTAGAAGGATAAACACATGGAAAATAAGCTACTCGACATGTTTGATGAGGGATACCGAGAGGCCGGCATATCCCCGTCCGTTCGTGCTGAGGCATTCGACGATTTCTTGACGATGAAGTCGATTGCCGCCAAGCGGACATGGACCTTTGGGAATGGTCTGGGCGCGAACGCCGGCGCCGTTTGCATGGGGAGCCATTCTAAGGAGCTGGTTCGCAATTTGTGCGTGCGTGTCGATGCGCTCACTCTAGCGCAGCTCGACGCGGTCACGGACGTAATGGAGTGCTCGAAACAAGAATTCGTTTTGGAAGCCGTGTCGAGCGCTATTGCAAAGGCTACAGCTGCGTTGCGTTCGCAAGGCCTCGCTCAGCCTTTGGAGCAATCGCTGCGGACTCAGTTAGAGAAAGCAGAGTTGAGCTACGAATATTCCGACGATGAAGGTGGGACGCTGCGCTGTCGCGGCGAACTTATTCTCAATCGAGATTCCAGAAAGCATGAAAATACGGTCAATGCGGTCAGAAATCTGATCGCCAATGGCGAATAAATCGCGCCAATCGGCTCCGCTGCCCGGCGTAGCCTGCGCCCCTGGCGGCGAGCGGACTACGCTGAACGTTCGCGCCCGGCTCGTCGTAGAGGTTTCGAACCCGGGTAGACCTTAGGCGCTATGCGTTGGGCGAGGGGCTCTACTTCCCCTTGGCCGCCGCCAGCACCTCGGCCGCATGGCCGGGCACTTTCACCTTGCGCCACACTTTCTCGATCTTCCCGTCCGCGCCGATCAGAAAGGTCGAGCGCTCGACGCCCATATATTTGCGGCCATACATGCTCTTCTCGACCCAAACGCCATAGGCGGAGAGCATCTCCTTCGTCTCGTCGGAGGCGAGCGGGAATGTCAGCTCGTATTTGGCGCGGAATTTGTCGTGCTTGGCCGGCGAATCGGGGGAGACGCCGACGAGCGCGGTCTTCGCCTTGGTGAAATCGGCGCGCAGGCCGTTGAACTCGATCGCCTCCTTGGTGCAGCCGGAGGTGTCGTCCTTGGGGTAGAAGTAGAGCACCAGCTTCTTGCCGGAAAAGCCGGAAAGAGCGATGCTCTCGCCGCCGGCGCCGGGAAGCTCGAATGAGGGGGCGGCGTCGCCTTCGCGCAAGCCTGTGGATTTCTTCGCCTCGGTCACTGCGCCTTCCTTTCGTCTCATCCGCCGTTACAATCGGCAGCATGCAGAGGATGGCGCGCTCTGCAAGGGTTTCTGGTGAAAATCCCCGGTTGCGCGCCATACGAGTTGTGATCTTCTCGAGGCTGTGCAGATTCGGCGCCGGCACGCCCGGCGGCGCGAGCGGGCCGGCGCGGTCGAAGCGAAAGGCGGGCGTTTGACGCAGAGGATAGACGAGGGCCCGGCGGTCGGAGCGCGGATACCGCGCTTTTTTTTGGGATTTGCGCCGCGCGGCTCCACCTCGCTCCGGCTGCGCGCCTTCTGCGTCGTGCGCTGCGTCTCGGTGGTGGCGGTGTCGGCTCTGCTGCTCGTCGTGCTGGCCGTCGGCGCTTTTTTCGCCGCGCTCGCGCGCGGCCCCATCGCCTCCGACTGGCTCGCCCCCAAGATCGTCGAGGCGCTCGACGATCTCTATATTCATCGCTACCAGTTCGCGCTGAGCTCGGCGGCCATCGCCAGCACCGATCACGGCCTCACGCTCACCGTGAACGGCCTCGCCATGAAGAGCGGCGAGCGCACCATCATCGCCGCGCCGCGCGCGCAATTGTCGGTGGACCCGCGAGCGCTGCTCGTCGGCCGGCTGACGCCGCATCGGCTCGACGTGCTCGACCTGGAGCTGAGGCTCGAGGTTCTGCCCGACGGCGTGGTGGCGATCTCCGCGCCGGGCGCTGATCCGGTCTCCATTCCGCTCGACGCGCCGGCGGCCGCCGAGTCCTCATCCACAGAGTCCTCATCCACCGATCCTTCGGCCGCGCCGCAGGCGGCGCCCGCCGTCCCTTCGCTGCGGCAGGCCGCCGGCGCGTTGCGCGCGCTGATGGATTTCATCGTCAGTCCCGAGAGTCCGATCGGCGCGATCGACAAGATCGGCGTCTCCAACGCCCGCCTCGTCATCGACGACCACACGCTGGACAAGACGATCGTCTATGACGATCTGGCGTTGAGCTTCGACAAGATCGCCGGCGCGCGCCGGCTGCGTCTGGGCGCGACGGGTCCCTCCGGCCATGTCGGCGCCGAGGTCGAGGCGAGGGGCGCCATGGGCGAGCCGCGCACGCTCGATGCGCGCCTGCGCAGCCTCTCCATGGAGGAGATCGCGCTCGCCGCTGGCGCCCGCACGCTGCCCTTCGACACGGACGCGCCCTTGTCGCTCGATCTGCATTTCGCGCTCGCCGGCGATGGCCGCGTCGTCGAGGCGAGCGGGAAATTCGCGGCGGGCGAGGGGTTCTTCCGGCTCGAGGAGCCCGACGCCGAGCCTTTCATGCTGCAGGAGCTCTCCGTCGCCGGCCGCTGGGACATGGAGCGCCGGCTGCTCGCCATAGAGCCGATCGAAATCCGCACCGGCGTCGCGCGGCTGAGCTTCAAAGGGACGCTGACGCCGCCGGCGGATGGGTCGGGGACGTTCGCGCTCGCTTTCGATCTCGTGCGGCCCGGCGCCTTTCTGCCGGAGCGCCATGGCGAGACGCCGCTCGTCATCGAAAACGCCGGCCTCACGGCGAAGCTCGATCTCAAGGCGAAGAAATACACCGTCGATCGCGTCTTCCTCGACGGCCCGGAGGTGCATGCGACCGCCTCGGTGCAGGTCGACGGCGCGCAGCCGGATGGGACGCATCTCAAATATATGATCCAGGCGACGCAGACGCCGATCCGCTCGGTGCTGCGCATCTGGCCGACGCAGGTCGCCACGCCGACGCGCATGTGGATGGACGAGCACATCGCCGGCGGCGTGATGCGCAGCGGCGCGCTCTCCGCCGATCTCGATCAGGCGGCGATGACCGCCGGACGCTATGAGCGGCCGCCGCCGGACGCCGCGCTGCGCGGCGATTTCGATCTCGACAATGCGACGCTCGTCGACGCGGTTCCGGGCCTGTGGCCGATCAATGGCATGAACGGCCATATCGCGCTCACCGGCCGCACCGCCTCCTTCGTCGCCTCCTCTGGCGTGATGGAGAGCGCGCCGGGCCGCAGGCTCGCCATCACCGAAGGCGTCTTCCGCGCCCCGTCGCTCGGTCCCGATCCGGCGCCGGCCTGGATCGAATTGAAGCTCGCCGGCGGCGTCGAGGCGGTCGCCGATATTCTCTCGCTGAAGAGCGTCGCGCCGGCCGCGAGCCTGCCGATGGACGCCAATCAGCTCAAGGGGCAGATCGACGGCAAGCTGCGCATCGATTTCGAGCTCGGCCAGGCGGCCAAGGAAGAGCATACGCGCATCGCCGTCGACGCCGAGACGACCAATCTCTCGATGGAGCGCTTCATCGGCAAGGAGCGGCTGGAGGGCGCTACGCTGCGGCTCGTCTCGGATCGCGAGGGACTGCGCGTCACCGGCTCGGGCCGCGTGTTCGGCGCGCCGGTGACGCTCGACCTGCGCCGCGCCGCCGGCGAGAAGGGACAGGCGCAGGCGCAATTGTCGCTCTCGCTCGACGACGCCGCGCGCGCGCGCGCCGGCTATGGCTTCGTGGGCGTCTCCGGCGTCGTCGGCGTGCAGGTGCAGACCAAGCTGCCGATCGAGGATTCCGAGTCGCAATTCGAGGTCGACTTCTCGAAAGCCGCGCTCGACAATCCCTTGCCCGGCGTGACCAAGCCGCTCGGCAAGCCGGGCCGCGCCAGCTTCACGCTGGTGAAGCGGCCGGACGGCTCGGCGCTCGAGCAATTGCAGGCGGAGGCGGGGGCGCAGCAATTTTCCGGCGTGGTCGAGCTCGGCCGCGACGGCGTGCTGCGCTCGGCCAAGCTCACACAGGCGAAGCTCTCGCCCGGCGACGACATGCGTCTCGAGGCGACGCGCGGCGGCGATGCGCTGAAGCTCGTCGTGCGCGGCGCCAATATCGATGCGCGGCCGCTGCTGCGCTACCTCTCGCAGCCGTCATCGGAGCAGGCCGCAGCGGGCCCGGGCAAGCCGCCGGCGAGCGATGATTTCGATCTCGATCTCAAATCGCCGATCGTCACCGGCCACGGCAAGCAGATCCTCTCCAATGTCGATCTGCGCTTCGAGCGGCGCGGCGGCAAGCCGCGGCAATTGTCGTTGACCGGCAATTTCGGCCGCGAGCCTTTCGCCGTAATGCTGACGCGCCATCCGAGCGGCGCGCCGCAGATCGACCTCTCGACGAGCGACGGCGGCGCGCTGCTCTCTTTCCTCGATCTCTATCATCGCATGGAGAGCGGCGCGATGACGGCGACCATCGTGCTCAATCAGGGCCGCTCCGACGGCGCCATGCGCATAAATGATTTCTATCTGCAGAACGAGCCGGCCATTCGTCAGCTCGTCATGCAGGGCGCGGCGCGCGTGGACGACAAGGGCGCCGCGCATTTCGATCCCGACTCGGTGAAATTCGCGCGCGTACAATCGGCCTTCACCTGGTCGAACGGCCGGCTCGCCATGCGCGACGCGGTGATGTCGGGGACGGAGATCGGGCTCACCGTGGACGGCTATATCGACATGGCGCGCGACCGCATCGACGTGTCGGGCTCTTTCGTGCCGGCCTATGGGCTCAACAATCTCGTCACGAATATTCCGGTCATCGGCTTCATGCTCGCCGGCGGCCAGCACGAGGGCGTCTTCGCTGTGAGCTTTCGCGTGAGCGGCGCCTTCAGCGCGCCGGTGCTGACCGTCAATCCGCTGTCGATGATCGCGCCGGGCCTGCTGCGCAAAGTCTTCGGCGTGATCGACGGCACCGGCACGGGGCGCCTGCCGGAGAGCGCGCCTGGGACGCGCTGAAGCCGCGCTCTATCCGCCCGCACGCTCCAGCAGCACATGCTTTTTCTTGCCGAGCGACAGCTTGGCGACGCCCTCGACGAAATCCGTCTCGCCGAGCACGGCCTTCTCGTCCGTCACCGGAGCGTCATTGACGCGCAATCCGCCGGCCTTGATCTGCCGCCGCGCCTCGCCCGTGGAGGCGACGAGACCCGCCTTCACAAAGGCGGTGAGCACGCCGATCCCCGCCGCCACTTCGCTCGCCGCGACAGTGACCTTGGGCAGAGACAGCGCCAGCGCGCCGTCCTCGAACGTGCGGCGCGCGGTCTCGGCGGCGAGCTCGGCCGCCTCGCGCCCATGCAGCAGAGCGGTCGCCTCGGTGGCGAGAATCTTCTTCGCCTCGTTGATCTCGGCGCCGCCGAGCGCGGCGAGCTTCTCGATCTCCTCCAGCGGCAGGAAGGTGAACAGCTTCAGGAAACGGACGACGTCGGCGTCCTCCGTATTGCGCCAATATTGCCAATAATCGTAGGGCGCGAGCATGGAGGCGTCGAGCCAGATCGCGCCCGCCGCCGTCTTGCCCATCTTGGCGCCCGACGAAGTGGTGAGCAGCGGCGCGGTGAGCGCATAGAGCTGCGGCGCGCCGAGCCGGCGGCCGAGATCGACGCCCATGACGATATTGCCCCATTGATCGGAGCCGCCCATTTGCAGCGTCGCGCCGTAGCGCTTGGCGATCTCGACGAAATCATAGGACTGCAGGCACATATAGTTGAACTCGATAAAGGACAGCTCCTGCTCGCGCTCGAGCCGCATTTTCACCGAATCCATCGACAGCATGCGATTGACCGAGAAATGCCGGCCGACGTCGCGCAGAAAGTCGATGTAATTGAGCTTGGTCAGCCATTCGGCGTTATCGAGCAGGACCGCATCGGTCTTGCCCGCGCCGAAGGTGAGGAATTTCTGGAAGGTCTTCTCGATCGCGGTCTTATTGGAGTCGATCGTCTCGACGGAGAGCAGCTTGCGGCTCTCGTCCTTGCCGGAAGGGTCGCCGACGCGCGTGGTGCCGCCGCCGACCAGCGGCAGCGGCTTGCCGCCGGTGCGCTGGAGCCAGGAGAGCAGCATGATCGACAGAAGATTGCCGATATGCAGCGAGGCCGCGGTGCAGTCGAAGCCGACATAGGCGGTGAGCTCGCCCGAGCGGGCTTTTTCATCGAGCCCCGGGAAATCGGAGCATTGATGCACGAAGCCGCGCGCGATGAGCGTCGCGAGAAAGTCGGATTTGGGTCGGAATGCGTCGGACATGGGGGCAGGGTGTTACGGGGAATGCGGCCGGCGCGCAAGGAGGGACGGGGCGGAGCAGCGCGGCCCCCGGCGGCTTCGCCAAAAAAATCCCTCTGAAGGAAACCTCCAGAGGGCAAGTCGGTGAGGAGAGTGTCGCTCGACGTGACCGAGCGCGATGGCGGCGAGATCGGGCCGGGCGCGAGGACTTGTCCTGACGCTGGCGGCCCGGGCGCGCCATCGGCTCGGTCAGCCGAGAAAGGCGGGGTCGATCATCTTCGCCGGGCGCGGGGCGCGTCCGGCGAAATTCATATTCGTGCGCTCAGCCGAACGCCGCCAGCGGGTCGTGGAACACGCAGCCGGCGCGCTTGATGTCCTCGAGCGTCCACAGATTGTCGCCGCGCACATGCGGTTGCGCGATCAGCGTCTTGCCGTCGGAGCGCACGCCATGGCCCTCGGCGATCACATCCGAAAGCTCGCGGTCGAGATATTGCTCGAACAGATTCTGGGCCTCGTAGCGCTCCGGCTCCGACAGCCACTGGCGCTCGCCCCAATCATCCGTGAGCGAATGCTTGTGGCCGTTGTATTCATGCACGCGCAGCGAGCCGGAGCCTTTGGCGAGCGTCGGAATGAACGGCACTTGCGACACGCGGTCGACATAGACCTCGTGGCCGTTCTGGAGCAGCCAGGCGTAGGGGATGAACCCGCTCTTGGGGTCCTCGTAGCCGAGCCGCTTCCACTCGTTGTAGATCTTGCCGTAATGGTCGGCCCAGCCCGGATAGTTCGCCTCGAACCATTCCTGGTCCTGCTCGTCCGGCAGCGAGACGCGCGAGAAGCCGAGCGGCCACATCGCGAAAGCGGCGAGCGCCAGATCGTGATGGGCCCAATAGGCGTCGCGCTTGGCGTCGCGCAGTGAGGCGGGGCTCTCGACGCCATATTTGCCGAGACGGCCGATCCAGATTCCACCCCAATCCTCATAGACCCAGCGGTTCCAGGTCTTCACCCAGGGCTCGACCTTGAACTTGGAGCCGTATTCGAACAGATAGCCGAGCGCCGGCGTGAAATATTTCTGCTGCGTCCAGAAGGCGTTGTTGAGATCGGTGTTGAGATATTTGGCCGCCGCCGGATCATTGGCGATCGAGACGATCGTCTGATAGCCGTTGGCCATATGGCGCAGCTCGTCGGTCTCGATCGAGAGGAACACCGTCGGCGTGATCTCGTCGCCATTGGCCGCCGCCCATTCCGTCACCGCGACGATCAGCGGATTGGTGAAGCAGGCTTCGCCGACGAGCTGCAGATTGATCGAGCACTCCACGGCGTCGCCGGAGATGAATCCATCGGAGAAGACGCGCTTCATGCCCTTCCACAGCGGGCCGATGGCGCGGGTGCGACGCGCGTCATTATGGCCGGCCGGATCGTGATAGTGCTTCGAAAAATAGTGATTGATGAAAGCGCACTGATGCGTGTGGCGAATCTCGTCGAGCACCTGCGCGAGATAGCCGTTCTTCTGCTCGGCGGCGGTGGCCGAGTCCCACAGCATCGCCGAACCCGAGATCGCATTATATTCGCCGACCTCGAGGAAGTTCGAGATCACCTTCATCGTCTCGCCCCAGCGAGGATGAATCTTATTGCCGGCGCCCAGGCGCGTGAGGCCGTCGAGCAGCGTGCCGAACTGCCGCTCGTCCTTGGCCGCCTCCATGCGAGCGTATTCCTTGGCGATGACCTTGAACTGCTCCTTGGTCTGGTTCGCCATACGGTATTTGGTCGCGTATTTCGTGCGATTTTCCTTGAAGTCCCAATTGAAGCTCTGCAGCCATTTATGGACTTCCTGCGGCTCGACTCCGACGGGCGCGCGATTGACCCTCAGCGCGTCTGTCGCCGCATTGGTTGCGAGACTGATAGGCATGATTCCTCCACTAGATTTTATCTTGTGACGCCGTTTCGCGCAGGCGTTCGCAGAGGCCGAGCATGGCGGGGCGCGCGCTTCGCAACGCGCGCCACACGGATGCTCGAGCCGCCGGCGGACCAAAAGCAATCCAGACGTCAGGTATTTCACAGCAAGGCGCATGCCGTAAGCTTACGATTCTCAAAAATACAGATATTTATCAATATTTGCGTAGTTTTAGCACTTAAATAAAAGACCTTTACGGAAATAAATAATACGATAGCATCAATGTAGAACGCTCAATTTCATATATACACGTAACTATGCGATTGTTTATATCATAATTTGAGATTATTGTCAAAATAACATCAATATCATATTTACATGCTTCGATATAGATGAAGCAAGTATGATAATTTTCTGCAGAATAACTGATCGAAATCGCCCTGATCGCGCGGTATGTGACGAATTGCAGAATTGATGCCGAATTCGTGATTCGTATTCGCGTGCGATCAGAATCGTTTCGTCGCCCTGACGCGGAAATCGCTTCCTGCTAGCTTGCGAGCCGTCGCGATCGACGAGGGCCGCTATCGATGAAGTCGAGCAATGTCGTTTTCGTTCATGGCCTGATGGGATGGGGGCCGAATGATCTCGGCGGGCTTCCCTATTGGGGCGACGCTCCGGCGCAATTTACGCCGCGCTTTCTCACTCATCTCGCCAAATGCGGGCCGCTCAGCTCGGTCCATGATTGCGCTTGCGAGCTTTTCGCGCAGATCGTTGGCGCGCGCATCGATTATGGCGAGAGCCATAGCGCTGGCGCTGGCCATGCGCGCTTCTCGCGCGATTATACCCGCCGCGGCTTCGTCGAGAGCTGGTCGGCCGAAAATCCGGTGATTCTGATCGGTCACAGCGCTGGCGCTCAGACCTGTCGGATGCTGCAAAATCTCCTGGCGCAGGATTTTTGGGGCCTGGGCTCGAACGCCGATTGGGTGGAGGCGATCGTCAGCATCGCCGGTCCGCTCAATGGCTCGACGCTGGCCTATCGCTATTGCGACGAAGAGCAGGGAAAGCCGAAAATGCTGCCGAGCGCGCTCGTCGCCAGCGCGCTCTCCGTCGTTTCCGCATTGTCCCGTGTCGGCGCCTCGCGCCTCTATGATCTGCATCTCGATCATTGGGCGCGCGAAGAGGAGAGTGGCGAATTCTTCTCGCAGCGGCTCGACGCCAGCCGCTTCATCGAGAGCGGCGATAATCTGGGTTTCGACGTCACTCTGCATGGCGCCGCGCGCCTCAACCAGTCGATGGAGACGTTCGAGGCCTGCCTCTATCTCTCCCTGGTCTCCAGCGCGACGCGCGAGGGGAGCTTCATGAGCTTGCCGTTTCTACGTAAAAGGCATCGCCCCGACCGCTCCATGGATCTGACGATGCGGGATTCCGCCTCCTATATCGCGACACGGCCCGAATTTTCCGTGGCGCCGACGCCCGATTGGGGAAGCGACGATCTGACGATGGAGCTCTGGCGCGAGAATGACGGCGTCGTGAACACGATCTCGCAGCGCTACCCTTTCATCGGCCGCGCGCAGCCTGTCGGCGGCGAGGGAATTTTCGGTTTTGAGGAGCGGCTCGAAACAGGAAAATGGCGCTATCAGCGGCTCGACCAAATCTTCGGCAGGGCCTTCGATCACAATGACGCGACCCACGGCGCGCGCATGAAGCCTTTCGAGGCCGGCCGCCGGGAAATACAGCGGGAGCTATACCGAAAGCTCGCGCGACTTTTCGAGACATTTGCCGAGGAAACGGCCGGGCCAGCGTCGAGAGCAGGGCCGAGCCTCGGCTTGGAGGATCGAGCGATTTCACGAAGGTCAGAAAAATAGCGGCGCGCCATTGGCGCGCCGCACATTTAGCCAGAGCAGGCCGGATCACACGTCGAAGCCGCCGTCTCCGCCGCCATCATCGAAGCCGCCGGTATCCGTGTCGTAATCGGCGCTCTGCGTGTCGGGCGCGCCCTGGTCGGGCGTGTCATAGCCGGCGTCCGGATAGGGCGCGTCGCCGCCGCTCTGGTCGCCGTAGTAATTGTTGATGATCGTGTCGCCGCCGCCGCTATTGGCGTGCTCGAAGCCCGAGCCGATGCCGAGATTGCTCCCCGCGCCGCCGCCGGCGCCGCCATGGAACAGGCCGCGGATCGAATCGGCCAGCAGCACGCCGCCGGCGACGCCTGCCGCAGCGCCCAGAGCGCCCTTCAGAAAGCCGCCGCCAGCGGCCGCTTGCTGCTGCGGAGGATAGCCCGGAGGGGCGTAGCCGGGGGGAGGCGCATAGCCGGGCGCCGCGGCCGGAGCCGCGCCCCAGGGGCCGCCCGGCACCTGTTGCGGATAGGCCTGCTGCTGGCCATAGCCCGGCGGCGGGGCCGGACGCGGCGGGGGCGGGGCCTGACGCTGGCCGCCGCCGAACAGGCCGCCGAGGAATCCGCCCGCGGCCGGCTGCTGCTGCGGCCGGCTCTCCAGCTCATGCACGCGGCTGTCGAGCTCCTGCAGGCGTTGATTGGCCGCCTGCAGCGCCTGATCCTGCACCAGAACCGTCTGCGCCAGCAGATAGGGCGCGCCCGGCTGCGACTTCAGCTGCTCGGCGATGAAACTCTCCGCCTCCTGATCGCGCTGACCGCCGGCGGCGCTGCGCGTACGCTCGAACAGACCGGCAAGCAGTTGGCGTTCTTCGGGTGACATGTGTCTCTCCCAGTTGGACCAGCCCTATTCGCGGGCGTGGCGCCAGAAATATGGGAGCGCGCTTTCGCTCTGCCAAGAGCTACGGCCGCGGTTCGGCCGGAGATTCGCCAGCGGAGAATCTAGGGCGTCGTGAGGCTCAGTCGCCGGCGAGCGCCATATCGTCGCGGTGGATGATCTCGTCGGGCCCTTTGAAGCCGAGGAGCCCCTCTATGTCCCGTGACGAGCGGCCGATGATGCGGGCGGCGTCCAACGCGTCGTAAGTCACGAGCCCGCGGCCGATTTCGCCGCCCGCCGGATTGCGGATCACGACGCAGTCGCCGCGCGCGAAGCCGCCCTCGAGCGCCGTCACCCCGGCCGGCAGCAGGCTCTTTCCGGAAAACAGCGCGCGCGCCGCGCCCTCGTCCACATGCACCACGCCCTTGGGCTCCAGCGAGCCGGCGATCCATTTTTTTCGCGCCGTCACCGGCGAGGAGGGCGTGAGGAACCAGGTGCAGGGGCCGCCTTCCGCAATACGGGTGAGCGGCGCCGCCACGCGGCCGTCGGCGATGACCATATGGGCGCCGCCGGTGGTCGCGATCTTGGCCGCCTCGATCTTGGTGCGCATTCCCCCGCGGGAGAATTGCGAGGCGGCGCCGCCGGCCATCGCCTCCACCTCCGCCGTGACCCGTGGCACGATCTCGATGCGCTTCGCATTCGGGTCGCTCGCCGGCGGGGCGGTGTAGAGGCCATCGACATCCGACAGCAGCACCAGCAGATCGGCGCTCGCCATGGTCGCGACGCGGGCGGCGAGCCGGTCATTGTCGCCATAGCGAATCTCGGAGGTGGCGACCGTGTCATTCTCGTTGATGACCGGAACGGCCCGTAGCGCGAGCAGCCGGGTCAGGCATTCGCGGGCGTAGAGGTAGCGGCGGCGCTCCTCCGTGTCGCCGAATGTGACCAGAATTTGCCCCGCCGTGATGCCGCGATCGCCGAGCGTCTCCGCCCATATGCGAGCGAGCGCGATCTGGCCGACGGCGGCCGCCGCCTGGCTGTCCTCGAGCGGCAGCGCGCCGGGGGCCAGGCCGAGCACGCTGCGGCCCAGCGCCACCGCCCCCGAGGAGACGACGAGAACATCCGCGCCGCGCCGATGCGCGGCCGCGAGATCGTCGGCGAGCCGCGCAAGCCAGTCGCGCTTCACCTTCGCCTCGAGCGGATCGACGAGCAGCGAGGAGCCGACCTTGACGACGATGCGGCGGAAGGATTCGAGCTTGGGGCGTTGCACGGGCGTGATCGGCTCATTCGAGATGGGGGACGGCGGACGACCGCGACTTATAGCCCGTCCGCGCAGAAAGCCCACCCCGCGGCGGCCGGCGACGAGAAACCGAGCCGCAACGAAGGAGAGAATTTCGGCCGCGCATTCGACATCGGACGGCTTCATCCTGGGCGCGCTGACGAAGACTAAGGAAATTCTATGCGCGAGAAAATTGCTTTGACGCGACGCGGCCTCGTGGCTGCGGCGCTCGCCGGCTCGGCGACCGCCGTCCTACCAGAGACGGCCTCACTCCAGCCCGCCGCCATTCCCGAACCCGCCATTAAATTGACGGCGGCGGCGGAGGAGGGGCCGTTCTATCTCGATCTCGACCTGAGGCGATCGGACATCGCCGAAGGGCTCGCCGGCGTCCCGCTGGACATTGCTTTCGTCGTCCATGACGAAACGGGCGCGATCCTGCCCGGCGTCCGCGTCGACGTCTGGCACTGTGACGCGCAGGGCCGCTATTCCGGCTTTCATGGGCAGGGCGAGGACGGACGGCTCGACCTTACGGGAAAGACGTTTCTACGAGGAACGCAGATCACCGGGGCGGACGGACGCACGCGCTTCTCGAGCGTCTATCCGGGCTGGTATCCAGGCCGCACCACCCATGTTCATTTCAAGATCATCGATGGCGCGGCGGCGCGGCTGACCTCGCAGATCTTCCTGCCCGACGCATTGAGCGAGTTCCTCTACGCCAATCTCGGCGACTATGCGCGCAGCCGGCTGCGCGATACGCTGAATTCGACCGACGGCATAGCGCTCGCCGCCGGCGAGACGACGCGCGGCGAGGTGCGCGAGATGGCGGGCCGCTATGTCGCGACGTTGCAGGTGCGAATCGATCGCAAGGCCGTGCGCGCCGTGCCGCCGCCGCCGTTCCAGCCGCCGCCGCGCGGCAGCCATCTCGCCGGCCCGCCGCCGGGCTTCCCGCCATCGGGCGGCTTCCCGCCCGGGGCGCCGCCGCGCCATGCGGCTCCAGAAGGCGCGGAGCGTCTGAAGGCATTGATTCCAAAGACTGTCTGAGGAGCGACACCCCCTTCGACGACTCGCTGCCGCGAGCCCCGATCGACGATCGGGCGTCGACGCCATGCGCGACCGCGCGGCGACGCCTTGCTTTCGCCACAGGCCGCTCTCAGCCTGCGATCATCCCGGCTCCCTCGCGAGTCGGCTCGAGAAACGCCCCGACCTCGGATGAACAGGCGGGGCGTTTTTGTATTCGCCGGCGATTTTCCGTAATCGGCGCTCGTCGGAGCTTCCGGGGGAAGAAAGCGATCGTGTAAATTCGCAAGAGGGTGCCGGCAGGAGTGGAGGGACTGGCCATTCTGTTGTGTTTCTGATTTCTGCCGTCAATTAATTCTCTCCCGGGCGCCATGTCGAGACATCGTCTTTTTTGATGTCCAAATTCGGCACGCGCCCCGTGAAGCGTGCTTCTCCGAGAACTCAGGTTCTGCAGCTGCTATGCGACGTCAGCGCTCTTGTCGCGCGACGCTCTACGGTAGGGAGTGACCTCGATCTCCCGCTTTCGCGTCTCCGCGATGTCATAACTGCTCTGCGAGCGCCATAGCGCCTCATCATGGCGTCTCTCTGATCCCGAGCGCCACTTCGCTCGAGCGCCTCGATCATCCGCGCCAAATACACGGGAAGCGTCGTCCACTTGTCAATGTGACGGCTCCGTTGGGACTCACGTTGCGGCGATGTCCAGAACCTTGACGTGAGATGCCATGTCGGTGGCGCCGCTAGTCTCACGGAACCAGACCCCGTCTGATTCGGTGAAGTCCCCGCGATGATAAAAGTCCCGGCAGGGGAAATTCGCAGGCGTCTCGACGATCCGCGCACGCACCTGCGCCACGCCTTGCGCCGCGAGGTCTCTCAGCAACATAGCTAGGATCGCGATTTCGACCTCCATACCGAGCACCCGGCAACTCATCACCCATTGCTCGATCGTCTCGTTGTCATGGAGCACAACGCCTACCAACCCATATTGGGTGAAGCGGTCTTCCACGACGAAGGCGGAGATACGTTTGCCATCGTCGAGCCAGCGCCACAATTCATCGCGCTGCCAACGGCGGCCCGTGGTGTTGAACTGGTTGGTCTTATTGATCAGCTCGAGAACACGGGGAAAGTTAGGGTGTTCGGTGGAGTCGATCCGGACCATGCGAACTTGTACTTGCAATGAGCTCAGGAATTCCTCGCGCGGCATGGTGCGGCGCTGATCCTCCCGCACCGCTTGCTGCTGCATCATCTCGGTACGGCGGCCGCCTTCCTCCGTCACCGCCGCGACCTGTGTCTCCGAAGACCAAAGCAGGATGCGTCTGGTCAAATACGGGTCCATGCCGATGGCGCGAACTCCGGGCAGGGCAGCCCGCACTGCGGCGCGCTCGACCGGGTTGTCATCGACGAAAACCACGCTGCTGGGCAAGATATTTGCAATTTCTATGATCTCGCGAATGTTCTCGGCCTTCGGCAACCAGTTGATCCGGCGGAAGGCGAAATCCGAGAACTCCAGGCGCCCGGCGAGCGTATGTTGCCAGACTCGTTGCACGGTTGTTTCGTCATTTTTGCTGACGATGGAGAGGATGACGCCACGCGCTTTTAGAAACAGGAGCGCCTCGGTCACACCGAGTGGCCAGCCTTCCGTCTCCTCGCCGGTGAAGGCTTCGGCTTCACCCATGACGCCACGCCAGAGAGTGTCATCAAGGTCCATGACAACCATTTTGACGCTATCGATCTGACGGAGGGTGCGATAAGACGCGACTAGTTCCGCCCAAAACGCCTGCTGCATCAAGTAGAGCCGGCCTTGATAGAGTTGGGCGACAGTTTTTGGAGGCTGGATGCGGTTTTGATCCCGTGGGTGATCCCAATCGGTTATGAAGCTGCCATGGGAAAATGTCCAAAGAAAATCATCTTGTAAGTGCATCTTACCAAGACTTGCAGAAATTGAATCGATATCCAGGAGGTGAGCGTTTTCATAACGCTTGATCAGATCATCGACGCACTGGTTGAGTCGTTCAAAAAAAAATGTAAAATTGTTCAAATTATAGCGCGGCATCAATCTGCCGCGGGGATTTTGTATCGGTGTCGGATAGTTAGCGATGAACGACAGCAGTTTGTGACGTCGATTATACTGCATCGCAAATTCGAGCCATGTCTCCAGACGCTGGCAGGTTTCTTGGAATAAGGTCTCGAAGGCAGCCAGATCGTTGAGGTCCAGCCGGAAGTAAGCGCCTTCTGGCAGGATCAATCTGAGTGGAACCTGAATCACCTGAAAATCATACTCGTCGAATGGATGCGGTAATGTTTCGGACATTTGCCCGATATGCACGAAATTAGTTGGTGCGCCGTCCGGATAGGACTGGATGATTTCAGCCCAACCTTCGAAAATACAGGCGGAGATGAAAAGTACCCTTCGAATGGGAGTCACAGTAGTCGAAAGATGGTTCGGCGCGCGGAAAAGCGCGGGATTGACCCATTCGCAAGGACGTTCTACGCCGGATTGGTCGTCATCACTTAATTCAACTTTCACACTTTCCTCCCTACTGGGCAAATTGAGCGACCGACGCCGTAACAGCCAACCTATGAATGAACTTTCCCACTTTGCTCCCTGCGGGGCAAATTGAGCGACAGCAGCCGCAACAGCCAATCTATAATTAAACTTTCCCACTTTGCCCCCTGCGGGATGATCTCTCGGATCGAGTTGGGATCGTGGAAGGCAGCACAATCATTTTAGTCCGCATCCCCCGGATAGCCATTGATTTTGAGCCAAATCTACGTTGCCTGACGGGCTCTGGCAAGCCACTAGTACGCTGACGCCGACATAGGATTCACAATTGCGGCTCGGCGTGCGAGTCTGGGCGGGAGTGTCAGGAATTTCGTGTGTGGACGGGCATGATGGAGAAGAAGGAGATATCTCGGCGCTATGTTTTCTTGGGCGGTGAAGTCGAAACGCTGGGCGGACAATCCCGTCGGCGCCGTCGAATCGCTGCGCTATGGCTCGGACGGCTTCCATAGCTGGTCCGACGAGGAACGCGGCCAGTTCGAAAAGCGCTGGCACCTCGGGACCAAGCCGAGGTCGCCTATGCGCTATTGCTCTTCACCGCCGCCCGACGCGGCGATGTGGTCGCGCTCGGCCGCCAGCATATCCGCAATGGCGTCATCGCGTGGATCCCGGAGAAGACGAAGCGCAACAGGTCCGATCCTGTCTTCGTCGAGATCGTCGAGCCGCTGCGGACGGCGATCGAGGCCGGCCCGGCCGGGAACCTGACTTTTTTGCTCGCCGAATATGGTGCGCCTTTCTCGGCCGCCGGCTATGGCTGGACGACGCTCGGGCAGGCCTCGACCTATGTCCGCTGGGCGAACAATAAGCGCCTCGCCGCGGGCGCTGTCCGGCTCATCGGGGAGACAGCATGCGAACAGAGTGTCCCACTTGGTGGGACGGATGCGGTCCCACTCGATGGAACCGACTGATTTTATAACTTGATTTTTGGGCGCTGGCAGGAGTGGAGGGACTCGAACCCCCAACCCCCGGTTTTGGAGACCGGTGCTCTAGCCAGTTGAGCTACACTCCTATCGCCTGCTCCAACTCAACAACCGCCATTTTCCTCGTCATATCAACCGCCTCGGCGGTAAGTCTTGCTGGAGCGGGTGAAGGGAATCGAACCCTCGTCCTCAGCTTGGAAGGCTGCTGCTCTACCATTGAGCTACACCCGCATCCCTTCTGCACTCAAGAGTGGTGGTGGAGGGGGTAGGATTCGAACCTACGTAGGCATAGCCAACGGGTTTACAGCCCGTCCCCTTTAGCCACTCGGGCACCCCTCCTTGAGCCAGATGGATTGACTGGTGATTGCGACCAAGCAAAAACGCCCCGCCGTCGGCCGGCAGGGTCCGCCAATAGTTGGTTTATGGGTAGCGCTTCAGCCCCTGTCAACTGTAAATCAGCGGGTTAGTCGCGAAATCCGGTCGCCTCTCGCGGCAATCATCTCAACCATACTTTCTCCCTCATCCCGTCACGAGACCTGCTCCTTCCCAATGCCCCGAAGACCAAGGCCGGAAAGACAAGGACGTCGCTCCTGGCGCGGCGCTAACAAGCCGCCGGGACGCGGGTCCCACCACGCCGATACAGACCAGGTGCTCCTGTTCGGCCTCCACGCCGTCGAAGCGGCTCTCGCCAATCCCAGGCGGGAAGTGGTCAGGCTGATCGCAACCGAGAATGCGGCGTATCGGCTTGCCCCCCTTATCGCCGAGCGCGGCGTGAGGGTCGAGCCCACCTCCCCGCGCGACCTTGATCGGCTGCTCGGGGCTGACTCGGTGCATCAGGGCGCTGCGCTCGAAGCAAAGCAACTTTCCCCCGTCGGCCTCGATGAGGTCGAGAGCAGTGGCATCGTTGTCGTGCTCGACCAGGTGACCGATCCGCATAATGTCGGTGCCGTGCTGCGCTCGGCGGCGGCCTTTGGCGCATCGGGCCTCGTGCTCACCGAGCGTCACAGTCCGCCGCTGTCAGGCGCTCTCGCCAAGGTCGCAAGCGGCGCTCTCGACCTCGTGCCGATCGTGCTCGTCAAGAACCTCGCCCAAGCGCTTGCCGAGCTCGGCGAGATGGGCTTCCTCCGCGTGGGTCTCGCTGAGGAGGGAGAGAACGCACTCGAGGCGCTCTCCTTGACGAAGCCGCTCGCCCTCGTGCTCGGCGCCGAGGGCAAAGGCCTCCGTCACCTGACCCGCGAGCATTGCGATCTCCTCGCCCGCATCTCGACGCGAAGCACGCTTGCGAGTCTCAACGTCTCGAACGCAGCCGCTATTGCGCTGCACTGGGCCAGCCTCAACGCGAAGGGTTAGAGGCCTCATCCTTCGCGATGGGCCTTCGACCATCCTCAGCGTGAGGCGTCTCTCCTCATGCTGAGGAGCGCCCGGAAGGACGCGTCTCGAAGCATGAGGCCCCTAAGCTAGCTGCAGAAGCGGCGGCCGAACGAATCGTACCAGCAATCCCTGCGGAAATAGCAATTGCCGGGCCCGGGGTAGCAGTTCGTGAACCCCGGCTGCGCCCAATAGGCGTAGAACCGCGTCGGCATGTAATAATAAGACGCGCCGCACGGCATGACGCAGGGAGGTGGCGGCGCGACCGCAACTCGACCGCAACCGGTCACGCAGGGAGCAGGCGCCGCGACAGGACCGCAGCCAACCGCACAAGGAGCCGCGCGGACTTTGACCTTCCTGAGCGGAATCGGATTGGGGGCCGGGAAAAGGATGGCGGGACCGCAGGGCCGCCAAGAAACGCAGCCTCCGGCATTGGCGTGATCGGTGGACGTGAGGCTCAGGCCGAACGTGATCAGAAGCAGCGCGGCGATGCTCAACAGGGCTTTCATCTTGCGACTCCGAACTAGGGGCAACCCCCCTCCTGGCCATTGAGTCGCCAGCGGAAGGCCATCCGAACTTACCTGTCGCAAGTATCGGTAAGGTTAAGATTGCGTATTCAGGGAGCCCAGGACACGACGCGCGACGCCAGACCGACGGCTAGCTATTTGATTGCCTGGTTGGGCCTTCCGCCTCTCGGAGGCCCCGCTTGATCGAGGTAATGGAAATAGGGCATGCAGCGCGCATTGCCTTCCGGGGCGGTGGTGTAGGGCCGGTAGAACCACCAATAGAGCTTGGGATAGCAATAGAAGCTCTGCACCTTGCTGAAATGCGCCGTAAGGCGGAGGCTGTTGTCAGCCGACACCGCCGCGGCGGGCGAGCCCATTGTCGCGAACGCCTCGGCGCTTCCTGCCACCGGCGCTGAACTCAAGATGGCGAGAAGGATGGGGAGACCCCATTTGCTAAGCCCGCTGCCGCCCATGCTTGCCCCCCTCTGAGCAATCACCCGTCACAAGGAGAGACTAGAAGGCTGCTGCGCCGGGCGCAAGGGTCCCTCAACCATCAAGGCAGACGAGGCGGGCTTTGCCGCGAACCGTTCACTTGACAGTAACGAGGCGCGGACCAAGAGAATGAGCCGACTGGGCCGCTTCCGTGGAACGAAGCGCTCCCGGCCCGAGTTGCCAATGCCTCGCCCCAAGGAAGGAAGCCCCATGCCGACCCCCACCCCCGAAGCGCAAGAGCTTGCGAATCAGATCGACGCGATCCGCGCCGATCTGCAGAACCTGAGCTCGACCGTGGGCCGCATCGCCAACAAGCAGATCAACCGCGCCCAAGATAAAGCGGTGGACGCCGCCAACGAGGCTGAAGCCGCCATCAGACGCAACCCGCTGTCGGCAGTTGCCATCGCCGTCGGCCTCGGCTTCCTGTTCGGTGTGTTCACCCGTCGCTAGGCGAAACCTCCATGCTCCGCTCGGCGCTCGCGCTGCTCTCCTCCCTGCAGGTCGGACTGCGCATCAGGGAATCCATTGAGCGCTCGTTCCGCCAGGCGGCCGTCATCGCCGTCGCGCTCGTCATTCTCATTATCGCGGCGCTGTTCGGATTGTTTTCGGTCTATCAGCTGCTGGTCACCCATTACACGCCGGCGGCAGCGGCCGGCATCATCGCCGCCGCTCTCTTCCTGCTGTCGATGCTAGCGCTGGCCACCTTGCCTCTCTTCGCGCCACGGCCGAAGCGGCAGGCGCCAAGCATGGCCGTTGCCGCCGGCGAAGGCGTGAACATGATCGACCAAGGTGTCGGCAAGGCGATGCAACAGGTGGGACCGATCACCATGCTCGCCATCGCCTTTGTCGCCGGCATCCTGGCGAGCCGTCGCCGCTAGCGCTGGCTCACCCGCGCCTTTCGCCTCGACGTTGGGCGATGTGTACCAACGCGGCACGCCTCTTAATCTCGCCTTAACCACACGCCTTGCATCCTCTCCCCTGACAACAGGCGGATTCACAAGGGGCAAGGCGGGCATGCGCAGCGGCTTCGTTCTCGCGGCACTTGTCGCCGTGTGCCTCGCGAGCGGTTAGGTACCACGCCCTTATGCCATCCCGCTTCCGCCGACGGTGGAGGTGCCGCGCCCTATGCCATCCCTCTTCCGCCCACGACCGAGCCGAACTGGGAGCTCGGCGCACGCTGTTGGTGGAGTGAAG
>NZ_DATBQF010000079.1:0-64525 GCF_036560965.1 Methylosinus sp. | reverse complement strand
TGGGTCCGCAGGTGGTGGAGGCGCGGCTGTGGCGCTTCACGGTTCTGGATGTGACGATCGGGACGGCTTCGGCGATCGCTTTCGCTCTGTTCGTCTGGATGGTGCGTCAGGATTTGTCGCGGATGGACCGTGACGACGAGCAGGAGACGGCGACGGTTCACCGCCTGCCGACCCGCCGCGCAACGGCCGAGCCGACCCCGGCCGAGGCTGCGCAAGAGCTGGACGGCGAGCTTCCCAGCGCCTCCGCCGGCTGAGGCCGCCCGGCGTCGGACCTCTTCCGCGTCAAAAAAATCCACGCCGCGCCCAAAAAATCCGCGCCGAGCCCAAAAAATCCGCGCCGAGCCATGGGAAGGCGCGCGCGGCGGCATATCTGGTCATAGCGATCCTGTCTTCCGCTCGAGGAGAAAGACGCATGGCCAATCGTGAAATCCACTCCCGTCAAAAAGCCGCGCTCGAGACGCCGACCGGCCTCTCGTCCCAGGCCACGCGGGATGTGACGGGCGCGCTCAACGCCGTGCTCGCGGATATTTTCGCTCTCTATCTGAAGACGAAGAATTTCCACTGGCACGTGTCCGGCCCGCATTTTCGCGACTATCACCTGCTCCTCGACGAGCAGGGCGCGCAGATTTTCGCGACGACCGACGAAATCGCCGAGCGCGTGCGCAAGGTCGGCGGCACGACGCTGCGCTCGATCGGCCATATCGCCCGGCTCCAGCGCGTGCTCGACAATGACGCCGATTATGTCGAGCCGCAGGACATGCTGGCGGAGCTGCGCGACGACAATGGCGCGCTGGCGGCGCGCCTGCGCGAGGCGCATTCCATCTGCGACGAGCGCGGCGACGTCGCCACCGCCAGCCTTCTCGAAAATTACATAGACGAGGCGGAAAGGCGGGTCTGGTTCCTCTTCGAGGCCGGGCGTCGCGGCAACGCTTGACGCGGATCATCGGCCGCGGCGGCCCTGTTCCATGTCGTTCCCATTGCCCGTTCCCATTGCCCGTTGCGAAGGCGCGCGGCCGCGTGTAGGTGTGACGGGCATAGAGGTCCCATGCGCAACCCACCTCCTCAGGCCGTCCGTCTCGCCGATTATCGCCCGCCCGCATTTCTCATCGATGCGGTCGATCTGGATATTTCGCTGCACCGCAGCGAGACGCGCATCGTCGCGCGCCTCGCGATCCGGCGCAATCCGGCCGGATTGAGCGGCGCTCCGCTCGCGCTCGACGGCGATGGGCTCGTCTTGCGCCGCGCGGCGCTCGACGGCGCCCCGCTGTCGCCCGAGGCCTATGAGGCGACGCCCGATTCCTTCGTGCTGCGCGTCCCGCCCGAGCGGCCCTTCACGCTGGAGATCGAGACGGTGGTCGATCCTTCGGCCAACACGCAATTGAGCGGGCTCTATCGCTCCGGCTCCGCCTATTGCACGCAATGCGAGGCGGAGGGCTTCCGCCGCATCACCTATTTCCTCGATCGGCCCGATGTCCTGAGCGTCTACACGACCCGCATAGAGGCCGAGAAGAGCGAAGCCCCGGTGCTGCTCGGCAATGGCAATCCGATCGCCTCCGGCGATCTCGACGGCGGTCGGCATTTCGCGGTCTGGCGCGATCCGTTCCCCAAGCCCTGCTATTTGTTCGCGCTGGTCGGCGGCGATCTCGGCCATATTTCGGATCGCTATCGCACGCGCTCCGGCCGCGATGTCGCGCTCGGCATTTATGTCGAGCGCGGCAAGGAGCCATTCGCCTCCTATGCGATGGATTCGCTGGTGCGCTCCATGCGCTGGGACGAGGAGGCCTTCGGCCGCGAATACGACCTCGACGTGTTCAACATCGTCGCCGTCTCCGACTTCAACATGGGCGCGATGGAGAATAAGGGCCTCAACATATTCAATGACAAATATGTTCTGGCCTCGCCGGAGACGGCGACCGACTCCGACTACGCCGGCATAGAGTCGGTCATCGCCCATGAATATTTCCACAATTGGACCGGCAATCGCATCACCTGCCGCGACTGGTTCCAGCTGTGCCTGAAGGAAGGCCTGACGGTCTACCGCGATCAGGAGTTCTCGGCCGACCAGCGGTCTCGCGCGGTAAAGCGGATCGCCGATGTGCGTGGCCTGCGGTTGCAGCAATTCCCGGAGGACGCCGGCCCGCTCGCCCATCCGGTGCGGCCGAGCCTCTATCACGAGATCAATAATTTCTACACGGCGACCGTCTACGAGAAGGGCGCCGAGATCGTCCGCATGCTGAAGACGCTGATCGGCGAGGCCGATTTCCGTCGCGGCATGGACCTTTATTTCGAGCGTTTCGACGGCACGGCGGCGACGGTCGAGAATTTCCTCGCCTGCTTCGCCGAGGCGTCCGGCCGCGATCTCGCGCAATTCGCGCTCTGGTACGAGCAGGCCGGCACGCCGCTCGTCTCCGTCGAGAGCGAATATGACGCCGGCGCCAAGACCTTGACGCTCTCCCTCGAGCAATCGACGCCGCCGACGCCCAGCCAGAACGAGAAGAAGCCTTTCGTCATTCCGCTGGCGCTCGGCCTCATCGGCGAGAATGGCGACGAGCTGACGCTTTCCGCCGCGCCGGGCGAGTCCGGCGCCAGCGCGGAAGAATGCGCGCGCGGCGTCGTCGAGCTCTCGACGCGCAAGCGCAAGGTGGTGTTCGAGAATGTGCCGTCGCGTCCGGTGGTGTCGCTGCTGCGCGGCTTTTCCGCGCCCGTGCGCCTCGCCCCGCCGCAAGCGGCCGAGGATCTCGAGCGGCTGCTCGCCCATGACAGCGATTCCTTCAATCGCTGGCAGGCGGCGCAGAGCCTCGCGCTGCGCTCCATCTTGTCGCGCATCGAGGCCGCGCGCGGCGGCTCTGCGGGTGTGGACGACGGCGCCTTTCTCGACTCGCTGAAGCGCCTCGTCGAGGCGGGGGAGGGCGACCCGAGCCTCGTCGCCCAGGCGCTCTCGCTGCCGTCCGAGATCGACATAGCGCGCGAGATCGGCAAGGATGTCGATCCCGATGTCATCTTCACGGCGCGCTCTGGATTGAAGCGCGATCTCGGTCGCCATTTGGCGGCGGCGCTCGTCGAGGCGCATGCCCGCTTCGCGCCGCAGGAGGGTTTTTCGCCGGACGCCGCCAGCGCCGGACGGCGCGCCATGCGCAATGTCGCGCTCGATCTGCTGGCCGCGGGCGATGCGGCGCTGGGCGGCCCGCTGGCCGAGCGGCAATTCGCCGAAGCGACCAATATGACCGATCGCATCTGCGCGCTGGCGACCTTGTCGCATCTGCCGGGCGAGGCGCGCGAGCAGGCCTTCGTCGATTTCTACGAGCGCTACCGAAACGATCACCTCGTCCTCGACAAATGGTTTTCTCTGCAATCGACCATTCCGGAGGTCGAGACCACGGCGCGCATCGCGCGGCTGATGGAGCATGAGGATTTCTCGCTCGCAAATCCCAATCGCGTGCGCGCCGTTGTCGGCTCCTTCGCCAATGGCAATCCGACGCGTTTCCACGCGCTGGACGGTTCCGGCTACGCGCTGCTCGAGCGGGTGGTGCTGGAGCTCGACCCGAAGAATCCGCAGCTCGGCGCGCGGCTGCTCTCGGCGCTGCGCTCCTGGCGCTCGCTCGAGGGGCGGCGCCGCGGAATCGCCGAGGCGACGCTGCGGCGCATCCTCGCCGCGCCCGATCTCTCGGCCGATGTCTCCGACATAGCGACGCGCGCGCTCGGCTGAGCGTTTACGTCCCATTAAGCTCTGGACAAATGGCCTCCGCCGGATTCGAATGGGCCTGATTCGGGGCGGGATGCGGCGCGTTTTTCCCCCTCTTCGACCACTGGCGGGGACTTCCAAAAATGGCGCGTGAACGCGCAGCCAATACGACGACTTGCGCCGATACGTCATGGAGCGCTGCGGGCTCCGTGAGCGTCGGCCGGGCGATTGCAGAACGGCTGAGCGCCCGTCATGTGACGATCGCGCTCGGACTCTGCGCCGCCGCGCTCGGCGCGCTGCTCTTCGCGCTGGCGGAGGCCGCGCATGAGCGGACATTGACGGAGGCCGCGCAGGATCTCGAGATCTTCGCCCGCGCCATTTCCCGCGACGTCGACGCGACTCTGCGCATCGGCGCCGCCACTCTGCCGGATTACGCCGTCTCGCGCGGGCGCCGCGTGGCCGTCGCCGACGGGGCGGGCCGCATCGTCGCGGCGACCCCGCCGCTGGACGCCTCGGGCGCGCTCGCCAGCCTGCTGGGCGCCGAGCCGCTATTGACCGAATTCGCCGATAAGGCGGGCGTCATGCGCGTCACCTTGGCCGATGGGCGTATGGCGCTCGCGACGGTGCGCAATCTCGCGCCGGGAGCGGGGCAGGTGGCGGCGATCCTCCCTTATGAGGCCGCGCTGGCCGATTGGCGCGCCTTTGTCGCGCGCTATGCGGCGCTGTCGGCGGCGGCGACGCTGGCGACGGCGCTCGGTCTCTGGGGCTTCGGGCGTGAGGTGCGGCGCGCGGCGCTCGCCGAACGCGCGCAGATCGACATGCGCAAGCGCGTCGACGCGGCGCTCGGCTCCGGCCGCTGCGGCCTGTGGGACTGGGACATTGCGCATGGGCGCATTCATTGGTCCGATTCCATGTTCGGCCTGCTCGGCCTCGCCCCCGAGCCGCGCTCGCTGTCCTTCGGCGAATTGAAGATGCGCCTGCATCCGCAGGATGGCGATCTCGCCGCCATCGTCGAGACGATCGTCGCCTCCGGCTCGAGCGGCATGGATCATGAGTTCCGCATTCGCAATGCGCGCGGCGAATTCGTGTGGCTGCGCGCCTGCGCCGAATTGATCGACGATCCGCAGGGCGGCAAGCGCCTCGTCGGCGTCGCCGTCGATATTTCCGAGCAGCGGGCGCTCGTGGAGGGCGCGGCGACCGCCGACATGCGGCTGCGCGACGCGATCGAGACGATCTCCGAGGCCTTCGTGCTGTGGGACGCGCATAATCGGCTCGTCGCCTGCAATTCGAAATTCCTCGCGCTGCATGGACTCGCCGCCGAAGCCGCGGCGCCCGGCGCGAGCTATGCGCGCCTCATGGCGGGCGCCAGCGCCACGCTCGCCGAGACGCAGATCGTCTCGGACCAGGCCTCTTCCTCGAGCGAACGGACCTATGAGGCGCGGCTCGCCGACGGCCGCTGGCTGCAGATCAGCGAGCGCCGCACCAAGGACGGCGGCTACGTCTCCGTCGGCGCCGACATCACGACGCTGAAGCGCAATCAGGAGAAGCTCATCGACTCCGAGCGTCGGCTGACGGCGAGCGTCACCGATCTGTTGAAGTCCCGTCAGACGCTGGAGGCGCAGGCGCAGCAGCTCGCCACGCTCGCCGAGCAATATCATCTGCAAAAGGGCGAGGCCGAGGCCGCCTATCACGCCAAGTCCGAATTTCTCGCCAATATGAGTCACGAGCTGCGCACGCCGCTCAACGCCATCATCGGCTTTTCGGAAATGATGCAGGCGCAGGTGTTCGGCCAGCTGGGCTCGACGAAATATGTGGAATATTGCAACCACATTCACCAGGGCGGCCGCTATCTGCTCGATGTGCTGACCGATATTCTCGACATGTCGCGCTTGGAGGCGGGGCGCGTGCGCCTCGATCAGCGCGAGGTCGACATCTCCGGCGCGGTGCGGGCGACGGTCGAGCGCTTCCGCCACAGCGCCGAGACCAAGCGCGTCGAGATCAGCGTCGACGCCCGTGATGGGCTGCGCTGCTTCGGAGACCATGACGCGATCGTCAAATCGATCGGCGTGCTCGTTTCCAATAGTCTGAAATTCACCTCGCCCGGCGGCGCCGTGCGCGTGCGCGCGCGCCGGCTCGCGCGTTCTATCGCCATCTTCGTCGAGGATGACGGCTGCGGCATAGAGAAAGCGGCGATCCCCAAGCTCGGCCGGCCCTTCGAGCAGCCGATCGCGGTCATAGAGAATGGCATGAAAGGCTCGGGCCTCGGCCTCGCCATAGCGCGCTCGCTGATGGCGCTGCATGGCGGCGCGCTGCGCATTCGCTCGCATGTCGGGGTCGGCACGGTCGCGATGCTGCGCATTCCCGTGCGGCCGACGACGCGGGCGACGCTCGGGACGAGCGCGCGGCCAGCGTTGCATTGATGCGCCGGCGCTCTCGACCGCGAGCCTTCAGGCTCGCACAACGCGTCTCGCGTCGGAATTCCGTCTCAGGCGACGGCCGCCATCACTCCGCCGCGACCTCCGCCATCTCCCGTCGTGGCGGCGCGAAGGCGAGCTGCGGCTCCCAATAATTGCCCCTGTCGAACATGTGCCGCGCCTGCGCATATTGGAACATGATGCGCGCGACGATCTTCACCGTCTGCGGCTTGCGCAGCGCCGCGCCCCACACTTTGTTCCACATGCGGCCCTCGGCGTCGCCGAGCCTGCGCACATCGGCGGCGATCTGCACCGCCTCCTGCTCGATCTCGCGGAAGGCGCTCGTATCGGGAATCGTCGCGTCGCTCGGTCCGCGCGCACGGCCGAAGGCGTCGATGAAATTCAACATGCGCTCGCCGAAGGCGGAAGGCGCATAGAGCGCGTTGCAGAGATTGTGCAGACCCTCGTTCAGCTCCTCCATGCTCATCGTCACCGGGCGTATATTGGAGCCCCAGGGCACCGCCTGCGTCTCCACAGTGCCTTGCAGCAGCCGGCCCTCCCTGGCCATGCGATCGAACAGCGGCGTCGCCTCGGAGGCCATCAGCGCGCCGAGGCTGTAGATCGGGATCGGCGTCGACATGGCGAATTCATATTGCTGCGAGAAGACATCGGGGCCGTCGTGATCGAAGCCGACGATCATGCCGCCCATCACCGAAATGCCGCGGTCGACGAGCTTCTGCACTTCCTCGACGATGTCGATCTTGAGATTCTGCCGTTTGCCGGTCTCGCGCAGGCTCTCGAGATTGGGCGTCTCTATGCCGATGAACACTTGATGCACGCCGGCCTCGACCAGCATATCCATCAATTCCGCGTCGCGCGTCGCGTCGATGGAGATTTGCGTGACGAAATCCATGGGATGTCCGTCGCGCCGCCATCGCGCCATCGCCTCCAGCAGCTCCTTGCAATGGGCGCGATAGGCGGTGAAATTATCATCCGCCAGGAATGTCGCGCGAAAGCCATGCGCCCATAGCGCGTCGAGCTCGGCGAGCACATTGGCGATCGGCTTGTGGCGCTGCTTGCGGCCGAGATATTGAATCACGTCGCAGAATTCGCACTCGAACGGACAGCCGCGCGATGTCTGCACGGCGCCGAGCATGGCGCGATGATTGGGATAGAGATCCCAGCGCGGCACGGGGCTCGTCGCCAGCGACGGCTTGTCGCCGAAATAGCGATCACGCGGGCGCCCGGCGCGCAGATCGGCGAAGAGCTCCTCGGCGATCTCCTCCATCTCGCCGCTGACCAGCACGTCGCAATGCGCGACCAGATGATCGGGGCTGAGGCTCGCATAGGGGCCGCCGATGATCACCTTCTTGCCGCGGCGACGGAATTCGTCGGCGATCGCGATCATGCGGCGGCGCTGGCTCACCTTGCCGGTGATGGCGATCCAATCCGCGTCATTGTCGAAATCGACAGGCGCGACGCCTTCGTCGCAAATGGCGATCGAGAAATCGGGCGGCGCCATAGCGGCGACGGTCGTCGACGACAGATCGGCCATCATGACGCCGGATCGGCGGCCTGCGGCCAGCAGGATTTCGGCGCCGAAGTAGGTTGGAAAATCAGCAGCAGGATTGATGATGTAAAGGGATGAGGTCATTGCGGGCCCCTTTCCAGTGAATGTCGAATTAATGTCCGCCTTTTTTCTGGCGCGCAAGCCGAAAGCGCGCATCCCGCCGATCATTCAAGCGGCGCCGCGCGCCGCTCGCGGGCTTTTCCACAGGCTCGCATGCATCGCGCGAACGTGACGTAAGTCCGTACAAAATGGCGAAACGTCTTGTGTCTCAACGCCCTTTGTCGCGTGTTCCGGCCCCGGGCGGAGCGACCCCGAGTCGACGCTCGCCGCCTTGTCGCCTAAGCCTCGCGGGGTTGCGGCAAAAACGAATTTCTATGGGTTTTTTGTAGGACACGGCCATCGATGGCGCATGACTAGCCGACGTCCGATCGGCTGGTCGAACGCGGCTCCGGCGATATGAGCTCGAGGGGCTCGCGCCCTATGGCGAGCCGCGTTCTCGATCGCATCGTCGATTTGAAGACGGCGCCGCGACAAGAGATTCGCGCAAATCTGGATTCGAGCGGCGGCGCTGCTCGGCGCCGCTCGCTATCATGATTTCAACGGACATCCGCGCGCGGCGAACGGCGAAGGCGCCGCTATGCAGGGCGCCGTTGATATTGCTCGTCGCTCACCGGCTCGAGCCAATCCGCCGTATTGCCGTCGAGCGCCTCCTGAATCGCGAGATGCGCCATCGCCGTCGTCGGGGTCGCGCCGTGCCAATGCTTTTCGCCCGGCGAGAACCAGATCACGTCGCCCGGCCGGATTTCCTCGACCGGACCGCCCCAGCGCTGCGCCCAGCCGAGGCCGGAGGTGACGATCAATGTCTGACCGAGCGGATGCGTATGCCAAGCGGTGCGCGCGCCGGCCTCGAAGGTCACGTTGACGGCGCGAACGCGCGCCGGCTCGGGCGCTTCGATCAAAGGATCGAGACGCACCACGCCTGTGAAATATTCCGGCTGCGCTTTGGCGGACGGCCGTGAGCCGATGCGCTGGATGTCCATTGCCTTGTCCTCCGTTCCGCTGCTGTCGCCCGCGAGCGAAGCAATGCCTGGACCAGCGCGGGCGAAGGGTTGAAATCCGGGCCGCCCCTCGTCCGATCGACGATAGACGCGACCCGGCCCGCCTCGAAGCGAAATCGCGCGCGCGACTCTATCGAGCGCGCGGGCTCGTCCCGGCGGCGAAACCGGTCGCGAGCGGGGCGACGGGCGCGCTCGGCGGCCGCGTCGCATCGGCGCATGTCGCGGGGAGCGCGACGACGACGCGCAGGCCCGGCTCATTGTCCTCTATGCGCAGCGCGCCGCCATGCAGGCGCGCCACCGCCGCGGCGAGCGACAGGCCGAGCCCCGAGCCCGGCCGCGAGCGTGCGTTCTCGAGCCGCACGAAACGCCCGATCACCCGGTCGCGATCCTTGGTCGCTATGCCCGGGCCGCGATCGGAGATTTCGATCTCTATGCCGTCGCCGGCCCGTCGCGCCGCGACGCGAACCACGGCGCCGGGCTCGTTCGCGCCATATTTCAGCGCATTGTCCACCAGATTGACGAGCGCCTGGCCGAGCAATTCGCGATTGCCGCGAAACGTCAGCCCCTCGGCCGTCGCGAGCTCGATGCGCGCGCCATGCTCCTCGGCGACGGGCTCGTACATTTCCGCTATGTCGGCGGCGACGCGGGCGGCGTCGACTTCGCCCATGAAGTCGCTGCAATAGCCGGCCTCGGCGCGCGCGATCATCAGCAGAGCGTCGAAGATGCGGATGAGTCCGTCCGATTCTTCGATCATGTCGTTCAGCGCATCGCGATAGTGCTCGGTCGTGGAAGCGGAGCGCAATGCGGCGTCGGCGCGATTGCGCAGCCGCGTCAGCGGCGTCTTGAGATCATGGGCGATATTGTCGGAAACCTCGCGCAGACCCGCCATCAGCTGCTCTATGCGCTCCAGCATGGCGTTGAGATTGCCGGCGAGGCGGTCGAGCTCGTCATCGGCGCCCATCAGCGGCAGGCGTTGATCGAGATCGCCGGACATGATGCGGCGCGCCGAGGCGGAGAGCTTGTCGAGCCGCGCCAGAATGCGCCGCGCGACGATGATGCCGCCGAGCGTGCCGATGGCGATGAGCCAGAACAGCGAGGCGACCAGCGCGCGGCGCAAAATCCCGCGCAGCAGCTTGCGGTCCTGCAGATCATGGCCGACCAGCAGGCGGAAGCCGCCGGGAAGCTGAAACAGCCGCATCATCGCGCGATGATGGGCGGTCGCCTCGCCGCGCCGCTGATAGCGCGCCTCCACCAGCTCGGAGCCGTCCGGCAGGTCCGGCGGCAGCTCGGCGATATTGCCGACGACGAGCTCGCCGGAGAAGGTCGTCACCAGATAGAGCGAGGCGCCGGGCGTGCGCACGCGCCGCTCGATCACCTCCACCAGCTGGCGAATGCCGCCTTCCGAATATTGCTCGGCGAGGCCGCGAATATCCGCGTCGATCGTCTGCGCGGTCTGCTCGTCGAAGAGGTCCTCGACATTGATCTGCACCCTGGTCAGCACCAGCGCGGCGCCGATGCCGAAGAGCACCAGATAGGCGAGGGACAGCTTGAAGGCCGTCGTGCGGAAGAGTCTAACGAGCGCCTTCACGGATCATATATCCTGCGCCGCGGATCGTGTGCAGGAGCGGGGTCTCGCGTCCTTTGTCGATCTTGGCGCGCAATCTGGAGATGTGGACGTCGATGACATTGGTCTGCGGATCGAAGTGATAGTCCCACACATTCTCGAGCAGCATGGTGCGCGTCACCACCTGGCCGGCATGTTTCATGAGATATTCCAGCAGACGGAACTCGCGCGGCTGCAGCACGATCTCCTGTCCGGCCGAGACGACCTTATGGGCGAGGCGATCGAGCTCGAGATCGCCGACTCGATAGACCGTTTCTTCCTGCTTGGGTCCGCCGCGGCGGCGGGCCAGCGCCTCGACGCGGGCGAGCAGCTCGGAGAAGGCGTAGGGCTTGGACACATAGTCGTCGCCGCCGGCGCGCAGGCCGCGCACCCGATCGTCCACCTGGCCGAGCGCGGAGAGGATGAGCGCGGGCGTGTCGATCTTCTGCTCGCGCAGGCCCGAGATCAGCGAGAGTCCGTCGAGCTTGGGCAGCATGCGGTCGATGATGAGCACGTCGTAACGGCCTTCCGCCGCCGCCGCATAGCCTTCGAGCCCGTCCGCCGCATGGTCGGCGACATGGCCCTGCTCGCGAAACGCCTTCACGAGATAGGCTCCGGCTTCCGAATCGTCCTCGACGACCAATATTCGCATCTCTCTCATATAGCGCGCCTCGATAAAAAACGGCAGGCCGGCGGATACGCGCCGACCTGCCGCGACTGACGCGGCGGGAGAGGAGACGAACGTCTCCCGCCGTCCTTCATTGCGCGGGCCCGCTACACGGGGGGCGGGCAAACGGGCCTCGCGCAAGAAGCTCGCCGGCGTCAGGACGCCGGATTGACCGATAGGGCCACGAAGCGAGCGCCCTCCGGCGATTTGACCCGCAGCAGGACGGATTTGCGTCCGTCCTTCTTGGCGGCGTCGATCGCCGCCTGGAGATCGCCGCGACCCTTGAGCGTCTGGCCATTGGCCTCGACGATCACATCGCCCTGGCGCAGGCCCTTCTGGGCGGCGGCGCCATTGGGGTCGATGCCGACGATGATGAGGCCCTCGCCGCCGCGGCCGCCGCGCACCTCGGCGGACGGCGCCACCTCTATGCCGTAGGCCGCCAGCGCCGCGCCGGGCTCGACGCCATCGTCGTTGGACTCGGCGGCGGCGGTCTCCTTCTCGCTCGGCAGCTTGCCGAGCTTCAGCTTCACATTCTTCTCGGCGCCATTGCGCAGGAAGGTCAGCTCGGCGCTCTTGCCGGGACCGAGCGTCGCGATGCGGCGGGCGAGATCGCGCGGGCCGTCGACCTTCTGGCCGTCCACGGCGGTGACGACGTCGCCGGCCTTGAGTCCGGCCGCTTCCGCCGGCCCGCCGCGCTGCGGCTGGGCGACCAGCGCGCCCTTGCTCGTCTTGAGCCCCAGGCTCTCGGCGATCTCGGGCGTGATCGGCTGGATGGAGACGCCGATCCAGCCGCGCGCCACCGCGCCCTTGTCCTTGAGCGCTGCGATCACGTCCTTGGCGACCTCCGAAGGAATGGCGAAGCCGATGCCGACCGAGCCGCCCGAGGGCGAATAGATCGCCGTGTTGACGCCGACGACCTGGCCGTGCTCGTCGAAGGAGGGGCCGCCGGAATTGCCGCGGTTCACCGGCGCGTCGATCTGGAGGAAATCATCATAGGGGCCGGCGCCGATGTCGCGGCCGCGCGCCGAGACGATGCCGGCCGTCACCGTGCCGCCGAGGCCGAAGGGATTGCCGACGGCGATGACCCAATCGCCGACGCGCGGACTACCGCTCGCCCAATCGACATGGGGCAGATTATTGCCGTCGCTGATCTTCAGCAGGGCGAGATCGGTGCGCTTGTCGGTTCCGATGATCTTGGCCGGCAGCGTGCGGCCGTCGTCGAAGCTGACCTCCACCTGCGTCGCATTCTCGACGACGTGATTGTTGGTGACGACATAGCCGTCATTGGTGATGACGAAGCCGGAGCCCTGCGCCTGCGTCATATGCTTCTGCTGCCGGCGTCCGCCTCCCTGAGGCTCGCCGAAACGGCGGAAGAAGCGGTAGAGCGGATCGTCCGGCGAGAGCTCGGGCGGCGCGCCGGGAAAGCCGTCCTCGGGACCGCCCGCGGCCTCGAGCGCCTTGGTCTTGATCGCGACGACGGCGGGCTTCACCCGCTCGACGACATCGGCGAAGGATTGCGGGCCGACGGCGGGCAGGGCGCTCTGGGTCTGGGTCGGAGTGGCGGGCGCCTGGCCCCAGGCCAAGGTCTGCGCCGGAGCGAGCAGCGTCGCGCCGAGCGCGAGCGCAGCCGCGCCGGACATGAGGGCGACGCGAAACGGGCGTCCTTCCGGACGACGCCATCGCGCCGTTCGGGATGTGGCGAGAGCTCGACGAAAAACCACCGGCAAGGTCATCAAACCGTCTCCATCGATACGGCCCCCTCGCGCGCTCGCCGTTTGCGAGAAGCGACGGTCCGGGGCGGCGGCGGGGCGTCCGCCTATCGACGATGAAGATGGGGTTTGCGGGCTTACGCCACAGTGGCGGCCGCATGAAACTTTCGTAAGGCGGCGGCGACGCCGCGGGAGAGCGCGAGCTCTGCGGGTGAGCGAGAGCTCCGCAGTCGGCAAGACCTCTGCAGGACAGCGGCGCCTCTGCAGGACCGCGGCCTTTGCTCAGCTCGGCAGCCGCATCGTCACCTCGAATGTAGCGCCCTGAAGCGGCTGCGACCGCGCCGCCAGCGTCCAGCCGTGGCGATCGGCGATCGTCTTGCAGATGGCGAGCCCGATTCCCGTGCCCGGATATTCCGCCTTGCTGTGCAGGCGCTTGAACGGCTCGAAGATCGCCTTGGCATATTTCGTCTCGAAGCCGACGCCATCGTCGCAGACGGAGAGCCGCAGCAATCCGTCCTCGACATGGCCGGCGATGGCGATGCGCGGCGTCTCCCCCGGGCGTCGAAACTTGATGGCGTTGCTGACGAGATTATGCATGAGCCGCGCGAATTGCGGCGGATCGGCCTCGAATGCGACGCAGGGCGCATCGAGGCTGACATCGGCGCCCGATTCCTCGATCAGCTCGGAGATATCGGTCAGCGCCGATTGGATTTCGACGCGCAGGTCGCGCCGCTGCACTTTGAGCGGCGCCTCGACGACGCGCGAATAGACGAGCAGATCGTCGACCAGCTCGCGCGCGCGCAGCGCCGAGCCGCGCATCACCTCGCTCGCATAGGCGACGTCCTTGTGGTCCGAGGAGGCGACGGCGGCGTCGAGCATTTGCGAGAAGGCGACGATCTTGCGCAGCGGCTCCTGCAGATCATGCGAGGCGACATAGGCGAAGCGGGCCAGCCGCTCGTTGACGCGCTCGAGCTCGACGATGCGCTGCTCCAGCGCGCCTTCCGCCGCGAGGCGCGCAGCCTCCTCGCGCTTGCGCTCGGTGACATCCTGCGCATAGCCGTGCCAGACCACCGAGCCGTCGGCCTGACGCACCGGCTGCGCCTGCGTCTCCAGCCAGATCGCCCCCTTGGACGGATGATTGTAGCGGTACTCCTCGCGCAGCAGCGTCATCTGCGCCGCCGAGCGGGCGAAGCTGGCGCGCAAGCGCTCATTGTCGGCGGGGTCGATGCGGCGGAGCATGGGCGCGGCGTTGGTCGCGATCTCCTCCGGCGCGACGCCGAAGACGGTGCGCACATTCTCGGCGAGATAGGGGCAGGAGCCGAGGCCGCCCGTATCGAGCCGGAAGGAGAAGACGACGCCCGGCGCCGCGAGGGCGACGTTGCCGAATTGCTCGACGAGCCGCGCATTCTGCGCCGCGAGCCGCTCCATCGCATGGAGCGTCTCCAGATTGTCGATATGCGTGAGCGTGCGCTGGAAGGCCTCGCCGATGACGACGATGAGCCCGTTCGTCGTCAGAAAGGTGGCGAAGGCGAGCGCATCCTCGACGCCTTCGATCGGCGAGAGCCAGAGCTGGGCGACCACCGCGCTGATGAGCAGAGTCAGCGCGCCGGACACCGCGCCGCCGGTGAAGGAGGCGACGATGACCGGGAGATAGAAGGTGACATAGGTGTGGCCGCCGCTCTCGCCTGCGATGAGCAGGCGCCAGACGACGCCCGTGGCCGCGGCGAGAAGGCCGATGGCGAGGCGCCAGGACAGCGACGAGCGATACCAGCGCACCAGCTGCGGCGCGAGCGCCGTGACGAGCGCGCGGACGCGGCCATGATCGGCGTGCGGCAGATCGGAAGTCGCGGCGGAGGTGGGCTGCCCTTTGACGCTCGACATGATTCGGCTCGCTCGAGGGCGCGGCGGACGCCTGCCTTCGCGTGCTATGCGCCGGCGCCTCGGCTCATTTATGACCGAAAGCCGCGCACAAAAGGTCCTGCGACGAAAAGCCCGTTACACCGCTCTGCTTCCGGGCGTCTGGCCCTGGTCGTAATTGGTGCCGAACACATAGTCCCACCAGATCGCGTGAACGCCGAAGCCGCGCTCCGGATCACGGAAATGATGCAGCATGTGCAGCCGGCGCACCAGATGGCCGAGCTTGGACTTGGGCTGGCCGTGATGCGTCCAGAAATGCACGCAGTCATAGAGCACATAGCCGGCGATGAAGCCAGCCAGCATCGGCCAGGCGAAGTCCCCGCCGACGACGAGGCGAATGAGCGTCAGCGCGATCAGCATGATCGGCGCGGAGAGCAGCGGCGGCATCACGAGCCGCAGCGGATCGCTCGGATAGATGTGATGCACGCCATGGATGAGAAATTGGAAGCGCGGCCCGAGTCCGAAGGGCAGCGCGAACACCGTATGGAACAGGAAGCGATGGCCGAAATATTCGGTGAGCGTCCAGGCTGCATAGCCCATGAGGAAGGCGAAGAGAATGTAGCCCGCGCTCGCATAGCCGCTCGCATAGGCGAGCAGCCAGAGAATGATCGGCCCATAGACGAGCGGCGGGGTCAGATGGTGGACGCGCGAATATTTGTCGAGAATGTCGCTCTCGAACAGGCGCGGCGAGGCGGCGAGCGCGTCGTTTTCGGTCGCAGTCATGGGAAGCTCTACTCGGCCGGGACGGGGGTGGGGACGGGGACGGGCTGCGCGGCGCTGGCGAGCTCCACATTGGCGGAGCGCGTCTGCAACGAATAGCGCGGGTCGAAGACGAAAGTGACGAGCAGCGCCAGCCAGGAATAATGGCTGCCGAGCGGCTTGTAGAACTCGGGCGCCATTTCGGTCAGCTCCGGCAGGCGACGCCAGGGGATCTCGTGAAAGTCGTGATGCTCGTTGTGATAGCCGATGTTGAGCGCGACTTTGTTGAGCGGTCCGTAATAGTCGAAAGTGCCCTGATTGGGGCCGAAGGCGAAATGCTCCTGCACCCAGCGCGCGCTCAGCGGATGCAGCCCGCCGACCGAGAACCAGAAGGACAGCGCCAGATAGAGCAGCGCATTGGGACCGAAGGCGTAGAGCACGAAGAGATCGAAGAGAAGGATGACGGCGGTGTTGACATAGGTCCAAAAGCCCATGAACGGCACCGTGCCTTTGAGGCGCGACAGACGCGCCAGCTGGATCGCGGGGAAGAAGAACAGCCACAGCGCCTTGCGCCATGTGCTATTGCCCACCCACTCCACCTCCCAATGGCTCGGAATGTCGGCGTCGTAATCATAGGCCGACAGATGCGAGTGATGCTTGATGTGGTAGCAGCGAAAGCCCATCGCCGTCGGGAAGGCGTTGGGCAGATCGGCGAGCAGAGCGGTGAGCTTGTTGTAGAGCGGATTGTCGAACACGCAATTGTGGATCGCGTCGTGGATGGCGACGAAAGCGGCGTGATTGGCGAAGGCGCCGACGCAGATCGCGAGCAGCAGCGTCAGCGGCCAATAGGCGAGGCCGAGCCAGCCGAGAATGGCCGCGATCAGCAGCTGCCCGGCGAATATGCCCGCGGCGATCTTGAAAGTGACGTCGTCCTTGCCGAACAGCGTCCGCACGTCCGGATGCGCCTCGAGAATGAGGCGACGGCGCTCGACATGCGAGCGATCGGCGGAGGACGTCGAAGAAATCGAGATGACATTCATGGAGCCGCCTCTTCTCTCACTGCCTCGGATGAAACGGGTGTGGCGTCTGTGACGCGCTTTTCGTAGATGCGATGAATTTTGTCGATCACGCCGCCGAACATTTCGATCGGCTTACGCATGCCGAGATTGTCCTCGAGCACCCAGCCGGCCTCGAGCGCGACGATATTGGCGTCGACGCAGCTGCGCCGCCGCATGTCCTCGATCATCGACAGCAGAATCGCGCCGCCTGTGGCGCTGTTCTGCAGCGACTTGCGCGTGCCGAGCAGCAGCAGGCGCGCGGTCGAGAATTTGTGCTTGCGGATGCGCGAGATCAGCTTGAACAGATTGAAGGGCAGCAGCTTGCCGTCGAAATCGGCGGTGATCTCGTGCAGATTGGGCAGCGCGACCGCGAAGGACACCGGCGCGCCGTCGAGCTCGAGCACGATGCCGAATTCCGGCGGCATCACATATTTCATGAGGTCCGCGAAACCGTCGAGCTCATCCTTGCCGAGCGGCACGAAGCCCCAATTGTCGCGCCAGGCGTCGTTGAACAGATCGGACATCAGCGCGGTTTCGCCTTGCTTCAGATGATCGCGGTCGAGCTGGCGAATCTTCAGCCGGCCGCGCCATTCGCGGCGGTCGGCGATGCGGCGTTCCTTGCCGAGGTCCTGGTCTGCGGCGAGATGCCGATAGGAGATCAGATCCTTGGCCTTCTCATAGCCCCGCGATTCGACGAGCGGCGACAGATAGGGCGGGTGCCAGGGCATCAGAAACATCGGCGTCGCCTCGAAGCCCTGGATCAGCACGCCGCTTTCGCCGTTGATGTCCGGCGAGAAGGGGCCGACGATGGTCTGCGCGCCGCGCGCGCGCAGCCATTCCTCCGCGGCCTGCGTCAGCGCGCGCACCACCTCCAGATCGTCGATCGCGTCGAGCGAGCCGAATTGCCAGCGCGAGGCCGAGACGGGTTGGATCGCGGGCTTATAGACCTGCGCGCCGATGCGGCCGACCCATTTGCCGTCCTTGCGCGCCAGGAACTCCTGCGCCTCCACTTGCTTGAAATGCGGATTGAGCTTGTGGCTGTAGAGATTCCAGCGCTCGGCGTCGAGCGAAGGCGCGAAGCCCTTCTGGCCCTTATAGATGAGACGCGGCAGCTTGCAGAAGGTCAGAAATCGCGAAAGATTATCGACGGGTACAATCTCGATGCCGGCCATGGCGAACACCTATCGAGCTAGAGAAGCCAGCGAAAGCGGGCATATCGACGCGGGAGAAACAGCGAGCGGCGAGCGATGAGGGGGACGTTGCGATCCCCTGCTCGCGGCTGCTCGTCGCTCCCTCACAAATTCGCGCCGGCCATCGCCTTGCGGACCAATTCATGCGCCTCGGCGGCCACGGGCGGCAGGTCGCGCAGCGCCTCGATCACGCCTTTGATCTCCGCTTCCGAATGATTGGCCGAGAGGAAGAAGCGCAGCCGCGGCTGATCCTTGGGCACGCCGATCTGCACGATCGGCGGCACATAGAAGCCATTGCCGAGCAGATGCTGCGAGGCCCACATGGTCTCGACGCTGTCCTGGAACAGAATCGGCACCACGCCGCGGCCGATCGCCGGCCCGGTGCTCAGCCCATTGGCGTGGGCGTAGTCGCGGAACAGCTCGGCGTTGCGCGCGAGCTTGCCGACGCGCCAGCTCTCCTCCTGCATCAGCTGCAGCGCCGTGCGCGCCGCGGCGAGGATGACGGGCGAGAGGCCGACGCTGTAGACGAAGCCCGGCAGCGTGTAGCGGAACCAGTCGATGACCGGCTTCTTCGCGCAGACGAAGCCGCCGCAGGAGGCGAGCGTCTTGGACATTGTGCCGACGACGAGATCGAGACGGCCGGGATCGACGCCCTGCAGCTCGGCGAGGCCGCGGCCGGTATCGCCCAGCACGCCGAGCGAATGCGCCTCGTCCACCATCAGCCAGGCGTCGTGACGCTCTTTCAGCTCCACGAGGCGCGGCAGATCGGCGGTGTCGCCGTCCATGCTGTAGATTCCCTCGACGACGATCAGCACATGGCGGAAGTCCTCGCGCTTCTTGGCCAGCAGATGGTCGAGATGCTCCAAGTCGTTGTGGCGGAATTTGATCACCTCGGCCGAGGAGGCTTCGCAGCCGGCGACGATGCTGTTGTGGGCGAGCTCGTCGATGAACAGCGCGTCGCGCTTGCCGAGCAGCCAGGAGATGGTCGTCACATTGGCGAGATAGCCGGAGACCAGCGTCAGCGCCGCCTCCATGCCGAGAAATTCGGCGATTTCCGCCTCGAAGGGCTTATGCGTCGAGCGCTCGCCGCCGACGAGGCGCGAGGCCAGCGCGCCGACGCCGAGCCGATGCAGCTCATGCTCGGCCTCCTCGATGATCCGGGGATGATTGGCGAGGCCGAGATAATCGTAATTGGCGAAGCTGACGAAATGCGTTCCCTTCGCCTCGAACTCGGCGCGCAGCCGGTCGATCTGCGCGAAGAAGGGATCGTGATATTGGAGGAGCGCATTGCCCGCGAAACGGAATCGTCTCGATGCGTAGTCCGAAAGGCTGCTATGCTTCGCCACTTAGTGCGTCACCCCGGGTCTCGGGCCGCGCGCTGTCCGGCGCGGCGCCTCATTGGAAGCCGGCGCCCGATTCCTCGCGACGCCCGCGGTCGGCCCGCAGCCTTAGCATCCTTCGGCGCCGGAGCGCCAGCGAAAGCATCGTGCGCAATCGTGTCGCAGTTGTTTCGCGGGGCGGGGGTTTCCCCTGCGGCGGAACTTGTTCTATTGGCTCTGGCGATGACAGACGCTCCGCATCAGCATTCCCGGCCGCACGCCGAACGTGCCTCCGCTCTGCGGCTGCGGGTGGAGGCGCTCGCCGTCGCCCGCGGGGGGCGGCGCGTGCTGTTCGGCCTCGGCTTCTCCCTTTCCGCCGGCGAGGCGCTGATCGTCACCGGCCGCAACGGGGCCGGCAAATCGACGCTTTTGCGCGCTCTGGCGGGCCTGTTGCCGCGCCTTGCCGGCCGCGTCGAGATCGACGGCGCGCCGGCGGGGGAGGAGGCTTCGCTGCTTCATTATCTCGCCCATGCCGACGGGCTGAAGGCGCCGCTCACCGCGCGCGAGAATCTGGATTTCTGGGCGCAATTTCTCGGCGGCGAGCCGGATCGGCGCAGCCTCGAGCCGGGCGAGGCGCTGGAGCGGGTCGGCCTCGCCCATCTCGCGCAGACGCAAGTCGCCATGCTCTCCGCCGGGCAGAAGCGCCGCATCGCGCTGGCGCGGCTGCTCGTCGCCTTCCGACCGCTGTGGCTGCTCGACGAGCCGACCAGCGCGCTCGACGCCGCCTCGCGGGCGCGGCTCGCCCGGCTGATGACCGAGCATCGGGCGCTGGGCGGCATGATCATCGCCGCCACCCACGAGCCGCTCGGCCTCGAGGATGCGCGCGAGCTGGCGCTGGGAGCGAATGCGTGAGCTCGCCGCTGCTCGCTCTTTTCTTGCGCGATCTGCGCGTCGCCCGCCGCATCGGCGGCTCGGCGACGATGGGCGTGGTGTTTTTCCTGGTGATGGTGTCGATCGTCCCCTTCGCCATCGGCCCGGACCCAAATCTTCTCGCCCGCATCGGTCCGGCGATATTGTGGATCGCGGCGCTGCTCGCCAGCCTGCTCTGCCTCGATCGTCTGTTTCAGGCCGATTTCGAGGATGGCTCGCTCGATCTCTTTCCGCTCGGCCGCGCGCCGCTCGAGCTCGCTGTTCTGGCCAAATGCGCGGCGCATTGGGTGACGACCGGCCTGCCGCTGACCTTGGCCGCGCCCTTTCTCGGCCTGATGCTGCAACAAGACGAGATGGCGCTCGTCGCGGTGACGGGGACGCTGCTGGCCGGCACGCCGGCGCTGACGCTGATCGGCGCGATCGGCGCGGCGGCGACGGTGACGCTGCGCCGCGGCGGCCTGCTGATGGGGCTGCTGGTGCTGCCGCTGACGATTCCGGTGCTGATTTTCGGCGTCTCGGCGGCGCAGGCGGCGACGGGCGGAACAGTGTCCTTCGCCGCGCCATTCGCGATATTATGCGCGATCAGCCTCGCGTCGCTGGCGCTGTGCCCCTTCGCCGCGGCGGCGGCGTTGCGGCATTTGGGGGAGTAGGGGGGCGCGGACCGCTGTTTCGGCCTGGCGACTTCGTGATATTCTGCGCAGATGACGAAGCGAGACCATCCTGTCGGCCGGCGACGGTCCCTCACCTTGGGATTGGTGGGTTTTTCACGCATCAGCGCCGTCGAGGGCGTCCGACTCGACTCCGATAGCAAGCGAATGTTTGCCGATTTCGAGCGTCGTGGTTTGACAGCGGCCGAGCGTCGCCGGGCGATCCACGAAAAGCACGCAAAAAAAGCCTAGGCCTCATGTATCGCACCGTCGTCGATCCCTATTGCTATAGAGGGACGACGGTTCTGAAAAATCGTCTGGGACTTCGCGATCAGGCGGACCTCGACGCTTTCGAGGCCGATGCGACAGCGCAACGGTTTTCGGAACCGCTCCCGATGGGGCGTTTCGGCGTTCGACATTATCGCGCCATCCATCGCCATATTTTCGGAGATGTCTATCGCTGGGCGGGCTGCTATCGTACCGCAAGAATCGCCAAAGGAGCGAGCATGTTCTGTTATCCAGAGCATATCGCAGCCGAAATGACGCGGATATTCGATAGCCTCCGCGACGACGCTTATCTCAGGGGCGCGCCGTTCGATCTATTCGCTGTTCGATCCGCTCGTTTCTTGTCGGAGCTCAACGCCGTTCATCCGTTTCGAGACGGCAACGGCCGGGCCCAACTCGCGTTTTTCGCGCTTCTCGCCGATCGGGCGGGGCGCCCGCCGAAGCTGCGCAGGTTGAAGGCCGAGTCCTTCCTCGCCGCGATGATCGAAGCTTTCCTAGGGCGGGAGGATAAGCTCGTCGCCGAGATCGAGCGGCTCGTGTCCTGACCGGGCCGCTCCCGCTCGCTCAGTACAACCCGCCCGTTCCGCTGCCCACCTGCTTGTCCACATCCTGCGCGCCGCCGGATTGCAGTCCGCCGTCGCTGCCGGCGGCGGAATAGGAATCGGGCGGCGCGGTGCCGGGCTTGAAGGCCTCGAGGATCGAGCCGGAGCCCTTCGAGCGCAGGCCCGAATGCGAGTCGACCGAGATCAGCTTGATTCCGGGCGGCACGCGGAAGGGCACGTCGGGCTTGTCCTTCAGCGCCACCATCATGAAGTCGCGGAAGATCGGCGCGGCGTAGGTCGCCGCCTGCGCGCTCTTGCCTTCGCCGACGGGGCGCGGGCGGTCGTAGCCGATATAGACGCCGACGGCGAGGTCGGGCGAGAAGCCGACGAACCACAGGTCCTTGGCCTCGTTGGTGGTGCCCGTCTTGCCGGCGAGATGCTTGCCCACCGCCTTGATCGACTGGCCGGTGCCGCGCTCGATGACGCCCTCCATGATCGAGGTGATCTGATAGGCGGTCAGCGGATCGAGCACCTGCTCGCGCTTGTCGATGAGCTTGGGCTCGTTCTGGCTCTCCCATTTGGGCGCGTCGCAGCCCAGGCATTGGCGCTCGTCATGGCGATAGATCGTCTTGCCCCAGCGGTCCTGGATGCGGTCGATCAACGTCGCCTTCACGCGCTTGCCGCCATTGCAGAGCATGGAATAAGCGGTCACCATGCGCATCACCGTCGTCTCGCCGGCGCCGAGCGCCATGGGCAGATAGAGCGGCATTTCGTCGTAGATGCCGAAGCGCTTGGCGTATTCGGCGATGAGCGGCATGCCGACATCCTTGGCGAGGCGCACCGTCATCATGTTCTTGGAATGCTCGACGCCGTAACGCAGCGGATGGGCGCCGGTGCCATGCGCGCCCTCGAAATTCTCCGGCGTCCAGCTCTCGCCATTGGCCTGCACGATGGTGATCGGCTCGTCGAGAATGGAGGAGGAGGGCGTGTAGCCATTGTCGAGCGCCGTGGCGTAGACGAAGGGCTTGAAGGAGGAGCCCGGCTGGCGCAGCGCCTGGGTCGCGCGGTTGAACTCCGACTGATCGTAGGAGAAGCCGCCGACCATGGCGAAGACGCGGCCCGTATGCGGGTCCATCGCCACCATCGCGCCGGAGATTTCCGGAATCTGCCGCAGCCGATACTGGCCCTGCCGGCCGGAGAGCGGCTCGACATAGATGACGTCGCCCGGCGTCAACGCGGCGCGAATGCTGCGGCCGGCCCAGCGCATGCCCTCCTGGCCGAGCTGCCCGGTCTCGCGCTCGCGCGCCACCTCGCCGGATTTCTCGCGGCCGGGCTGCAGGCCGATGCGGGCGACGCTATCATTGGCGTCCAGCACCACGGCGAGGCGCCAGGGCTTCACATCGCCGAGCGCCGGAATATCGGCGAGCGGCAGGCCCCAGTCATAGGAGATGTCGATATGGCGCATCGGCCCGCGGAAGCCATGCGCCTCGTCGAAGCGCACCAGGCCGTCGGCCAGCGCCTTGCGCGTGATGGCCTGCATTCTGGGGTCGAGCGTCGAGCGCACCGAGAGGCCGCCCTCGTAGAGCTTCTTGTCCCCGTATTTGTCGAGCAGCTCGCGGCGCACCTCCTCGGCGAAATAGCCGGCGACATAGGTGTTGGGCGAGGTCACGCGCGGGTTGACGCCGAGCGGCTCGGTCTTGGCCTTGTCGCCGTCCTTCTGCGAGACGAAGCCGTCGGCGACCATGCGGTCGATGACGTAATTGCGGCGCTCGACCGCGCGGTCGCGATGCAGGAAGGGGTGGTAGTTGTTCGGCGCTTTGGGCAAAGCGGCGAGATAGGCGGCCTCGGCGACGGTCAGCTCATAGACCGATTTGTTGAAATAATTCAGCGCCGCGGCGGCGACGCCATAATTGCCGAGGCCGAGATAGATCTCGTTGAGATAGAGCTCGAGGATGCGATCCTTGGGATAGGCCGCCTCGATGCGGAAGGAGATCAGCGCCTCGCGAACCTTGCGCTCGAAGGAGCGCTCATTGCCGACCAGGAAGTTCTTCGCCACCTGCTGGGTGATGGTGGAGGCGCCCTGCATATGGCGCCCGCCCTGGGCGAGAATCGAGACCGCGCGGGCGATGCCCTCGAAGTCGACGCCATTATGCGTGTAGAAATTCTTGTCCTCGGCCGAGATGAAGGCCTGCTTGACCAGCGGCGGAACCGCCGAGCTCGGCAGGAACAGCCGGCGCTCGCGCGAATATTCGGCGAGGATGGAGCCGTCATTGGCGTGGATGCGCGTCGTGACCGGCGGCTCGTAATTGCGCAATTGCGCCGTGTCCGGCAGATCCTTCGAGAAAACATAGACGATGCCGGCCGCGGCCGCCACGCCGATCAGGAAGACGATGGCGCCGGTCGCGAAGAGGAAGCCGAAGAACCGGACGAGCAGACGCATGAAGGATGATCCTCGAAGAGACGCGTTGCCGTGGAATCTGGCGCGCGCCGCGCCGTCGGCGTCCCGTTTAGAGATTTTTTATCGAGACGGAAACCCGAATCGGCCTCTCGCCGCGCCCATCCTTATCCTCGTTTTTATGTTTTATTGTGGGCGTGCGGTCGCGGCCACGGTTTGCGAGGGCCCGGCTTGCGGGGCCGTTCCCGCCAGCGCCTGCTCCTGACCCTGCTCTTGCGCCTGCTGCTGGCGCTCCAGAAAATAGCGCTCGATCGCCTGCGCCGTGGTCTCGGCGACGCGCTCGCGCCAGTCCGGCGAGACGAGCCGCGACAGATCGCGCGCGCTCGACAGATAGCCGAGCTCGAGCAGAACGGACGGAATGTCGAAGGCTTTCAGCACCACGAAGCCGGCCGAGCGGCTCGGATTCTTGTTGAGATGGCCGACGGTCTGCCAATAGGCGATCAGCGTGCGGGCGAAGACACGGCTATAGGCGCGCGTCTCGCGCCGGGTCAGATCGTAGAGAATGTCGCCGACTTCGCTGGCGTCCTCGGATTTGCGCTCGAGCCCGGCGGCGCGGTCGGCGAAATTCTCCTTTTCGGCGATCTTGGCCGCCTCGGAGTCCGAGGCGCGAGTGGAAACCGTATAGACAGTGGCTCCCTCGACGCTCTGCTCGGCGAGCGTGTCGGCATGAATCGACAAGAACAGATCGGCCCCGGCCTGACGCGCGACGCGGACGCGCTCGTCGAGCGCCATGAAGGCGTCCTCATTGCGGGTGAGGACGACGCGCAGCTTGCCGTCCGCCTCCAGCTTGGCTTTCAGCGCCCGCGCGAATTCGAGGACGATGGTCTTCTCCTGCTCGCCATGCGGTCCGGCCGCGCCGACGTCGACGCCGCCATGGCCGGGGTCGATGACCAGCATCGGCTTGCCGCCGGGCGGGGCGGGCGGCGGCTCGGCGGCGGCTATCGGCGCGGCGACCGGCGCGCGGCGGGCCGCCTCGGCGGCGAAGCTCGCGGCGTCCGAGGGCTCGAGCTCGATGACGAGACGCGGGGTCTTCGATCGCGAATCGCTCTCGGCGCGCAGGATTTTGGCGGGCCGCGCCAGATCGATGACGATTCGCGAGCGTCCGGGGGCGAAATGGCCGAAGCGGAAAGAGGTCACGAGATCGTCGCCGCCGCGCTTGTCCTTGGCCGCGCGGCCGATCTCCGGGTCGAGGCGAAAGGCCATTTCCGGCAGATCGACGACGATTCGATACGGGTCGGCGACGGGAAACACGATCGGCGTCACCTCGGCCGTCGTCTCGAAGACGAGGCGCGCCCGGTCCTTCTGCTGCTCGATCCGCACGGCGATCGCCGAGACCGGCTCGGCGGGCTCCGCCCCGGCCCGGCCGATGGCGAGGGCGAGGCCGCAGGCGAGCGCCACGCGCGCGAATCGCCGGGGCGAGAATCGTCGGGGCGCGAATCGCCGATAAGACCGCGAATCATGAGCCAGCGAAGGCCCGGCCCGCGTCGGTCGCCTGTCGTCCATGTCGAAAATCGCCCCGCTCGCGCAAATCGCCCGCAAACAATATGGCGTGGCTCGCGCGAGCGCGCGAGCCCGAAATCTTTCTGAGGATATCTGGTTAATGCGCAGTTAGCGGCTGCTCCGGCGCCCTTTTTGGCCGGCCGACCGGCGCCAGCCTGTGGGCGGAGCCGCGGAGAGGGGACGTCCAACTTGCGGTGTCGCCTTCGAGACATTATGTATGGAAACGTTCCGTGGAAGGGTCCGAAATGCGTCTTGCGCAATTTCGGCGTTTTACGGCGTCGGGAACCGTCTCGGGACGGACGGCGCGTTTTTCCGCGGGGCGAATGACGTTCGAATGCACGCTTCATGCGCGGGTTCGGGACGGGCGGGCGCCGCCGTAAGGCGCTGTGACATAAGGTTTTTGTGACGAGCTCATGGCGAAGTCCATGACATGCCGCCAATCGAGGCGCCACTCCGCGCGAGAGTATCGCGCGCCAGTGGGGCTATCGATTCGCGCTGTCTTCGCGAGCCGTCGTCACTCGGGCTCCCGACCGATTTCGCTTCGGCGGTCGGTCGCGCCTCTCGCCCAGTCCGCCGGCGGTCGCGCCGGTTCGCGTATCCGATGTTTCGCGATCGACACCAACTCCTCGAAAACACGCGTCGACGCTCCGACGCTTCGCCGGACCGCGGTCGCATCATTCCTCACGGGATGCTCGCTCGAGACCGCCGGCGTCGCCTCGCGTCGCGCCGCAAAGAGTTTCTCATGGCCAACAAAATGCTCATCGACGCCTCCCACCCGGAGGAAACCCGCGTAGTCGTGCTACGCGGCAATCGCGTTCAGGAATTCGACTTCGAAGCCGCTGACAAGAGACCTCTGCGCGGCAATATTTATCTCGCCAAGGTCACCCGCGTGGAGCCGTCGCTGCAGGCGGCCTTCGTGGATTACGGCGGCAATCGCCACGGCTTTCTGGCTTTCGCCGAGATACATCCGGATTATTACCAGATCCCTGTCGCGGACCGGATCGCTCTGCTCGAGGAGGAGAGCCGCGTCCATCAGCAGGAGGACGAGGAGCCGCGTCCGCACGGTGGGCGGCGTCGCTCGCGCCGCCGCAATTCGGACGGCGCGGAGAAGCGCGCCCATTCCGACGAGGTGATCTCCGAGAACGTTCCCGGAAGCGAGGCGGGCGCCGAGATCGACGCCGCCGACGAGGCGGCCAAATTCGACGCCGCGGAGCCGGCCGACGCGGCCCGCGCCACGCCTGACGAAAGCGCCGAGCCCGAATCGCCGCGCGCCGCGGAGGCGGAGACGGCGGTGGCCGAATCCGCCCCGCGAGAGGCGGTCGAGGTCGAGCCGATCTCCGTCGATCCGCAGGGTTTCGGCGTCATCGAGGCCGGTCACGCCGAGGAGGCTCCCGTCGAGCCGGCCGAGCCCGACCATGAGGCCAAGGCTCGCCGCCAGGACGAGCGCGATGAGGAGCACGAGACCGAGCGCGAGCGCGAGGAGGCTCGCCGCCGCGAGGACGATCACGACGAGGAAGAAGAGCACGAGGACGAGGAAGAGCACGTCGAGCATATCGGCGGCGACGCGATGGAGGAGGTGCCGCACCGGCCCTCGCGCTCGCGCCGTCAATATAAGATCCAGGAGGTGATCAAGCGCCGCCAGGTTCTGCTCGTGCAGGTCGTCAAGGAAGAGCGCGGCAACAAGGGCGCGGCGCTCACCACCTATCTCTCGCTCGCCGGCCGCTATTCCGTGCTGATGCCCAACACCGCGCGCGGCGGCGGCATCTCCCGCAAGATCACCGACGGCGCCGATCGCAAGCGCTTGAAGGAGATCGTGCAGGAGCTCGAGGTGCCGGAGGGCATGGGCGTCATCCTGCGCACCGCCGGCGCCACGCGCACCAAGGCCGAGGTCAAGCGCGACTTCGAATATCTCCTGCGCATGTGGGAGAGCGTGCGCGAATTGACCTTGCGCTCCAGCGCGTCGACGCTCGTCTATGAGGAGGGCTCGCTCATCAAGCGCGCCATCCGCGACCTCTATGGCCGCGACGTGGACGAGGTCGTCGTCTCCGGCGAAGAATCCTATCGCGAGGCCAAGGACTTCATGCGCATGCTCATTCCGAGCCATGCGAAGAATGTCAGCCTCTACCGCGATCCCAATCCGATCTTCGCCGCCGCCGGAGCGGAGGCGCAGCTCGACGCGCTGTTCTCCAATCAGGTGACGCTGAAGTCGGGCGGCTATCTGGTCATCAATCAGACCGAGGCGCTGGTCGCCATCGACGTGAACTCGGGCCGCTCCACCCGCGAGCATAATATCGAGGACACGGCGCTGCGCACCAATCTGGAGGCGGCCGACGAGGTCGCTCGCCAGCTGCGCCTGCGCGATCTCGCCGGCCTCATCGTCGTCGATTTCATCGACATGGAGGAGGGCCGCAACAATCGCTCCGTCGAGCGCCGGCTCAAGGACGCGCTGAAGAACGACCGCGCCCGCATTCAGGTCGGCCGCATCTCGCATTTCGGCCTGCTCGAAATGTCGCGCCAGCGTATTCGCGCCGGCGTGCTCGAGGGCTCGACCGTGCCGTGCCCGCATTGCGCCGGCGCCGGGACCGTTCGCTCAACCGCCTCCATCGCGCTGCATGTGCTGCGCGTGCTCGAGGATGCGCTCATCAAGAGCGCGGCGCATGACATCAGCCTGCGCACCCGCACCGTGGTCGCGCTCTATATCCTCAATCAGAAGCGCAGCCATCTGCAGGCGCTTGAGCGTCGTTTCGGCGTCGCCATCACCGTCTCGGCGGACGACAGCCTCACCGGCACCTCCTATCATTCGCTGGAGCGCGGCGAGCCGGCCACCGGCGTGCGCGAGCTTCCGATCCAGCAGGCGCTGCGCGTCGATTCGCTCGCCGATGAGATCGAGGAAGAGTTCGAGCCCGCGGAAGTCGAAGCCGCGGAGGAGGACGAGATCGTCGAGCGCCGGCCCGAAAGCGCGCGTTCCGAGGGCGGACGTTCCGAGGGTGGACGCTCCGAGGGCGGACGGCGCGAAGAGCGCGGCGCCGTTCCGGCTTTCGCCGAGGAAGACGAGGATGGGCAGCCGCGCGCGCGTCGTCGTCGGCGGCGTCGCGGTCGCGGCGGCGGCCTCACGGGTGGGGAAGCTCCGGCGCCGGGCGCCGAGCAGCCGTCGGACGAAGGCCTCGCCATTGTCGCGGAGATCGACGGCGCGCCGACCGCGCCGGCCAATGAAGTCCCGCGTCCCGCGGAACGGGGCAGCCGCGGTGGACGCGGCCGTCGCGCCGGTCGTTGGACGCGCTCCTCGCCGCTGCCGTCCGAATATCGCGAGCAGGGCGCCTTCCCGCTCGACGAGGGCGTCGAGGAGACAGCCGTCTCTGCGGCCGAGGCGCATATCCCGCCTTTCGAGGCGCATGAAGCCGCATCTTCGGTCATCGCCGAGGAGGCCGCTCCTCCTCCGCCGGCGGTGGAAGCCGCGACGCCGAGCGCGCCCGAGCCGGAACGTCCGGCTCCGCAGCCCGAGGCGCCAGAGCCCGAGGCCAAGCTTGCCTCGATCTCGCCCGCCCCGATCTCGCCTGCTCCGATCACGTCCGCCCCGATCGCGCGTGAGCCTGCGCCCCCGCGCGAGTCGACCGAGACCGTCATCACCGAGGCCGATCCCAATCGCCCGAAGAAGGGCGGCTGGTGGCAGCGCGCCAAGGCCTCGCTCGGCGGCGATTGACAAAAAGCGCGACGGCCCCGGAGGGCCGTCGCGCCGATCTTTCGAGGCGGAGCTATTTGCCGAGCGCTTTTGCGCACTCCGGGCCGAGTTCCGACGAATGCTTCTGCAGGCAGGCGAGGACGCGGCCGCCGCCCGGCATGACGCCGCTGCACAGACGCTGATAATCTCCTTTGCAGGCTTTTTTCGCGGCGTCGACACGATCGCCGGTGGGCGCCGTCTGCGCCGCCACGGGCTCCGCCGCGAGGGCGGCGGCGAGAATGGCCGCAATGGCCGAAAGCGTCATTCTGTTCATCATGTTCTCCTCGAAACGACTGGTTTGGTTTCCGGGTGGTCTTTGGCGATGCGAGTCTCGAAGGCTCGCTCTCATTCGGCTGCAGAGCCGGTCAGGCGGCGATCGTAGGGCGGCATCTCGTCGGAGGCGCCGGGCGGCGCGAGCAAAGCGCGCAACGCGCCGCGCCACTCTCCGGCGGCGCGCGCGTCGCGGAACATGGCGCCCCATTCGCCGAGCGCGATTTTCAGCGGGTTGAAGCTCGGCGTCGCGCCGACGAGGCCGTAGCGCAGCGCCTCCTCCTTCGGCGCCTCGGCGAAAGTGCCGAACAGACGGTCGAAGACGATCAGCACGCCGCCGTAATTCCTGTCGAGACAGGAGGCGTTGGAAGCGTGATGCACGCGGTGATGCGCGGGCGTGTTCAGCACATGCTCGAGCAGCCCCAAGCGCGGGCAGAGCTCCGTATGAATGAAGAATTGATACAGGAGATTCGCCGTCAGCATCAGCATGATGGCGATGGGGTGAAAGCCGAGCCAGGCGAGCGGCAGGAAGAACAGGAAATTGCCGGAGAGGCCCGCTGTCCAGCCGAGCCGCACGGCGGCGGTGTAATTCATCCGCGTCGGCGAATGGTGGACGGAGTGCGTCGCCCACATCCAGCGCACGCGATGCGAGGCGCGATGGTCCCAATAATAGAAAAACTCGACGCCGAGGAAGAGCGCGACGAGAGCGAGCGCGCTCGTCGGATCGAAATCGAGGAGGCGATGCTCATAGGCGAAGGCGTAGGGCCCGGCGACGATCAGCGCCTCGACCCGGCGCAGAGCGTTGCGCCCGAGCGCGACGCCGAGCGAGGCGGCGCTCTCGCGCAGATCGTGATGCTCGCGTGCGGCGAGGCGCGCCAGCAGATATTCGAGCGCCATGAAGCCGATGGCGACGGCGAGAATGAGCATCCGCATGTGGAGATCGAGCGGAGATTGTGCGAGCTGCGGCATGATGCGACCTCGTGACGGTCGGCGATCGAGCGGAATGCGACGCTCGATCTCTTTGTTTCTTTGGAGTGAATTCTGATCGTTCGAACGATTCCGTTCGATCGGAAAGCGCTAGCGGGAAACCGAGCCGGAGCGGCTCCAGGCGCCGCCGCGCGGACCCGAGCAGCCACCCTGCGAGGAGCAGGCGCCGCCCGAGCAGCGTCCAGAGGCGCCCCAATTGCTCGTCCCGCGCGGGCCCGTGAAGGACCCGCCGCGGCTCCAGGCGCCCGCCTCGGAGACGGCGGCGAAAGAAATCAGCGCGGCCAGAGCCGGAGCGGCGATCGATCGGAACATGTGAAATCTCCTCATCGTCTTGTCGTCGACGTTTCGACGTGAGGAGAGGATGAGCGGTCTTCGTCCTGCGCCGATCACGGCGGCGCGATATTTCGTCGCGAATTGTCGCCCTTTCGTAACGATGTGCAACAAGGCCTCTCGGCTCTTGCCTCCGCGGCGCCGACGATCGACATTTGCGCTATGAACGCGCCCGCGGCCCGAATTCTGATGGTGGAGGACGATTCCGAAATCGGCCGGCTGGTCGGCGATTTTTTGCGCCGCGAGGGCTTCGAGCTCACCCTCGCGCCCGACGCCGAGGCGATGGACGAGGCGCTCGCGCATTCGCGGCCCGATCTCCTCATCCTCGATCTGATGCTCCCGGGCGAGGATGGCCTCTCCATCTGTCGGCGCCTGCGCGCCGGCGATTCGATTCCGATCCTGATGCTGACGGCCAAGAGCGACGAGATCGACCGCGTCGTCGGCCTCGAGATGGGCGCCGACGACTATTTGACGAAACCCTTCGGCCCGCGTGAGCTGCTGGCCCGCGTGCGGGCGCTGCTGCGACGCGCGCAGGCGGGGCCGAGCCGCCCGGTGAGCCGGCGCTTTTCCTTCGACCGTTTCCTGCTCGATCTCGATGCGCGCAGCTTCGCGCCGGCCGAGGCCGGACTCGCGCCGATCGCGCTGACGAGCGCGGAATTCGATCTTCTCGCCTGTTTCGCGCAGCATCCGCGCCGCGTGCTGACGCGCGACCAATTGCTCGATTGGACACATGGCCGCAACGCCGATCCCTACGACCGCTCGATCGACATGCTGGTCTCGCGCCTGCGCAAGAAGCTCGATGCGGCGGGGGCGAGCGGCGATCTCATCGGCACCGTGCGCAATGGCGGCTATTTGTTCAAGGCCGAGGTCAGGCGGCTCTCGTGATGTCGCGTTGGACGATCGCCGCGCGAATCACGCTCATCGTCGTGGTGAGCCTGACGGCGGTCTGGGTCGCCGCCATCGCGGCCATCTATCGCTTCACCGCCGATGAGAGCGCGCGCGAGCGTCCCTCGCCGGCGCGTGTCGCCGCCGTCGCCGAGCTCGTCGAGCGAGCGCCGCCGTCGCTGCGCGCGCTCGCGCTGGAGGCGGCGTCGTCGCCGCAATTCGCGTTGCGGCTTCTGCCGGCGGGCGTGGCGGCGGCGGCTTCGGGGCCGTCGGTCGCGGATGACGTTCGCCGCGACTACGCCGCCGCGCTCGGCGACCGCGGGCTCGTCCTCGAGTGGCGTCCCACTCTGCCGATCGGCCGTCGCTTTCCGCGTCTGGCCGGCGCGCTCTCCAATGCGCTCGAGTTTCGCATCGCGCTGCACGATGGCCAAACTCTGCTCATCGACACGCGCGGGGCGATGATGGTGGCGCGGTCGGGCGTTCCGGTCGGCCTGCTCGCCGGGCTGTTCGGCACTTTGGTGGCGCTGGTCGCGCTCCTCGTCATGTATCGCGAGACGAAGCCGCTGGCGCGCCTCGCCGCCGCCGTCGACGGGATCGATCTTTCGGGCGAGTCCACGCCATTGCCGCGGCCCGGCGGCAATGCGCCGGAAGTGCGCGCGCTGGTCGCCGCCTTCGAGCGCTTGCAGGCGCGGCTCGGGAGCCTCATGCGCGCGCGCATGGCGTTGATCGGCGGCATATCGCATGATGTGCGCACTTTCGCGACGCGTCTGCGCCTGCGCGTCGAGGCGATCGCCGATGCGGCCGAGCGCCGCCGCGCCATCGCCGACATAGACGATATGATCCGCCTGCTCGACGACGCGCTCTTGTCGAGCCGCGCCGGCGCCGGTGAGCTCGCGCGCGAGCTCGTCGATGTGTCGGCGCTCGTTCGCGCCGAGGTCGAGGATCGCGCGCAGAGCGGCGGCGCCGTCGATGCGAGCATCAGCGGCGCGGCGGGATCGGTGGTGCTCGGCGATCGTCTGGCCTTGCGTCGGATTATCGCCAATCTCGTCGACAATGCGCTGAAATACGGCCATGCCGCCCATGTCTCTGTCGCCGCGCGCGGCGGCTGCGTCGAGATCGCCGTGGAGGATGAGGGGCCGGGCATTCCGGAGGCGCAGTGGGCGCAGATGCTGGAGCCTTTCAGTCGGCTCGAGACATCACGCAGCCGCGGGACCGGCGGCGCCGGCCTCGGCCTCGCGATCGTGCGCGCGCTCGTCGAGGCGCATGGCGGCGAGGCCACGATCGGCCGCGCGGCGAAAGGCGCGCGCGTCGCCGTCACGCTGCCTTTGTTCGAGGGGGGATGACACTCGGCTTCTGCGCGGTCGCGAGACATTGTCCGAAGGCTCTGCGCGGCCCCGCTCTCGTCAAGCCGAGGCCCGCACGCCGAGCCAGGCGGTGAGGCGGTCGAGGCCGAGGCGCACCTCGCTCTCGGCGCCCGCGTAGGAGAAGCGCAGCATATGACTGCCGCGCGCGCGATCGAAATCGACGCCGGGGGTGACGGCGACGCCGGCCTCCTCCAGCATGCGCTTGCAGAAGGCCGCCGAATCCGCCGTGAAGCGAGAGACGTCGGCATAGACATAGAAGGCGCCGTCGGGCGGCGCGAAATCGGTGAAGCCCAAGCGCGGCAGGCGCTCCAGCAGCAGCGCGCGGCTGCGCGCATAGCCGGCCTTCACCGCCTCGAGCTCGGCGCGCGCCTCGAAGGCGAAAGGCGCGGCGATCTGCGCCAGCGTGGGCGCCGAAATGCTGAGCGATTGTTGCAGCCGCTCCATCGGCCGCACCAGGGACTCGGGCGCGACCAGCCAGCCGAGCCGCCAGCCGGTCATCGCATAATATTTGGAGAAGCTGTTCACGACGATCGCATTGCGTGAATGCGCCAGCGCCGTCTCGCAGGGCCGCTCATAGGAGAGGCCGTGATAGATCTCGTCGGAGACGAGCAGGATTCCCGCCTCCTCGCAAAAGGCGCAGATTTTCTCGAATTCATCGCTCGGGATCATCGCGCCGGTCGGATTGGCGGGGCTCGCCAACAGCGCGCCATCGAGCCGCTTTGCGCGATGCGCCGCCGCGAGCAGAGCCGCGGTCGGCGAATAGAGCGTCTCGGCGCCGACCTCGATCAGCACGGGCTCGAGGCCGAGCGAAGCGAGAATATTGGCGTAGGCGGGATAGCCCGGCGCGGTCATGGCGATGCGCGCGCCCGCGTCGAAGCCGGCGAGAAAGGCCAGCAGAAACGCCCCCGAGGAGCCGGTGGCGACGATGACGCGCTCCGGCGAGACATCGACGTCATAGGCTTCGCCGTAATGGCGCGCGATGCGCTGGCGCAGCGCCGGCCGGCCGAGCGCCTCGGCATAGCCGATGACGCCGTCGGCGAGCCCGCGCGCCGCGGCCTCGCGCACCGCGAGCGGGGCGGGGGCGCCGGGCTCGCCCAGCTCCATATGGACGATGCGGCGGCCCTGGCGCTCGAGCGCGCGCGTCTCGCTCAGCACATCCATTGCGAGAAAAGGCGCGACGGCGCTGCGTCGCGAGGGGGAGGGGGGCGTCGTCATTCGAGCAGCATAGCAGAGACGAATGTGACTTTGTGTGGGCGCCGCCGCGCGACGAAGCAAACCGGCGGCCGCCGATGGCGCGCAGACTGCTTCGCTCGCGATGATGTCCGGCTATTCCGCCGGCTGTTCCGCAAAGCCGCGCTGACGCAGCAGCGCATCGACGCTCGGCATGCGTCCGCGAAAGGCGACATAGGCTTGCGCCGGGTCTTGCGTTCCGCCGGCCGCGTAGATGTGACGGCGCAGACGCTCGGCGATCGCGGGCGCGAAAGGATCGCCGGCCTCCGAGAAGGCCTCATAGGCGTCGGCGTCGAGCGTCTCCGCCCATAGATAGGAGTAATAGCCCGCCGAATAGCCGTCGCCGGCGAAGACATGGGTGAAATGCGGCGTCCTGTGCCGCATGACGATCTCCTGCGGCATGGCGATGCGCGCGAGGCTCTCGCGCTCGAAGTCGAGCGCGTCGAAGCTCTCGCCGATGGCGGTTTCGTGCAGATCGAGATCGACATAGGCGGAGGCGCAGAATTCGACGCTGGCGAAGCCCTGGTTGAAATGGCGGGATTTGGCGATGCGCTCGAGCAGCGCCTCCGGCATGGGCGCGCCGGTCTCGGCGTGGCGCGCGAAGGCGCGGAGAATTTGCGGCTCCAGCAGCCAATGCTCATAGAGCTGCGACGGCAGCTCGACGAAATCGCGCGCGACATTGGTTCCGGCGACGAGCGGATAGGTGACGTCCGACAACATGCCGTGCAGCGCATGGCCGAATTCATGGAACAGGGTGCGCGCGTCGTCGAGGCTGAGCAGCGTCGGCGCGCCATCGGGCGCGCGCGAGAAATTCAGCACATTGACGACGATCGGACGAATGCGTCCGTCGAGATTCTCCTGGCTGCGGAACTCCGACATCCAGGCGCCGCCGCGCTTCGACGGCCGCGCGAAATAATCGCCGAGGAAGAGCGCGACATGCTCGCCCTTCGCATCGCGAACATCGAAGGCGCGCACGCTCTGGTGATAGAGATCGAGCCCCTCCACCTCGACGACGGAGAGGCCGAACAGTCGCTCGGCGACGTGAAAGGCCGCGGCGATCATCGCGTCGAGCTGGAAATAGGGCCGCAGCTCCGCCTGATCGAGATCATAGCGCTCCTTGCGCACGCGCTCGGCGTAATGACGCCAGTCGGCGGCGGCGATCGCGACATCGGCGCCGTCGCGCGCGGCGAGCGCCTGCAAATCGTCGCGCTCGGCCTTGGCCGCGGCGAGCGCCGGCGCCCAGACGCGATCCAGGAGATCGCGCACGGCCTTGGGCGTCTTCGCCATCGTGTCGTCGAGCTTATAGGCGGCGAAGCTGGCGAATCCGCTCAGCCGCGCGCGCTCCTCGCGCAGGCGCAGGATTTCGGCGATCAGCGCGCGATTGTCGGTCGCCCCGCCATTCTCGCCGCGGCTGGCCCAGGCGCGGAAGGCGATGTCGCGCAGATCGCGGCGCGTCGAGCTCTGCAGAAAAATCTCGACGCTGGAGCGGGAGAGGGTGACGGCATATTTGCCCGGCGCGCCGCGCTCGCCCGCGACTTGCGCCGCCGCGGCGCGGAAATCGTCCGACAGGCCGTCGAGATCGGTCTCCTCGAGCAGCAGCAGGTAGTCGGCCTCGTCGGCGAGAACATTCTGCGCGAACGAGGTGGTGAGCTTGGCGAGACGCTCGGATATCTCCGCCATGCGACGCTTGGCGTCCTCGTCGAGCTTCGCGCCGGCGCGCAGGAAGCGCTTATGCGTGAGCTCCAGCACGCGCGCCTGCTCCGGCGTCAGCGTCAGCGTGTCGCGGCGCGCATGGAGCGCGTCGACGCGGGAAAACAGCGCGGCGTTCAGCAGGATTTCATTCTCGTGGCGGGCGAGCGCGCCGGATATGTCGCGCTCGATCTCCTGAAGCTCGGGCGTCGAGTCGGTCGCGGCGAGATTCCAGAACACGCCGCCGATGCGGGCCAGCAGCCGGCCGGAGCGCTCCAGCGCGGCGATCGTGTTCTCGAAGTCGGGCGGCGAGGGATCGGCGGCGATGCGCGCGGTCTCGGCCAGATTCTCCGCCATGCCGGCCTCGAAGGCGGGACGGTAGTGGTCGGGCTTCACCGCGCCGAAGGGCGGCAGGCCGAAAGCTTTCGTCGAGGCGGAGAGCAGCGGATTTTCGGTCGTCATCGGTTCCCTCGATCTTCGCCGCGAGATTATCGGCTCGGGCGCCGTCGCGCCAGCGATCTCGGCGATTGTTCCCGATCCTCGACTAGTGTAGTCTGTTTATAGACTGAATGGGATGGCGGCGGCCTTGCGCCGTCGGGCGAAGGGGCGGCGCGGTGACGCAAGCAAAGCAGAGGCCGCAAGCGGAGCGGGGGCGCCGAGCGGAGCCGAACCTGCGGGCGGGGAGCGGGTCCGAGCTCGGCGGCTTTCCGCAGCTCGGCCGCATCGTCGCGGAGCTCGGCGAATTGCGCCGGGCCTCGCAGAAGCGGCGCTATCGCGACGGGCGTCTGCCCGAGCTGCCGTCGCGCGAGGCGACGATCGAGATCATCGAGGATCTCGCCGCCAGCCTCTATCCGCGCCATTTCGGCCCGCCGGAGCTGACGACGGACGGCGCCGACGGCTTCGTTCTCTACACGGTGGACAAGAGCCTGCGCGCGCTGCGCGAGCAGGTGCGCCGCGAGCTGCAATTGCTCGCCAATGGCGCCGACGACGGTCAGACGGATTATCGCCCGCGCGCTCATGCGATCGTCGACGCTTTCGCCGAGGCGCTCCCGCAGATTCGCGCGCTGCTCGACACCGACATTCACGCGGCCTACGAGGGCGACCCCGCGGCCAAGAGCCTCGACGAGGTTGTGTTCTCCTATCCGGGCCTTTCGGCGATCATCCGCCACCGGCTCGCGCATCGCCTCTATCTGCTCGGCGCGCCCATGCTCGCGCGGCTGGTCTCGGAGATCGCGCATTCGGCGACGGGAATCGACATTCATCCCGGCGCCGAGATCGGCGAAGGCTTCTTCATCGATCATGGCACTGGCGTCGTCATCGGCGAGACGGCGATCATCGGAAAAAATGTGCGTCTCTATCAGGCGGTCACGCTCGGCGCGAAGCGATTCGAGGTGGACCAGACCGGCGCCCTGGTGAAGGGCGGCGCGCGCCATCCCATCATCGAGGACGATGTGGTGATCTACGCCGGCGCCACAGTGCTCGGCCGCATCACCATCGGCCGCGGCTCGGTCATCGGCGGCAATGTCTGGCTGACGCATGGCGTGCCGCCGGGCAGCAATGTCACTCAGGCGAAGCCGCTGAGCGAATCGTTCAGCTTCGGCGCCGGCATCTGAAAGGTCACGGCGTCACCGACGGCGAGTCATTCATCGGATCGCGCGTCGGATCGTCGCTTCTCGCCGCTATGTCGCCGCCGGGCGCGACGCGTTCGGAGATCGCCGAGCAGAGCGCGGCGGCATTGTCCCAAGTGCAGGTCGTGGCGCCGATTCCGCGCGTGCATGTGCATCGATAGAGCACGCCAGAGACGCATCGCGTGGCGCCTGAATCATTCGTCGATCGACAATCCTGAGCGGCGGCTGCGGCGGCGGCGCTCGCGGCGATCGCGATGGCGGCCGCGAGGCTTCTCATCGGATATTTCATGGCGGATGCTCCGGAGATGTCTGCGGATCGACACCGGGCTATTTATCGCGCGACCGAAGAGGATCAATATGCGTCGTCGCGTCGCGCGCGAGCCGCCCGCCGGGAACCGCGAGGGAAAACGTCATGATTCGCGACTATGTCAGCCACGCCGCCAATGAGCGGACGTTTCTCGCCTGGGTGCGCACCGGCATTGCAATCATGGCGCTCGGCTTCGTGATCGAGAAGTTCGATCTTTTCGTTCACACGATCAGCATCACGCTTCCCGCGGTCGAGCGCGGGCCGATCTTGCAGCGTTTCGAAAAATTGTCGGGACCATTGACGAGCGGGGGAGGCGGAGGCCTGCTGGTGCTCGGTGGCGTTGCGCTCATCATTGTCGCAACCGTGCGTTTCATCCACACGCGGCGCCTCATCGCCGACGAGGCGCAGCATGGTTTTGACGCAGGGCTCGTCGAGCTGGTCATTCTCGCCGCGCTGCTGCTGCTCGGTTCGGGCTTCGTCGTCTATCTCGCGATCGGCTGATCGCGCTCAGCGGCCGTGCGTGCCGGTCGCGGGAAGGTCTTCCTCGACATCGACGATCGGCGGATGCTCGGCGGGCGTGTCGAGGCGCGGCGGCGCGCGCCACATACGGCCGTCCTGCTCCGCGCGGCGGAACTCCTCGAGGCCGTCGTAGATCGGCGCGAGCAGGCCGTTGCATTCCGAGCGCGACAGTTTCGTCTTGTGCATCAAAATCTCGACGATGCGCTCGAGCTCCTTGTGCAAATGGCGCAGGCGCATGGCGGCGACCGATTGCAGCTCCTCGAAGATCGCGAGGCTCAGGCGCTGCTTCTCCTCCTCGGCGAGCGAAGCGGTGTAATGGGTCTTGTGCATGAAGGACTGCGCCAGTCGAAAGGCGGTGCTCATGTTGCGATCGTCGACGCCGTCCTGCGGCGGCGCGCCGATGAAGATATGCTCGGCGATGCGCGGCGCGAGCGCGCGCATCGCATGCAGCGCGTCCTTGTCCGCCGGCGTGGCGAGATCATTGATGAAATGCGCGACGCCTTTCTCCTGCTCGAATTGCACATCGGCGAGCCAGAGATCGGAGCCTGAGCGTCCCGATCCGCGAAACAGCGAGACGCTCTGCGTGCGCAGGCCGCCGGTCGCCGAGATCAGCATGATGCCGGCCGCCCGCGCCGCGGTGCGGCGACGTCCCGATGTGTCGGCGTCGATGGCGGTCATGCGCTTGCCGACCGCGCGTCGCAGAGCGCGCGCGGCCTTCTCGGCGCGGGCGCGCTCCGCCTCGATCCGTTGCTGCTCGCGCAGCGCCGCGATCGCCTGCTCGCGCGCCGCGATCGCCGCGGCGTCGATCGCCGACGTCTCCGGCTTGGTCGATTTCGTTTTGCGTCGAGTATGCGCGATATATGAGCCCACGCCGCTCCTCCGCAGAGCGCCTCGGCCGACTGATCGCGATCTCGTGAACTGTCGCTATCGTCTCAGGCGCAGTGCAAACGCTAGCGCCGAAGACGACGGCTTCGCGATTGTGGAGAGTCCCCTTGTGGCCATCACGCATATGATGGCGGCGGCGCGCGCGCGCCGGCTCGCGGCCGCCGCGCGAAGGCTCTGCAATGACGCTGAAAACTGGATATATTCCTATTTACCTACTCGTATTTATGAATTAAATTTCGTCGCGATGTATACTGATTTCGCCGCGGGCGGAACCGCCGCCGGCGGCCATTCAGCGCGCGGCGGAGCGTCACCAATGTCGATCTTGCTTTTCCTTCACCGATGGGTGGGCGTCGTTCTGGCGCTATTCATGCTCGTCTGGTTTTCCACCGGACTGTCCATCGCCTTCATCGGCTCGCCGACGATCGACCGCGCGCAGCGGCTCGCTCATGCGGCGGCGCTCGCCCCGCAGGACGGCTGGCTCTCGCTCGGCGAGGCGTTGAGCGCGAGCGCGTCGGCCCGCGCGCAAGCCTCGAAGGCGAGCCGCGAGGCCGGCGGCATGGGAGGCGGCATGGGACATGCGCGTCATGAGCATTCGGGCGGCGCCAAGAGCGAGCGCGGCGTCGTCGATGCGCGTCTGCTGCGTGTCGGCGACGAGCCGATCTGGCTCATCGAAGACGATGCGAGCCGGCGCTTCGCTCTTTCGGCGACGAATGGCGCGCTGATCGCGTTCGACCAACAGGCGGCCGAGCGTATCGCGCGCGACTGGCTCGGGGCGCCGTCGCTGCTCTATCTCGACACTGTGGACACGGCGATCGGCCTGCGCAACGCCGAGACGCTGAAACCCTTTCATCGCTTCGCGACCGGCGATGCGGCGGGCACGCAGATCATCGTCTCGGCGCGCACGGGCGAGGTCGCGCAAGTCGCGACGCGAGTCGAGCGCGCTTTCGTCTATGCCGGCAATTGGCTGCATCTCTTCCGTTGGCTCGATGCGCTCGGCGCCGGCGACTATCGTCGCGATGCGCTGACCTATGCCGGATTTTTCGCCGCCATCGGCGCCTTCAGCGGCGTCGTGATCGGCTGGATCAAATGGAAGCCGGGATTTTTCGGCCGCCCGACCTATGCGCGCGGGCGCACGCAGCCCTATCGCGAGAGCTGGCTGAAATATCATTTCTGGGCCGGCCTCATCGGCGGGGCTTTCGCCTTCGGCTGGGCGGCGAGCGGCTTTCTCTCCACCAATCCAGGGCAGATTTTCTCGCAGGCGACCGCGAGCCGTGAAGAGCTCGCGCGCTATCGCGGCGTCGCGCTTCCGCAGGCGATCGTCGATTGGCGCCCTTCCGCCGCGCTCGGCCTCTCCACGGATGTCGTGGAGCTGGCCTGGAGCCGTCTCGGCGAGGAGGCGCTGCTCATCGCGCAATCGCGAGACGGCGCGCGCCGCGCTGTGGCGGCGCCGGGCGCCGTCGCCGGCCTCGCCGAAGACGCTCTTCTCGCCGCGGCGCATCGGCTGAAGGAGGGCGTCGCCATCGCCTCCGCCGAGACGCTCGCCGAGTATGATTCCTATTATTTCGCCAATCATCGGCAGACGGCGCTCGACAAGCCGCTGCCCGTGCTGCGCGTCGATTTCGCAGACGCCGAGCGCACGTCGCTCTACATCGATCCTGCGGACGGCCGTCTGCTGGCGAAATTCGATACGAGCCGGCGCGTCTATCGTTGGCTCTATTCGGCCGTGCATCATTGGGATTTCGGCTGGTTCCGCAATCATTGGCTGTGGTGGGGCTGGATGGGCGTCTGGGTCTCCTTCGGCGTCGCGCTCAGCGCCAGCGCCGTGGTTCTGGCGTGGCGGCGCCTGCGGCGCTCGCTTCCCGTCGCGGCGCCGGCGAGCGGCGAAAGGCGTGCGCGCCGCGCCGCGCAGACGGCCTGACCTCGCTGCGCTGATCTATCGGCTTATATCATAGGTTTAGCAGATAAGAGCCCCGCCTCCGTGAGGAGGCGGGGCTCTCTTGTTTTGTGCTCCTTCCCCGCTGTTGCGCTGGCGCCACAGGCGATGGGCGAAAGCCGCCGTTGGGCGGCGAGGTCGAGCGAAGTTGTTGACGTCCCCTACGAAATCTACGTAGTCTATAGATATTATACGTAAGCGCGCCATGGGGGAGCGCTACGTAGACCGTCGCCGTGGCGCACGAGAGCCGTGCGCGACGGGACATGGGGAAACATTGGTGATGTCGAGAGCGAGTGGAGCAAAAAGAGCATCGCGTGCGAATTTGTTGCGCAGTGTCGGTTTCGCCGCATTGGCGGCGGCCGGCGTTCTGGCCTTCGAAGTGGTTTCGGTCGGCCGGGCCGCGGCGCAATCGGCGCCCGCGCCGTCCGCGAGTCCCGACACGGCGGTCGCCCAGGCCGGCGCCGTCCCGGTGAGCGCCGATGTCGACGACGTCACCGTGACGGCGCGCCTGCGCGAGGAGAAAGCCCAGGACGTGCCGCTGCCGGTCAGCGTCGTCGGCAGAAAGACCGCCGAGCGCGAGCATATCGAGCGTCTGGGCGATTTCGCGCAGAAAGTGCCGAATTTCGTTCCCTATGTCACCAATCCGCGCACCTCCGCCATGGCGATCCGCGGCATTTCGGGCATTTCCGGCGGCGCCGACGGCTCGGAATCGGCGGTCGGCCTCATCGTCGACAACGTGTTCTACACGCATGTCGGCTTCCAATGGGCGGATTTCGTCGATCTGCAGAGCCTCGAGGTCGCGCGCGGCCCGCAGGGCACGTTGCTCGGCAAGAACACGACGGTCGGCGCCGTCGTCATTCACACACAGCTGCCGTCCTTCACGCCGGAGGCGAGCTTCGAGACCTCCTTCGCCAATCGCGGCCGCATCATCGAGAAGACGAATATCAGCGGGCCGATCATCGACGATAAGCTCGCCTATCGCGTCACCTTCTTCCTGGACAAGGGCGATGGCGCGATCAATGACGCGCTCACCGGCGCCGATATCCTCAACAATAATCGCTGGGGCGTGCGCGGCCAGCTCTATTATGTCGGCGATAATTTCACCGACCGTCTGATCTTCGATCGCCTGCGTTCGGACGAATATAATAATTATAGCGGCGTCATCGGCAACAGCTTCCCCCTGTGGGCGAATGGCGCGGCCACCACGAGCTATGCGCAAAATCTCGCATCGCGTGTGCACTATCCGATGCTCGTCAATAGCCCGTATTCGCCGGTCATGTCGCGGCTCGGCAATCTCGATCAGCGCACGACGGGCGTCTCCAACGAGATCAATGTGCAGATCGGCGAGAATACGCTGACGGGGATCTCCGCCTGGCGCGAGTTCATCCTGCATCCGCGCAATTCGCTCGGCAATAATTTCACGCAGATCAGCGGCAACGCCTATGACGTGAAGGTCGATCAATATTCGCAGGAGGTTCGCCTCGCTTCGCCCAAGGATCAGACGCTCGAATGGCAGGTCGGCGTCTATGCGCTGCATGAGGCGGTGTCGTCCTATCAGCACACGGACTATGGCTATCAGGCGTCGCAATGGCTGCTCAATAATTTCAACGCCGATCCGGGGCTGCTCAACGGAACTTCCGAGCATACGGACGGCAAGGCGCGCACCTTCAGCCTCGCGGAATTCGGCCAGGCGACTTGGCATATCGACGAGCAATGGGCGCTGACTGCCGGTCTGCGCGACACATTCGAGATCAGAGGCGGCTCGGATTTCGGCTGGTCGAGCGGCGTCTACACGAGCGCGCAAGCGGCGGCGATGCAGACCGCTTATGGCGCGACCTTCTTCGACACCGGCGGACAGAAGGCGACGCGCAACTCGCTTTCGGGCCTCATTAATCCGTCCTACAAATATAGCGAGAATGTTCTCGTCTATGGTTCCGCCGCGCGTGGCGAGAAGTCCGGCGCCATCAATACCGGCGCGCTGCCGATCTCCGACAGCAAGGGCAATTTCAAGGAGTGGCAGCCGGTCGTCACCAAGCCGGAGGTGTCGTGGGACTATGAGCTCGGCGTCAAGACCAATTGGCTGGACAATAGGCTCACGCTGAACGGCAATCTCTATTGGAACGACATCTACGACTTCCAATCGATATTGGTGAACACCAGCATCCTCGACGTCACCGGAATTCCGCTGCGCAAGACCTATCTCGGCAATATCGGCCATGTGCGTCTGCGCGGCTTCGAATTCGACGCACGCTATAGTCCGGTCGAGCGCTTGTGGATCACCTTTTCCGGCGCTCTGACAGAGGCCCGCTACATCAACTATAAGAACGCCGCGCCGGCTCCGGATTGGACATGGCCGACATCCGCCAACGTCAATGGCGTGGCGGCGCCGCTCTCCGTCGATCTCTCCGGGCAGCGCATCACCGGCGGCGTCTCCGGAAACAGTCCCGTCGCGCCTTATTCGTTCAATATCGGCGCAAACTACGAATATCCGCTCGGCCGCATCTTCGAGGGGCTGGGCGGCGTGGCGGATGTTCCCGTGACAGCCTTCGCCTATGGAAACCTCGCCTGGAAATACAAGACGCAGCTCTCACAGCCGGGCTCGCTCTATTCGGTGTTCCAGCCATCCTACTCGATCGTCAATTTCGGCATCGGCCTGCGAACCGACGACGAGCGCTACAGCCTGCATTTCTGGGCGAAGAATCTCTTCAACGAGCGATATGTCGTCGCGCAGACCATCGGCACGAGCACGGCGGCGCGGACGGTGACCTTCGGCGACAATGCTTTCCGCGCTTACGGGGCGACTTTGAAAGTGAAGCTCTACTGACGCGCAGCAGTCTCGAGGAGCTGGACATGGAACGAGAAGCATCGGCTCGATGACGGCGTGCTTTCGACGTCGCGGGCGTCAGTGGGTCGGCGCGACGCCGCTCCACTCGGCGCCGAGCATGGCCAGCACCGAAAGGAGCAGCAGAGCGCCGGCGAGGCGGGAGAGGCCCCGGTTCGCCGCCGGCTCCGGCGTCCATCGTCGCGCGCCATAGCTCGCCGCGCAGCCGAGCGCGGAATAGAGGGTCAGGCACAGAAAGCTCGTGGTCCAGCCATAGATCAGCGCATGGCGCCAGAACGGCCCGTCGGCGGCGGCGAAGAACTGCGGCAGAATGGCGAAATAGAACAGCAGCCCCTTGGGATTGAGCAGGCTGGTGGCGACGCCGGCCGAGAAGGCGGCCCAATCCGAGCGCCCGGGACGCCGGCTCAGCGCGTCGAAGCCGCCGTCCGAGCGGATGAGGCGCAGGGCGAGCCAGGACAGATAGGCGACGCCGATATATTTGACGGCGACGAAAAGCGCCGGAAAAGCCTCGAAGACGAGCTGAAACCCCGCCGCCACCAGCAGCGTGAGCAGCGCATAGCCGGCCGCTATGCCGGCCGCCGAGAAACAGCCCGCCCGCCCGCCGGACGTCAGCGAGCGGCCGAGCACATAGAGCATGTCCGGCCCCGGAACGGCGATCAGGCTGACCACCGTCGCCACGAACACCAGATAACGCCCGCTCACCTCGACGCGCTCCCCTCCGACCCGCTTCCCCTTCGACCTCCCGCATGAGCCACGCTCGCGCCGCTCGCGTCAAGGCGTCGGCAGGCTTTCCAGAGGGCCCCGGCGGTTGACAAATTTTCCCAAGGGCCGTTTGTGGACAACAGCGGCAGGCTGCGCCACTGATCTCGTGGCGGCGGCGGCAAGCGCGCAATTTGTCGCAGCGACGCGAAGGCCGCTTGCGGTCTCACGCCAAACTGCTCAAAACAGGCGCGCCCTTCGCGGATAGATTTGTTTCTATTCGCGTTGCCGAGCCGAGAGGCAGGGGCCAGGGTCGAACTCGCGAGAGAGGTTCCAGAAAGTGAGCAATGCGACTAAGGCGGAGCCGAGCCGCCGGGATATCTTGTTCCTCGCCACCGGGGCGGCGGCGGGCGTCGCCGCGGGCGCCGCCGTATGGCCATTGATCGCGCAGATGAATCCGGATGCTTCGACGCTGGCGCTGGCCTCGACGGAGCTCGACATCGCCGCCATTCCCGAGGGGCAGATCGTCACGGTCAAATGGCGCGGCAAGCCGGTCTTCGTGCGGCACCGAACCAAACAGGAGATCGAGGCCGCGCAGAATGTCCCGCTCGCCGAGCTGCCCGATCCGCAGGCCGATTCGGCCCGCGTGAAGAAGCCCGAATGGCTCGTCGTCGTCGGCGTCTGCACGCATCTCGGCTGCATTCCCACCGGCCATGAGGGCGAGTTCCACGGCTGGTTCTGCCCCTGCCACGGCTCCACCTACGACACCTCCGGCCGCATCCGCAGCGGCCCGGCTCCGAGCAATCTCGAAGTGCCCGATTACGCCTTCCTGAGCGACACCAAGATCAAGATCGGCTGATCGCGGCCCCGTCGCCGTCCCAACCTCCGAGACGATATCCATGACCGGACATTCGACTTACACGCCGAAGAGCGGCTTCGCGCGCTGGCTCGAGCGGCGCCTGCCGATCCTCGGGTTCATCCACGAATCCTTCGTCGCCTATCCCGTCCCGAAGAATCTCAACTATCTTTGGACCTTCGGCGCGATCCTCTCCTTCATGCTGGTCGCGCAGATCGTGACCGGCATCGTTCTGGCGATGCACTACACGCCGGAGACGACGCTCGCCTTCGATTCGATCGAGCACATCATGCGCGATGTGAATTGGGGCTGGGCGCTGCGCTATGCGCACGCCAATGGCGCCTCCATGTTCTTCCTCGCCGTCTATATCCACATCTTTCGCGGCATGTATTACGGCTCCTACAAGGAGCCGCGCGAGGTGCTGTGGATATTGGGCGTCGTCATCTTCATGCTGATGATGGCGACCGGCTTCCTGGGCTATGTGCTGCCCTGGGGCCAGATGTCCTTCTGGGCGGCGACGGTGATCACCAATCTCTTCACCGCCATTCCCTATGTGGGCAATTCCATCACCACCTGGCTGCTCGGCGGCTATTCGGTCGACAATGCGACGCTGAACCGCTTCTTCGCGCTGCATTATCTGCTGCCCTTCGTCATCGTGGCCATCGTCGGCCTGCATGTGTGGGCGCTGCATGTGACCGGGCAGAACAATCCGACCGGCGTCGAGGTGAAGGATGTGAAGAAGGAGACCGTGCCCTTCACGCCCTATGCGACGTTGAAGGACGCCGTCGGCCTCGTCATCTTCGTGGCGCTCTTCGCCTGGCTCACCTTCTTCGTGCCCAACTATACCGGGCATCCGGACAATTATATCGAGGCCAATCCGCTGGTGACGCCGCCGCATATCGTGCCGGAGTGGTATTTCCTGCCCTTCTACGCGATCCTGCGCGCCATCCCCAACAAGCTCGTCGGCGTCATCGCGCTGTTCGCGTCGATCTTCATCGTCGCAGCGCTGCCCTGGCTCGACACGTCCAAAGTGCGCTCGGGCGTCTATCGTCCGGCCTTCAAGAAGTTCTTCTGGGTCTTCGTCTTCGTGTCGGTCGGCCTCGGCTATCTCGGCGCGCAGCCGGCGGAGGGCGTCTATCTCATCGTCGCCCGCATATTGATGGCCTATTACTTCCTGCACTTCCTCGTCGTGCTGCCGCTGCTCGGCAAATATGAGAAGACCTTGCCGGAGCCGCGGTCGATCGCCGCCTCGCTCGGCCAGGCGGCCACGGAGGAGAAGCCCCATGCGTGACGCGCCCTGGAGAGCATCGATCATGAAACCGGTCGTCGACTCTTGGAAATCGATCGTTCTGGCGGCGGCGCTGGCCGGCGCCGCGGGAACGGCTCCGGCGCTGGCGGAGGAGGGCGGCGCGCATGCGCAGCCCAAGCCGCCGCGGCAGGAATGGAGCTTCGCCGGCGCCTTCGGCCATTACGACAATGCGCAGCTGCATCGCGGCTACAAGGTCTATAAGGAAGTCTGCTCGAGCTGCCACTCGATCTCGCGTCTCGCCTTCCGCAATTTCTCCGAGAAGGGCGGGCCGGAGCTGCCGGAGGCGGAGGCCAAGGCGCTGGCCGAGAGCTATAAGATCAAGGATGGTCCCAACGACGCCGGCGATTATTACGAGCGTCCCGGCCGGCTCAGCGACCGCGTCCCGCCGCCTTTCCCCAATGAGCAGGCGGCGCGGGCGGCGCTCAACGGCGCCTATCCGCCGGATATGTCGGTTCTCGCCAAGGCGCGCGGCTATTCGCGCGGCTTCCCTTTATTCCTGCTGGATGCGCTGCCGGGCTTCTCCTATCAGGAGCATGGCGTCGACTATATCGTCGCCTTGCTCAACGGCTACGCGGACGCGCCGACTGGCGTCGAGCTGGCGCCCGGCCAGTATTACAACCTCTACATGCCCGGCCGCCGCACCGGCATGCCGCCGCCGCTCTCCGACGGCGCCGTGACCTATGACGACGGAACGCCGCAGACGGTCGCCCAATATTCCAAGGATGTGAGCGCCTTTCTGATGTGGGCCGCCGAGCCCCATCTCGAGGAGCGCAAGTCGATCGGCTTGAAGGTGGTCGGCTTTCTGATCGTGCTGTCCTTCCTGGTGTATTTTACCAAGCGCAAGATCTGGTCGAACATCCAGCACTGACGCGACACGGCGACGCGATCCCATGCGATCGCGTCGTCGCTCACCCCTGCAGAAACGCCCGCACGCCATCGGCCACGAATTGCACGGCCAGCGCGGCGAGCAGCACGCCGAGCAGCCGCGTCAGCACGACATTGGCCGCCGTGCCGAAAAATTGCGCCACCTCGCCCGCGATCAGGCAGAAAACCAGACAAATCACCATGATCGCGGCGATGACCGCGATCAGGCTCGCGATCAGCGTCACGCTGCCATGCGCGTCGCTGGCCAGCAGCACGGTCGCGGTGATGGCGCCGGGGCCGGCCATCAGCGGAATCGCCAGCGGATAGGCGGCGATGTTGTGGACATGCTCGGCGAGGGCCTTTTCGGCCGCTTTGGAGTCGCGTTGAATGCGCACGCCGAACACCATTTCCGAGGCGATGGAGAATAAGAGAAATCCGCCGGCGATGCGGAACGCCGGAATGGAAATGCCCATGGCCCCGAGCAGGCGCTGGCCGATCAGCGCGGAGCCTGCGAGAATGGCGAGCGCATAGACGCTGGCGCGCAAGGCGATGGCGCGTTTCGTCGCCGCCTCGAGCCCGGATGTCGCGGCGACGAAGACCGGAGCGAGGCCGAGCGGCTCCACGACGACCAGCAGAGTCACGAAGGCCGAGACGAGATAGTCGAGATCCATCCCGGCCTCCGGGTGGGGAACGCATCCGGCAGATAGCGCGCGGCGCCGTGAACGCCAGCGGCGCCGGGAGGGCTCGGTTCGCGAAGGGCGACCTCCTCTTCGAGAGAAAGGGCGGCAAAATGCGGCCAGCGACATGGGTCCGAAGGCTCGCTCTATTGGCGCGGTTCGTTCTCGCTGTCGTCGCGGGTCTGGTTACGGGCGCGACCGTGACCGGCGTCGTTGCGCTGGCCGTTCTCAGGCTGATGGCGGGGCCTTGTCACTCTGTCATCGAGGTGCTGACTTATGCTTTGCCTGTGCTCGTTCCTCTGTCGACGATATTCGGCGCAGTCGTTGGAACAGGTGTCGCCTTGGCGGTGATCCTGACGGCGAAGTCTCCGTGCGGGCGCTCGGGTCCGGATTGACCTCGGCTTAGCTCGGCTGTGCGCCGCTTTGCTTTGCCTGCCCGCGCGCCTATAGGTTGGCGCCAGTTTCCGCTTCCGTCGGCGCGGCGATTCGCTCAGCGCCTGCGTTCAAGGACCCGTCCATGCGCGTTCTCGGCATTGAAACCACCTGTGACGAGACGGCGGTCGCCGTCGTATCCTCGCGCATCGGCGGCGATGGCGGCGACATTCTCTCCAATGAGGTGATGAGCCAGATCGCCCAGCATGCGGCCTATGGCGGCGTGGTGCCGGAGATCGCGGCGCGCGCTCATATCGACGTGCTCGAGCGGCTCATCGTGCGTGCGCTCGACACGGCGGGGACCGATCTCTCCGGCGTCGACGCCATCGCGGCCTCCGCCGGGCCGGGGCTCATCGGCGGCATACTGGTCGGGCTCACGGCGGCCAAGGCGTTGGCGCTCGCGGCCGACAAGCCCTTCATCGCCGTCAACCACCTCGAGGCTCACGCGCTCACCGGCCGCCTCACCGAGCGGCTCGATTTTCCCTATCTCGCTCTGCTGATCTCGGGCGGCCACACGCAGCTGGTCGCCGTGCTGGGCGTCGGCGACTATCGCCGGCTCGGCTCGACAGTGGACGACGCGGCCGGCGAGGCCTTCGACAAGGTCGCGAAAATGCTGGGCCTGCCCTATCCCGGCGGCCCGCACATAGAGCGGCTCGCCGAGGAGGGCGACCCCGGGCGCTTCGATTTTCCGCGTCCCATGTTCGGTCGCGAGGGCGCGGATTTCTCGCTCTCCGGCCTCAAGACGGCGGTGCGCCAGGAGATCGCGCGGCTCGAGGTCGCGCGACAGGACGGCGCGTCGCAAGAGACCGCGCGATCCGGGCCGACCGAGCGCGACGTCGCCGATCTCGCCGCGTCCTTCCAGGCGGCCATCGTCGATGTGCTCGTCGACCGCACGCGTTCCGGCCTGCGCATCTTCACCCAGAGCGGCGGCCGTCCCAATGGCCTCGTCATCGGCGGCGGCGTCGGCGCCAATGGCGCGATCCGCCGCGCGCTCACCCGCCTTTGCGCCGAGACCGGCCTGCGCTTCGTCTCGCCGCCGCCGGGCCTTTGCTCCGACAATGGCGCGATCGTGGCCTGGGCCGGGCTCGAGCGTTTCGCGCGCGGCATGACGGATGATCTCACCTTCGCCGCGCGCCCGCGCTGGCCGCTCGACGCCAACGCCGGACCGCTCCACCACGGCAAGGCGTGAGCTCGCGATGCGGTCGGCGGGGCAGTTGAGATGAAGCGGCTGTTGCTGGCCGCGGCGGCGACCTTCTCGGTCCCGCCGCCGCCCGGCGGCCTGCTGTCGCAGGAGCCGATGGCCGTCGGCGTGCGCGTCTTCTACGGGCCGCGCGCCGGCTTCGAGGATCTCGATCTGCGGCTCATCGGCGGCGCGAGAAAATCCATCGACATGGCCGCCTATGTCCTGACCGATCGCGCCGTGATCTCGGCGCTCGGCGCCGCGGCCATGCGCGGCGTGCGCGTGCGCGTCTATCTCGACGGCGAGGAGCGCGGCGGCCTCAGCCCCGCCATCGAGGCCGTCGCCGCGGCGCGAAATATGGAAATAAAGCGCAAGAGCCGCTCGCGCGATCTCATGCATCTGAAATCCTATCAGGTGGATGGGCGGGCGCTGCGCAGCGGCTCGGCCAATTTTTCCGTCTCGGGCGCCGAATTCCAGGACAATGACCTCATATTGATCGAAAGCCCGGCCGCGGTCGCGCAATTCGAGGAGACCTTCGAGCGGCTGTGGGCGCGCTCGGACAATCAGAAGATCGGGATGAGATGAGCAGCGAGGAGAAGATCGCCGTGCTCGGCGCCGGCGCATGGGGCACGGCGCTCGCCAATGTCGCGGCGAGCGGGCGCTCCGGCGTCGCGCTCTGGGGGCATGATCCCGAGCATGTCGCCGCTCTGGCGCGCGACCGCGAGAACCGCGCCTATCTCCCCGGCCTGCCGCTCGCCGAAGGCGTCGCGCCCTGCGCCGATCCTGCGGCGCTCGCCGGCGCGAGCGTCGTGCTCGGAGTCGTCCCCGCCCAGGCGATGCGCGAGGTCGCGCGGCGCTTCCGCCCGATCCTTTCGCCGGGAACGGCGTTCATCATCTGCTCCAAGGGCATAGAGCGCGGCACGCGGCGCTTCATGAGCGAGGTGGCGGCGCAGGAATTGCCGCAGGCGAAGATCGCCATTCTCTCGGGTCCGAGCTTCGCCGCCGACGTCTGCCGCGGCCTTCCCACGGCGGTGACGCTCGCCGCCCGCGACGAGGCGCTGGCCAAGGGCCTTTGCGAATTGCTGTCGACGCGCGCTTTCCGTCTCTATCGCTCGACCGATGTGCTCGGCGTCGAGATCGGCGGCGCGGCGAAGAATGTGCTGGCCATCGCCAGCGGCATGGCGGCGGGCAGGGCGCTCGGCGCGAGCGCCCAGGCGGCGTTGATCGCCCGCGGCTTCGCCGAATTGACGCGGCTCGGCCGCGCCTATGGCGTCAATCAGGAGACGCTGATGGGCCTGTCGGGCCTCGGCGATCTGGTGCTCACCTGCGGCTCGGCGCAATCGCGCAATTTCGCTTTCGGCGCGGCGCTGGCGAGCGGCGAGGCGCCGATCTCCGCGACCCACGGCAAGCTCGCCGAGGGCGCCTTCACCGCCGCGGCGCTGGTGGCCATGGCCAAGGAGCGCAATGTCGAAATGCCGATCGCCGAGGCGGTCGACGCGATTTTGTCGGGCGCGATCGGTGTGGATCAGGCGATAGAGGCGCTGCTGATGCGGCCGCTGAAGGCGGAGGCTTGAGCTTTCGTTGACGGCTTCGTGCGATCGTCTCGCTGATGCAATGCGAGCCTGAAGCCGCGTCCCCTCCCCAATCCTCCCCCGCTTTGCGGGAGAGCGAGCAGATTTCGCGCGTCATCGACGTTTCGCGTCACGTCGCCGCTCCCCGCTCCCACGCGGGGGAGGGCGGGGGCGTGGGCCTCATGGTCCGCGGATCGAATAGCTATTTCCGCGCCCTCATCGCCCTCACGCTCCTCGGCGTCGCCTTGCGCCTCCACGCCGCGCAGGGCGATCTCTGGCTCGACGAAATCTGGACGCTCCACCTGCTGGAGCGGGCGCATTCCATCGCCGATGTGTTCATCGGCCTGCATCACGACAATAATCACGTCGCCAATTCCGCCTGGCTCCTTCTGCTCGGACCCGATGCGCCGGTTCCGCTCATGCGGCTCGCGGCGGTGGTTTTCGGCTCGCTGGCCATTCCCGCCGCCGCGGCCGCGAGCCGCCGCTATTGCGACGCCGCCGGGCTCCTCGCCGCTTTCGTCTTCGCCGCCTCCTATTTCTTCGTCCATTACGGCTCGGAGGCGCGCGGCTACGCCGGCATGTTTCTCGCCGTCCTGCTGGCCTATGGGGTCGTGGAGTCCATTCTGGTCGAGGGAGCCTCCCGTCGGCGTCTGCTGGCGCTCGCCGCGACGATCGGCTTCGGGACCTTCTGCCATCTCACAATGGTCGAGGCGACGGCGGCGCTGGTTCTGACCTCGGTCGTGCGCGCCCGTCGGCGGGGCCTCGGCGGGGCTGTCGTCATCGCCATCGTCGCCGGGCTCGCGAGCCTTCCGGCGCTGGGCTGTTTCGTCTATGGCGCTCTCGCCCCGGATTTTCAGGTCGGGGCCATGGTTCCGCTGAGCCCCGAGATTTTCGCCGAGGGCGTCGCCGGAATGGCGCGGGCGACGCTCGGCTTCCCGCGCGGCGTCGATGATTTCGCCATTGTCGCAATGGCGGCGCTGCTCGCTCTGGGCCTGCTGGCGGTTCTGCCGGCCGAGCGCCGGGTGTTTCCGGCGATCGCGGTTTTCGGCCTGCCGCTGCTGCATGTCGCCGCGGCGCTGCCGAGCCAGCAATATCCGCGCTTTCACTCGACCGCGGCGATAGGCCTGGCGCTGCTCGCCGCCGAAGGCTGCGCCGCCCTCCACCGCGCGGGAGCGTGGCGGCGCCTCGCGGCGATCGTCCTGCTGTCCGGCTTTGCGGCCGGCGATGCGCTGCAGCTCGCCGATTTCTACCGCTACGGCCGCGGCCATTACGAGGATGCGGTCAGGATCATGGCCGAGCGGCCAGCGGCGCGCTACGCCGTCGATTTCGCGCGCGGCGAGACCAAGGCCGTCGTCGCCTATTATGCGCGCAAGCTGGGCGTCGTCGCGACGCCGGTCGCCCCGGCGGAGTGGTGCGCCTCGCCGCCGGCCTTTCTGCTGGTCGTCGATCTTCCGGATTCGAATGCGGACCATGCGGAACGGCGCTCGGCCGGCCCGCAGGATTGCCGCGCCGCCTTCCTGCGCCGTGGGTTTTTCCCGGCGTCGGGCCTCTCGGGTTTCGCCTGGACGCTCTATGAGCGCGCGGACGGCCTCACAGGGTCGGCGCGATGACGCGCACGCGCTTCTTGACGCCGTCGGCGCCGACGATCTCCCGCGTCGTCGTCTCATGGACCTCGACCGGCCGTTTCTCCGGCTGAGCCGTCTCCGGCGCGGGGGCGGGGAGGTTGGGCGACACGGCGCCCCGCATGGCGCGCGCGCCGATCGGCCGCGACAGCTCCTCCGCTTTTTCCGCCGAGACGACGAGATCGCCGCGGTTCCGCTCGGCGAGCAGCCGCTCGGCCTCGGCGAGCGTCTCGGCCCAGCTGCGTCCGGGCGGGCGGCAGGAGCAGGTCGGATCGTAGCTCTTGGTGAATTTCAGCGCATTGGGATGGTCGGCATAGGCCTCGCCATCCGTCGACAATGCGGTCTCGATATCGCGTGAGGGCGAGCGCGTGTAGAGCGCCACCTCGACATTCGGGCATTGCGCCCGGCACAGATCCGCCAGCTCGGCGAGATTGGCGCGCCGCGCCGAATAGCTGATGGGGAAGAAGCCGCCGTCGCAGGCCCGCACGCAGACCGCCATCGATCCGCCGCGCGCGACCGGCGCGCCATCTTCGTCCACATCGCGTTCTTGCGGCGTCGCCGGGAGCTCGCGGGCCGGCGTCGGCTCCTCCTCCTGCGAGCCGAACAGCTCCTCGAAAATATTGCGCTGGCGGGCGACGATGCGCGTCGGCTGCTGCTGTTGCCGGCATTGCTGATCGAAGCGCGCTTGCAGCGCCTGGCGCTGGCCGTCGCCCGAGCTATGCTGGAGCGAGCCGAGATTGGAGCGCATCTGCGCGATGCGGCCGTTGATCGCGCCGCATTGCGGCGGCGGCGCATTGCCGAAGAACAGGAATTGCTGGCGATCGCAGCCGATCGAATGCCCATAGGCGACGGTGCGGTCGATCTCTTTCTGCTGGGTCGCCGCGGCGGCGCGATAGCGGGCGGAGCCCGCATTATTGCCGGCGGCGGCGATCTGCGCGCGCAGATTGTCGCAATAGGCCGATTGCGCCAGGGCCGGCGCAGCGAGCAGCACGGCGGCGGCGAGGACGAGCGCGCCCGCGAGGCGCCGTGCCGGCCCCTTCCGCGAAGCTGTCTCCGGGGTGATATGTTTGGCCGACATTGGTCCTATATTGCGCGATTCGAAAGGCGAGGCGCCGGAGGCCGGCGAATCCGAAACCGTCGAGCTCGAGACCATATCGGGCATATTGTCCGTCCGATCAATCGGCTCGCGATTGTCGCGAGCTTCTTGTCGCGAACAAGGCGCATCACGACATTTGTCGAGGGAATGTCCCGGCGCTCTGGAGGAACGCACTTATGAAGCCGTCCAAATTCGTCCTGTCCGCTCTCGTCGTCACGGGGCTTCTCGCCGCAGCAGGCTCCGTTCCCGCCCGGGCCGACGGGCCGGATCTTATTTTCCGCAAGTCGACCGACTTCAAGCTGCTGACGCCCAACGACAAATTGGCGACCTATGTGCTCGACGACCCGGAGGTCGACGGCGTCGCCTGCTATTACACCGTGCATGAGAAGGGCGGCGTCGCGGGAATGTTCGGCGTGGCGGAGCAGACCTCCGACGTGTCGCTCTCCTGCCGCCAATACGGGCCGGTGAAATTCAAGGAGAAATTCGGTCAGAGCGACGAGGTGTTCAGCGAGCGCCGCTCGGCGCTGTGGAAGCGCCTGCATATCGTGCGCGGCTGCGACGCCAAGCGCAATGTGCTGGTCTATATGGCCTATTCCGACCGGCTGATCGAGGGATCGCCGGAAAACTCCACCTCGAGCGTGCCGGTCCAGCCCTGGGGCGCGGGCGACGTCGCGCAATGCGGCGAGTTCCTGAAAAAATGACGGGCCGGCGGGCCCGCGCCCGCCTGCGCTCTTTCGCTGCGAGTTCGATCGCTGCGAGATCACTCGCTGCAAGAGACGACGGCGGCCTCCGCCGTCGCGGGCCTGCGCGCCGAGGCCGGGCCGATCGCCGAGGTCACATCGTCGGCGCGGCCGAAGGCCACCGCGGGGCCGTGACCATGCGACTCGCACCAGGAATCGGCGACGATCTTCCCGCAATCTTTCTTCTGCGTGATGCATTCGACGACGCCATAGCCTTCGTGGCCGGAAATCAAATACACGTTCTTCGGCGCTTCGGCGGCGCGGGCGCCGCCCTGGGCCGCCGCGAGCAGCAATCCGCCCAGCAGCGGAATGGCGAGACGCGGCAAAACGAGACGCTGAAAGTCGGTGGAGAACATCGGGGGCACGCCTCGCGCGGGGACGCTCATTCGCCTCGCCGCGCTGGCTTTCGGTTTATCCGATCTCGGTTAAGGCGCGGTTAAGTTCGCGGCGGTTTGCGTAAGAGATGGGGCGGGCGGCGGAGGTGCGGATGGATTTTGGCTCTTGGCCCGAAACGGGCGGTCACTCCACCGGATCGTCCGATGGCTCGTGCCGAGCGGCCTTTACATATTTTTGAATGACATCAGCAAATTCTGACTTGGAAGCAAAGTCCCTGCGCTCGGCGTCCGCCAATCCGGCTGCGATCTCGGTGAGCTGCCACGCCTCGCGCTCCACAAAGTCTTCGATCGCCTGCGCCACGACGAAAGAGCAATGGCGGTCGAGCTTCCGCGCCAGCGTTTCGAGCTTGGCGGCGGTAGCGTCCGGCAGGCGGACGGTGAAGGCGGTCACGGGCTGATCTCCCAGGTTCAAATTGATTATCGAAGAACCTGCCAGGTTCCGTCAACGCATCGGCGATGTCGGGGCCGCCCGCTTGTAGCTCGCCCGCTTTTCCCTATAGTCCGCCTCGACAATTCCCACGGCGGACGAGGCTATGACGACAACACCCCTGCGCATCGGCACACGCGGCAGCCCTCTCGCTCTGGCGCAGACGTGGCAACTGCGGGCCTTGCTGGCCGCGGCGCTCGGCCTCGAGGCGGAGACGCTGCCGATCGAGGTCATCCGCACCACGGGGGACATGATCCAGGATCGGCCGCTCTCGGAATCGGGCGGCAAGGGGCTGTTCACCAAGGAGCTGGACGTCGCCCTCATCGAGGGGCGCATCGATCTCGCCGTGCATTCCTCCAAGGATTTGCCGACGCATTTGCCGCCTCAGATCGCCATCGCCGGCTATCTCCCGCGCGAGGATGTGCGCGACGCCTGGATCGGCCGCAATGGCGCGACGCTGGACGCGCTGCCGAAGGGCGCGGTGGTGGGCACGGCCTCGCTGCGGCGCGGCGCGCAGGTGAAGCGGCTGCGGCCGGATGTCTCCATCGTGCTGCTGCGCGGCAATGTCGAGACCAGGCTGCGCAAGGTGGAGAGCGGCGAGGTGGACGGCACGCTGCTGGCGCTCGCCGGGCTGAAGCGGCTCGGCCTCGAGCGCCACGCCACCGCCATTCTGCCGATAGAGGATTTTCTTCCTGCCGCCGGACAGGGCGCCATCGCCGTCACCAAGCGCGCCGGCAACGCGCGCGTCCGCGAGGCGCTGGCCGCCATTCTCGATCCTTCGACCGCCGCCGCGCTCGCGGCCGAGCGGGCCTTTCTCACCGTGCTGGACGGCTCTTGCCGCACGCCCATCGCCGCTTATGCGCGGCTCGATGGCGAGGCGATCGCGTTCCATGGCATGGCGCTGCGCGCCGATGGCTCGCAGGTCTATGAGGCGCATCGGCGCGGTCCCGCCATGGACGCCGCGCTGATCGGCGACGATGCGGCCAATGAAATATTGCTGCGGCTGCCGAATGGGGTCGCGGGCCTCTCATGAGGCGCGTTCTCGTCACGCGGGCGAGAGAAGACGCCGAGCGCACGGCGGAAGAGCTGCGGCGGCGCGGATTTGCGCCGCTGATCGCCCCGGTTCTCGAGATCGTCGCGACCGGCGCCGCGACGCCGGCCGAAACTGTCGACGCGGTTCTGGCGACCAGCGCCCGCGCGATCCGATATGCGGGCGAGGGGCTGACGGCTCTGCGCGCGCCCTTCTTCGTCGTGGGCGCCCAGACCGCGCAGGCGCTCGCGGCGCGCGGCGTGCAGGCGCAGGCGAGCGCGCCCGATGTGGCGGCGCTGACGGCGCTGTTGCAATCCCGCTTCGCCGCGCCGTCGCGCTTCCTCTATCTCGCCGGCCACGATCGCAAGGACGATCTCGAATCCTTCCTGCGCGCGCGGGGCCATGCGGCGACCATCGTCGAGACCTATGAGGCGCGCGCGGCGCAGGCGCTCGGCGACGAGGCCGCCGCCGCGCTCGCCGCCGACGAGATCGACGCCGTGCTGCATTTTTCGGCGCGCAGCGCGTCGATCTTCCTCGCGCTGGCCGAAGGGTCGACAGGCGCGCGGGTCGTGCATTGCGCGCTGTCGGAGGAGGTCGCGGGCGTGCTGCGCGCGGCGGGCTGCGCCGATATTCGCGTGGCGGCCGCGCCGGATCAGGCGAGCCTGCTGGCCGCGCTCGAGGCCGTAGCGCGATAAGCGCCGCGCTCGCGCCGGCGGGACGAAAATTGCATACGTCGTCGGCGCCCCCTAAAGTGTTTCCGTGTTTCGTTGAAACACGGAAGCACCTCAGGCTATTGTATCGACGCGTTTCCAACGCCGAACCGGCATCCACTTCGGCTGGAAACGCTTTGAGCTGCATCCTTACGCCTGTCGCGCTCGCGCCATCGCGCGGTGTCGAGCGGCCCTGCTTCTCCGAGGATGAAATGACGAAAACGTCGATCTCGAGACGACGATTTTTTGCTTTTCTCGTTCCGGCTCTCGCCATTGGCGCGGCCGCGCTTTCGCCGGCGCTGGCGGAGCGCCTGCCGCTCTCCGGCAATCTCGTCGATCTGCGCAGCGCGCAGGGTCGCGAATGGTTCCTCGAGGCGGAGGCGCGCGAGGCCTATTGGCCGCTCTCGTCGGAATTCGTCACGCAGAAGAACGGCTCCTTTTGCGGCGTCGCCACTCTGACCATGCTGCTCAACGCGCTCGAGATACCCGCGCCCGCCGATGGGCAGGGGAGCTTCTCGCAGGACAATCTGTTCAGCGAGAAGACCGAGGCGGTGGTGAAGCAGGAGAGCATATTGCGTCGGGGCATGACGCTCGACGAGTTCGGCGGCCTCGTCGCGAGCTTCGGCCTCGAGGCGAAGGTCACGCATGCGGCGCAGAGCTCGCTGGACGAATTTCGCGCCAGCGCGGCGGAGCAGCTGTCGGGCAAGCGACGCCATGTCGTCGTCAATTATCAGCGCGCCGCGCTGGGGCAGGCGCGCAGCGGACATATCTCGCCGCTCGCCGCCTATGACGCCAAGACGGATCGCTTCCTGCTTCTCGACGTCGCGCGCTACAAATATCCGCCGGTCTGGATCTCGGCTGCGGAACTGTTCGATGCGATGAATACGGTCGACGCCGGCAATGAAGGCCGCAGCCGCGGTTATGTTCTCATCGGTCCGCCGGCGGGAATAGGCAGCGGGCGATAGGCCGGCGGCCACTGTGCATTGCCCATCACACGAGTCCTCGATGCGATTGCTTCTCTCCTTTTTTCTCTCGCTTCTCGCTCTCGCCGCCGCCGCCGAGCCGGTCGCGACGGGGCGGCGCGGCATGGTGGTGAGCGAGCATCGTCTCGCCAGCGACATCGGACTCGACATATTGAAAGCCGGCGGCAACGCCGTCGACGCCGCGGTCGCTGTCGGCTATGCGCTCGCCGTCGCGCATCCTTGCTGCGGCAATCTCGGCGGCGGCGGATTTCTGCTGCTGCATCTGCCGGGGCAGGGCGAGCGCTTCCTCGATTTTCGCGAGACGGCGCCTTTGGCCGCCACCGCCGATATGTTCCTCGACGCAAAGGGCGTCGTCGACACGGAGGCGAGCCGCATCGGCTATCGCGCGGTGGCGGTTCCGGGAACCGTGCTCGGCCTCGAGACGGCGCAGGCGAAATACGGCCGCCTCCCGCGTGAAAAAATCATCGCGCCGGCCATCGCGCTCGCCGAGCGGGGCTTTGTTCTGGAGGAGGCGGATATTCGCGTCCTGCACGCCGCGACGCGATTGAAGGACAGTCCCGCCGCGGCGAAAATCTTCTCGCGCGCGGATGGATCGCCGTTGCAGCCGGGCGATCGGCTGATCCAGAGGGATCTCGCGCGTCTCCTGCGCGAGATCGCGGCGCAGGGGCCGCGCGCCTTCTATGAAGGGCGCATTCCGCAGGCGATCGAGCGCGCCGCGCAGGCCGAGAAGGGCGTGATCGCGGCGCATGATTTCGCGCTCTATGAGGTGATGGAGCGCGCGCCGGTCCATTGCGTCTATCGCGGCTATGATTTCTACTCCTCCGCGCCGCCGAGCTCGGGCGGCGTGGCGCTGTGCGAAATATTGAATATTTTGGAAGGCTATGATCTCGCCGCTCTCGGCTTTCACACGCCGCAATCCTCGCATCTTCTCGTCGAGGCGGAGCGTCGCGCCTTCTTCGATCGCAACAACTCGCTGGGCGATCCGGATTTCGTGAGCAATCCGGTCGCGCGTCTCACATCGTCAGCCTATGCGGCCGCGCTGCGAAACAGCATCGTCGCCGATCGCGCGACGCGCTCCGCCGATCTGTCGCCCGGCGCCGCGCCGCGCGAGCGGCTGGAGACGACGCATTATTCCATCGTCGATGGCGAGGGCGGCGCGGTCTCCGTCACCACTACGCTCAATGGCTATTTCGGCGCGCAAGTCATGGCGCCGGAAACGGGCGTGCTGCTCAATGACGAGATGGATGATTTTTCCGCCGCGCCCGGCGCCGCCAATGGCTTCGGCCTGGTGCAGGGAAGCGCCAACGCCATCGCGCCCGGCAAGCGGCCGCTGTCCTCCATGTCGCCGACCATTGTGATGAAGGATGGAAAGCCCGTCCTCGTGCTCGGCAGCCCCAATGGGCCGCGCATTATCTCGGTGGTGCTGCAGACGGCGCTCAATGTCATCGATCATCATATGTCCTTGGCGCAGGCGGTGGCGGCGCCGCGCATTCATCACCAATGGCTGCCGGATGTCGTGCTGGCCGAGCCCGGCGCGTTCTCGCCCGACACGCGGCGGCGGCTCGAGGCGATGGGGCATGAGATCGAGGATCACGCGCCCTTCGGCGCGTCGGAGGCGATCGCGATCAGCGACGGCTTGATGACGGGCGTCAATGATCCGCGGTCGGCGGCGGGAGCGGCGCGCGGCTATTGAGCCGGCGCGCGACGGAGGCGGCGAGGATGCAGATCGACTGGACGAATTTTACGCCCTGGAGCGCGGCGGCGGGCGGCGTGGCGATCGGCCTCGCGGCGGGCCTGATGATCTTGCTGCTCGGGCGCATAGCGGGCGTCAGCGGCATTGTCGCCGGGCTGCTGCCGCCCGCGAGAGGCGATGTCTCCTGGCGCGTCGCTTTCGTCCTCGGCCTCTTCGCCTCGGCGGCGCTTCTGCGGCTCGCCGGCGCGGCGCGGACGCCGGTCCTCGACATAGGCTATGGCGCGACCATCCTCGCCGGACTGCTCGTCGGCTATGGCGCGCGGCTCGGCGGCGGCTGCACCAGCGGGCATGGCGTCTGCGGCCTGTCGCGCTTGTCGCCGCGCGCGCTCGTCGCGACCGCGGCCTTCATGGCGAGCGGCGTTCTCACCGTTTTCGTTCTCCGTCACATGCTGGGTTGATCCATGTCGAAATCGACCATCGCCGCTTTCGCCATCGGCCTGCTGTTCGGCCTCGGCCTCTGCATCTCCGGCATGATTCTGCCGAGCAAGGTGAAAGGCTTTCTCGACGTGGCCGGTCCCTGGGACCCGTCGCTCGGCTTGGTCATGGGCGGCGCCGTCGGCGTCGGGCTGATCGCCTTTCGCGTCGCGCGCGGCCGCTCGCGCGCGTTGCTCGGCGATGAGATGCGCCTGCCGACGAATCAGCGCATCGACGCGCCGCTCGTCATCGGCGCGACGATCTTCGGAATTGGCTGGGGGCTCGGCGGCGTCTGCCCGGGCCCGGCGATCGTCGATCTCGCGTTTCTCGATCCGCAGATGATCGTCTTCGTGCTCGCGATGAGCGCCGGAATGGCGCTCGAGAAAGGCGCGCGCAAGCTTATCGGCGGCGCGCGCTGACGCTCAGTCGCCGCGCGCCAATATTTCTTCGATGCGCGCATCGAGACGGGCGGCGAAGGCTTCGGTCGAAAAACGCGTCTCGGCGATCATGCGCGCCGCTGCGACCTTGGCCGCTCGCGTTTCGCGATCGTGAAAGACCGCCTGCATCGCCTCGACGCTTCGCGCGAAATCCGGCTCCGCCCAGAGCTGGTCGCTGCGCGTGCGCGGATATTCGCCCGGGCCGACCGGAATGAGCCGATAGGGGACGAGAAAGGCCGTGTGATCGTCGCAAAATTCCATATTGCCGGAATAGGCGGTGGCGATCACCGGCGTCTCCAATGTCATCGCCTCCAGCATATGATAGCCGAAGCCCTCGGCGCGATGCGGCGAGACATAGCAATCCGCGCCTTCGATCAGCGCCGCCTGCTCCTCATCGTCGAGAATGCGGTCGACGAGCACGATCCGCTCGCATTCGGCGACGACATTGCGAATCGAGCGCCACACTTCCATCTCGCGCGGCGCCCGCACGCGATCGACGCTATGCGTCTTGATGACGAGCTTGACCTTCGCATCATGGGGAAAGGCGGCGAGAAAGGCGCGCATCGTCCCGAGCGGATTTTTTCGATAGACGCCGGAGAGCGCGTCGCAGGAGGCGAGAAAGACGAAATCATCGGCGCCCGCGATATCGTCATAGACGAGCGCGCGCGCCGCCGCGCGTCCGCGCTTGCGCACGAAACGCGCCGACGTGCCCACCGTATGGGTCGGCCTGTGGCCGGCGAGCGCCCGGGTCGTGAAGGCCGAGGCGGACCAGAGCTCGTCGACCAGCGTCAGGCCGAGCATCTGCGCCGGATGCGGCGTCGGCATTTCGAGATAGGGAAAGCCGACGAGCCGGCTGTCCGACCAGATATCCGGCAGATAGGCGATCGCGCTCGGCAGCTCTTCGAGATTGAGATGCAGGATATTGATCCTGGCGCGGCCGGGCGTCGTCGGGAGAGGCTCGGCGTCGGCGCGAATCCGATTGGGATAATCCAGAGTGAAGTCGCAGAGCCGCACCGAATGATCGAGACGCGCGAGCGCCGCGGCGAGCGCGCGGCAGCTGTCCGCTATGCCGAGCTGCCGGCTGAAGGGCCCGATCAGCTGAATGTCGACGGTCTCGCCGTCGGGCGCGGGAGACGCGGCAGAATGCGCGCGATGTCCCGACGGCGTGCGCGTGCGAAACCGCTTCGCGTCATAATCATAGCCGAGCGCGTCGATCGACGCGCGCCAGCGCGATGCGTCGACGGCGTCGGCGCCGAGTAGCCGGCGCGACTCGTCGTCGAAGGGCGTGACGCCATCCTGCGGCGACAGGAAAGTGTCGAGCCAATCCGGCGGAATGTAGCGCAGATAATGCGGCGCCCGCGCGGCGAAGAGCAGCACGGCGAGATAGGCCGATCGCCGATCGCCTTCGGTCGCGACACGCGCGCCGCGGAGGATCGGATGCGCGTCGAGAAAGCAGGTCATGAAGGTCGAGAGCGGGAAGCGAATGTCCGGCGCGTCGCAGGCGCGCAGCAGTTCCGCATGAGCGTCGGCGATGAGGCAGTCCTCGACATCGAAGGCCGCGGCGCCGAAGGCCGCCCAGCGAAAAATCGCCGTGAGCCGCTCGGCCTCGGTCGCATTCTCCGGCGGCGCTCGCGTGAAGAGACGCATCGCGCGGCTCGGCGCGAGGCGATCGTCGAGAGTGGGCCCGTCATCGAGAAATTCTATGTCGCGCGCGGAGAGCGGTATGCGCAAGGGCCGCCGCGCGCGTCCGTAGAATTCGACATAATGCGCGAGGAAGGCTTCGCGATCGGCGGTTGAAATGGTCGCGTCGAATGTGTCGGCGAGATCCCATTTGTAGCGATTTTGGTCGAGATAGGCGCACAGAGCCTCGCCGAGAATGGGCGGCGGGGCGGGGACGGGCGTCGGCGCGAACAGAAGCTCCCTCGTGTGCGACGCGCTCGGCGCACGCGACGCCGAAGCCGCCTCGCTGTCGCCGTCGCGCGAGGCGAAAGCCGCGCCGAATGTCGCACGAAGATAATCGTCTCGGCCGAGGCGCCGCGCGAGCAGCGCGCGCCGCTCGGCCGACGTCAGCTCGAACGGCGTCTCCGCGATGGCGTAGACGCGGATCCTGGTGGCGTCGCCGCGCGAGAAGGCCGAGGGAATCTTGACGTCGAAGCCGTGGCGGCCGTCGCCCATGCCATTGGCCGCGAGATCGGCTCTCGGCAGATCCGCCGATCGCTGGCAGACGAAAACATCATCCGCGAATATATCGACCAGCACGCGTCGGCCCGGATGCGCGGGACAATAGGCCCAGCCATGGACGACGTCGTCGTGAAAACCGTCCAGGCGCCCGACAATGTCGAGATCGCCCGTCGCGAGGCCCAGCGAGAGGCGAAGCAGCTTGAGCGCATGGCGCTTGGCGACGCCCATGCTCGTCACTCGACGCCGATGCGCAAAATGAAATCGAGCGTCTCGCCGGGGCCGGCATGCGCGATTCCGGGCTTTTCGTCGAGCTCGCCGGCGAAGCCGACCGGCGAATCATAGCCGCGCCAAGGCTCGATGCACAGGAAGTCCGCGCCCGGCTTGGACCAGAGGCCGAGATGCTGGAATCCCTCCCACGCGATTTCCAGCGATCGCCCGCTTCCGCAGGAATAGACGAGGCTCCGGCTCGTCAATGCGTCGAAGATGATCGCGTCATCGGCGAAGAGCTCTTCTCGCAGCGACAGCGTTCGCCCCTCGACGGGGGAGTCCTTCATGCGACCGAGAAGTCCGCCGACGAGCCTGCGGATGGGCGCCGGCTCATGGCGCTCGAAATGCAGTCGACTCTGCTCCTTGGCGGCCTCGCCGAGCGGCCAGCGAAAGGCCGGATGCGCGCCGATCGAGAAATACATGTCGTCGGCGCCGAGATTGGTCACGCCATGGCGAATGTCGAGACGCCGGCCCGACAGAGTGAATTCGACGGTGAGCAGAAAGTCGAAGGGAAAAACCGCGCGCGTCGCGGCGTCCGAGCGCAGCGTGAAGCGCGCCGAATGCGGCGCCGCCTCGACGATCTCGAACAGGCGGTCGCGCGCGAAGCCGTGCTTCGGCATCGCATAGCTCTCGCCGCGATAGGCGTAGCGGTCGTTCGCCAGCCGGCCGACGATCGGAAACAGCAGCGGACTATGCTTGGGCCAGATCGGCTCGCCGGCCCAGAGATAATCGACGCCGTCGCTGTCGCGCAGCGATTGCAGCTCCGCGCCTTTCGGCGAAATGAAAGCGGTGAGGCTGTCGGACGACAGCGTCACGCCTTCTCGCTCATCGGATTTCGATTCGGCCATAGCGTCAATTCTCGCGTCGTTCGCGAGAGGATGCTCGCGCGCCCTCAGGCTTTCGCCTCTTGCTTCAGCCGCTCGAGATCGGCGTCGAGCATCTCGTGGATGAGCTGCTCGAGCGAGGTCTCGGGAGCCCAGCCCAGCGCCTTGCGCGCCTTGGACGAATCGCCGAGCAGAATATCCACTTCCGCCGGGCGATAGAAATTCG